>NZ_JAVDDT010000009.1 GCF_030848495.1 Natronospira bacteriovora
GGTTGATGGACTTGTTAGGCTCGCGCTGGCTCACAGCACACCCAACGCCTTCAGGCTCGCCATGCCCAGTTCAACACGTTTGCCAGCGTCAGATGCTTGATGAATATCCATGTTCATTGCAAAGGGGAACAAGTTATCCTCTTTCTCGACCCAGCCAACCCACCACCCGACTCCTGGCTCGGGGGCGTTTTCCCAGCCTGTCTTGCCGTAGAGTCTCCAACCCTCCCCCTGCTCTAGCAGCACAATTTCACGAACGGCTGATTGAACCTCTGCAGAGACGGGCAACTGGTTTCGAGCCAGGCGCGACAAGAAACTGGCTTGTTCGATGGCGCTGATCTGGAGGGGGCCATCCAGCCAGAACCTATCAACACGCGCACCAATGTCGTTGTTGCCGAAATTCAAGTTGGCGAGATTGTCGCGCATTGAATCGACGCCGATGCGTCGGGCCAGCTCCTGATACACAGGTACATTGGACATCGTGATGGCCTCTCTCAGCCCCATATCCATTTCCCATGCCTTGATGACTTGTGTCTGACCACCGTACGGCAACACCTCATCCACACTTTTGACCGCGCCAGCCGAAAGCCCGATAAGACTATTTGGAATCTTGAAAGTGGAGGCGGGGACAAATCGTGTTTTGGCTCTGGACCGGTTATAACCCGTGAGCTTGCCAGTACCGGCATCCAGCAGGACAAAGGTGCCCGTGGCCTCAGCGTCTCGAAACAAGCCTTCAATTTCAGCGCTTTCCTTCCAGCCTGAGGCACAGGCAGAAAGTCCAATAGAAAAGATCAGGGCGACAAGTAGTTTCTTCATGGTTATTGAGCCTAACGCAAAGCTGAGCGGCGGGCTTGGAGCGGAGCGGAAAGCCCGTCCGGCGCAGGCCCGACCAGGGCCGGAGCGAACTCGAGCGACTGGTTAAGGATCATAAACGCGACTCCTGCAACGCATCGAAAAGCGCTCTATTTGGCCTCGCGGCACTGTAGCCGCCCCTTTCACACCAAGATTCCGTCTCTAGCCAATTCGTATTCTCTCTGACAAGCTCCACCAACTTGTCATGTTCGATCAAGTACCAGGTATCATCCACCGGGAAGGCCAGGTAGAGTTCCTTACCCAAATATTTCTGGTACACGGAAACACGGCTCTTCAGTTGGACCTTCAGGGTTTCCTTTCCATCCTTGTGATAGGCAAGGAAATCCGCCCCCTGCCAGTCATCTGAAAGCTTTATGCAGTTGAAGCCGAAGTCCGCCAGCTCAGACGCCACTTTTTGAAAATTGTAGATCTCTTTCTGCTTGGCGGTCAGCTCAGAATAGTCAATTCGTCGAAGCTTCATGCTGATCCTTAACGCCCGGCTCACGCGCCGGTTTGGAGCTGCGCAGCGGCGGAAAACCGGTCGCTGTGCAGCCGATTGTTAAGTTCTCTTCGCAAGCAGCCAACCTATCAAACCTGCGTTTATTACCAAGTCGGCCACTCTTGAAATATCCCACACAGCGATCCTTGGATCATCTATGTTCAGGTTCTCAAGATTCCCTGAAAATGTGTGAAAGACAAAATACATCTCGTCATACTGATGGTGTTGGTTGAATATTTCACGGTAGCTTTGGATTTGATTCGCTGTTGTGGTGGACTTTACCTGGACGAACGCGCGCTTCTGCGTAACAGGAGAAAAGACGTCAAGATCGATATCCTTTTCTGTCTTTCCTAGCACTGATATCCGCTGCCAACCGGACTGGGAAAAAATCAAGTCAATGAGCAGTTCAAAGTCATTCCACCACAGCCCTTTGATAAGGTTTTCAATATTTACCTTCAAGGCTGCCAAAGCTTCTTTCGTTGACTGAATTTCAGGCTGAACTTCGCCGTTAATTTTTCTTAGCAGATATTCTGGAAGCTCGACCCCGCAAATAGTGCCACGATACCCCTGAACTTTCGTAATTCTGCCATCGATGTTCTCGATGGAAAGGGGGCTTCCTTCCTTATCGTAACAACTCCAGGAGCCTATGACGTTTCTGATTCTACTGGCATCTACGAGTTCGTGAACTTCTTTATGAGCATGGCACCAGTACAGCCTTCTCTGGTAAAACGTAATCCAGATATCCGATTCTGAAAGCTCATAAAAATCACGAATCTGATTCAAGTCGCGGCTCGCCGCGCCTTGATTTCCATTTCTAGCAGAAAGCCAAAAATTGCGAACAGTATCCCAGTCACCACTTAACGATGCCTGATGGTGTGGGCTTTCGTACCCGAGTCTAAGCGTCTGCTGTTCTTCGATGCAGTAGCGTTCCCACTTCCCGCCGTCGCCTAGTTTTATGTATCGAATCTTCACGGAACTCCCAAGAACTTAACAGCTGATTGTATGGCTGGCGCGATTATTGGGGATAACGCGCCGGCTAGATAAGTCCGGCGGCAGATCGTCGGGCTGCCGGCGTTTTTGCCTGTTTATCAGAAACATAGCGCAATTCTTCCATTTCGGGTGTGGGGATACCTCGACAGTCGCATTTTCCCTTTTCAATAACACTGTATGCCCATACAGTTTTCGTAGAAAGAGGGCGCGCGATGGGGCCGGGCGGAATCGGCAGCTGCGGCAGCCGGTTCATACTCGGAAGGTGATAGGTGTGCGACGCCTTCTGAGATGGCTGGTGACGGATTGCTCGGATGCTGAGCCAGGGTTTTTGGGGAGGCAGCTGCCCGCCGGGTTGGGGTGGGGTCTGGTGAGGCTGCTTGTGCGGAGCTGCTTGTCATGGGAATTCGCCCTTTCCCTTTGGCTTGTACCCACTCTAGCTCAATTTATCCGGTTTTTCCTGCGGCTACTCCGGCGGCTTGTCGAAGCGGCAGGGGGTGGCCTGGGCCGAGGCTCGGGTGCCGAAGTCAGCTTCGAAAGCCTTCAGGCTCGGCATCGCGGGCAGGTTCATGGGGTTGCGGAATGGCAGCTTGCTGTAGGGCGAGCTTTGCCACCCGACTATTTCCACCTCACTGCTCATGGTTCGCGCCCCCGACTTATCGGTCGCCAGGCGTGTGGACATTGTCTTGTCGCGTTGAAGCCGCTGTTCCCTACTCTTCTGCTTCATTGGCCCTGGGCATCCAGTAGCTCCTGCCCTCTTCTGACCTCGGCCCGATGCGGCCTTCGGCTTGCCGGATGAGGTCCTCGGCGTTGTGCCATTGGCCGGCTTTCATGACGTGGCGGACATTGCGGGTGTGAGTGATGTCTTCCAGGGGGTTGCCGTCCACGATGACCAGGTCGGCCCATTTGCCGGGTTCGATGCTGCCGAGCTGGTCGCCCATGCCGATGGCGCGGGCGCTGTTGAGGGTGGCGATGCGCAGGACGGCGTGCTCTGGGAGGCCGGCGCGAACCATGGCCTGCATTTCCCGGTGGATGTAGAAGGGTGAGGTGTATTCACCCCAGAAGGGATGGTCGGTGGACAGGGTGATGAGGTGCCCTCCCCCGGCGTCGTAAAAGGCCTTGAGGGTGTCTTTCTTGACCCAGTAGAGGATGTCGGCCAGCTCGGTGAAGTCATCGGCTTCACGGGGCTGGTGGTGTTCGCGGGCGTAGTCGGTGAGGAAGCGCTGCTCGTCGGCGAAATCCTCGAACACGGGGGAATCGGTCTGGCCGAAGGCACCGAAGGCGGCCAGGGTGGCGCTGAAATACACACCGTGGTCGATATAGAGATCGACGATGTCACGGAAGGCCTTGCTGTCAGTGTCCACATGCTTCCAGCTGAGATAGGCATGGCGGTCTTCCTTGAGGGTGTCGCCACCGAGGAAGTGCTCGACCCGGTCGATGCCCATGAGGATGGCGTCTTTGGGGTTGACGCTGTCGCCGACCCCGGAATTGAGGTGGCCAGTGACGGTGAGGCCCTGTTGATGGGCGGCGTCGATCAGGGCCGCCAGTTCATCGCGGGTGGGGTTCTTGGCCTTGAAGCCGGCGGTGCCCTGCTCGGCCAGCTGGTGGACTTCCTGGTGGATGGACCCGGCGCTGCGGTCGGCCTCCCAGCCGGGGCGGGCGCTGCCGAAGTACGGCCCGGAGTTGAGGATGCGCGGGCCGATGCGTTCCCCGCGGTTGATGGCCAGGCGCAGCGCGCGCATTTTCTCCGGCTGCTTTTCGCCACCGGGAAAGGTGGTGGTGACGCCATTGCCGAGAAACATCAGCGGGTAGGCTTCGGTTTCATCCACCCGCCCGGCCTGGAAGAGATCAACATGGTAGTGGGCGTGCAGGTCGATGAAGCCCGGGAGGATGGTCTGATCGTACTCAAGCCGGATGCGTTTGGCATTCTCGATGCGATCACTGCCCTGCCCCACGGCCAGAATGCGGCCACGCTGAATGAGTATCCCGGGGTTCTCGACGCGCAGCTCACTGCGGCCATCGAAGAGGTGGCCACCGGTAATGAGTGTTGTCCTGGCATTGATCGGGCCAGGGACCAGCAGCAACAGGGCAATGAGTGACGGCAGGACGTAATGGCGCATTCAGACCTCTAGGCGATGGTCGGGAAATGGGCCTTCATGCTGACGCAAATGGGGTGGATTGCCAACGGGGCTAGTGCTGGCGGCCAAGCTGGGCCTTGGCGGAATAGAAGCTGACCAGACAGATCACGCTGATCAACACGAAAGCCAGCAAGCGCTGGCCGGAAAGACCCACCGGACCGGAATCGCCAATGGCGCTGCCTGCCGCGAAAATCGGCAGCATGACGGAGAGGCAAAGGAAGAGAAGATTGCTGGCGCTTTCCAGTAGCGCCAGCAGCGGGCCGGCTGCCGGCCAGCGCCAGGCGAGCAGACCCAGGCCAAAGCAGAGGCCGTACCAAGCCATGCGGCCGGCGCTCTGATCCAGGAAGGCGGCACGAAACTCCACACCAAACAACACATCCAGTACCAGAAAGAGGGGCGTCGCCAGGAACCAGGCCTGGATCCATCGTGCAGACGCTGGATTGGTCACGAGTCACATCCCCTTCACCGCTTGGGCACATGGTTACTCTACCCGGCAGCTATCCGACCCGCCAGAAGAAACTGGTTCATGCCACTGTCGCTGTTTCGATGAACTCGATCTTGCGGTGGCGGTTGAGGCGATAGAAGCGGCGCAGTTCGCGGTTGAGGGCGCCGCCGGCGCGGCGGCGCATGCGCTGCAGCAGGCGCTGGCAGTAGCGCCCGGCGTAGCGGCTGGCCCGGGCGTAGCGCTGCCCTTCCTCGTGGCTCAGGTGGCCGTCGAAACGGGGGTGGTGGAACAACGCCCGGTGCAGGCGCTCGCCGGGAGTATGGCCCTGTTGTCGGGCTAGGAAGAGGTTGGCGAGGACGAACTTGTCCACCTCGGCCTGCAGTTCCATCTCCAGGCGGCTCACGGGGCGGTCGTAGCGGGCGTTGTGGCCCAGGTAGACGAAATGACTGACGCCTTCCAGGGCGAGCCAGAAGTCGGCCAGATTGCCGGCGTGCAGGGATTGCTCCGGCGGCGACCGATCCAGGCGGGCCAGCAGTTCGGCGTCGAGATACAGAGAGACGTTGAGTTCGCCGTCAATCTCGTACACCAGGAGCTTTTCCCGGGTGGGACGGTAGCGGCGGCCTTCCATCATCTGCACGAAACGACGGTCGGTGAGCAGGAACTGACTGACGTCCACGCCGATGTCGACCTCGTAGAGGCGTTCCAGCATGGCCTGCCAGGCGGACAGGCGCTCGCCACTCCCTTCGGCATGAGCGGAGGCCGCCATCAGTGGCTCCGGCGGCTGACGGCGTTGTCGTCGGGGGTGATGCCCATGGCTTCCAGCTTGCGCCGGGCGCGCGGGCTGCCGGTGCGCATCCAGGTCTCGTAGAGACGCAGGATGTTCTGCTCGGAATTGCCGTGGGCCATGCGCCCGACTTCGGCCAGCACGTCCATGAAGGCGGTGAATTTCTCGGCCAACTCCCGGAAGACTTCATTCACTTCCAGCTGCTCGAAGCTGCGTGGCGGGCTTGCGGCCAGGCTGTTGTAGGCCGCACCACCCATGCCGGCGTAATAGTCCACGTCCACCGCCTTGCGGCTGAGGCTTTCGGCAAAGTAGCCGGCAATGAACAGGGCCACATCGCCCAGGCGTTGCAGCTGCTGGCGCCGCAGTCCTTCGGAGGGAGATTCCATGGCATCACGATAGAGGAAGGCCAGCGGTTTGAGGTTGCGGCCTTCCTCGGTGATTTCATAGAGGCTGTCGCTGCGGGCGTACTGCAGGAGCACGCCGGCGAGATAGTTGCCGGTCTGCTGTTCGGCCTGGATGTCGTTGCGGCTCAGGGCTTCCCTCACGGAGCCCCGGAACCAGCTCTCCAGGTCGTTGACGGTGAGAAGATCGCTGTCCTGTTCGTGGCCGCTCATCGTGTACCTCCGCTGAACGCTGTGTTCTGACGGCGGGCAAGCATTGCCCGCGCATTCATTATTTCGGCTGTCCGCGCAGGATCTGCAAATGCCGGTTCGGGCGCTGCGGGCGGCTCTCTTCACACGCGGTGAAATGCGTGCTAATAATGGAAGTCTTGCTGTCTCGACGCCCCGATCGCGGGCGTTTTCCCTCCCCGCCTCGCTTATCCCTTAGATTTCAGAACCTTGGCCACCGATACCGGCTTGTTGCCGCCCGGCCTGTTAGCACTGGCCGGCAGAGGCTGACAAACGCCCGTCGGCCCGCCGCTACCGTCCACCGGATTGGACGGTCTTCCGGCAAACGGCACTGTTTCGGGCGACAAACGTGAAGTCAGGCCTCTGGATTCTGTATAATGAGCCCGTTTTCCCGGCGGGAGCCCCCGGTTCCCGCCGCCCCGTCAGTCCGATGCTCGCAGTGACCACCGCTTCCTGTCGGGAATGCCGGTGGCAGCGTCCTTTGCAGACAGGACCGTGACCATCAACAGGCCGTTCGTCGAAACCGCCTGCTGACGCTGTTTTTTTAGATGCCACATTCAGAGTTCAACCCCGGGAGGCCCCATGAGCGACACCTTCAATGCCCGTTCCACCCTCAAGGTGGGCGACAAGGAATACGAGATTTATCGCCTGGATTCGCTGAAGGACGTGACGGATCTGTCCCGTCTGCCCTACTCCATCAAGGTTCTCCTGGAAAACCAGCTGCGCCATGAAGATGGTGTGAGCGTGTCCGCCAAGGACATCGAGGCCGTGGCCAAGTGGGATCCCAAGGCCAAGCCCAGCGATGAGATTGCCTTTACCCCGGCCCGCGTGATTCTGCAGGACTTCACCGGTGTGCCGGCGGTGGTGGATCTGGCCGCCATGCGCGATGCGGTGAAGAACCTGGGTGGCGATGCCGCCAGCATCAACCCGCTTTCCCCTGCCGAGCTGGTGATCGACCACTCCGTGCAGGTGGACAATTACGGTACCGCCCAGTCGCTGGCCCAGAACAACGAAATCGAATTCGAGCGCAACAAGGAGCGCTACGCCTTCCTGCGCTGGGGCCAGAAGGCACTGGACAACTTCAAGGTCGTGCCGCCCAACACCGGCATCGTGCATCAGGTGAACATCGAGCACCTGGCTCGCGTGGTCTTCGGCAAGAAGAATGACGGCGTGCTGCAGGCCTACCCGGATACCCTGGTGGGTACCGATTCTCACACCACCATGGTCAACGGCCTGGGCGTGCTCGGCTGGGGCGTGGGCGGTATCGAGGCCGAGGCCGCCATGCTGGGCCAGCCGGTCACCATGCTGGTGCCGCAAGTCATCGGCTTCAAGCTGAAAGGCAAGCTGCCGGAAGGCGCCACGGCCACCGACCTGGTGCTGACCGTGACCGAGATGCTGCGCAAGAAGGGTGTGGTGGGCAAGTTCGTCGAATTCTTCGGCGACGGCCTTTCCAACATGCCCCTGGCCGACCGCGCCACCCTGGGCAACATGGCCCCGGAATTCGGTTCCACCGTGGGCATCTTCCCGGTGGACAAGGAAACCATCCGCTACCTGGAACTCACCGGCCGCCCCGAAGAGCAGATCGAGCTGGTGGAAGCCTATGCCCGCGAACAGGGCATGTGGCGTGAAGACGGTGATCCGGATCCGGAATACACGGATGTGCTGGAACTGGACATGGGTACGGTGGAGCCCTCCATCGCCGGCCCCAAGCGCCCGCAGGACCGGATCGCGGTGAAGGCCGCCAAGCAGGCTTTCCACAAGCATCTTGAACCGCTGCTGGAAGAGCGTGCGCAGAAGTCCAACGGTGAAGCAGCCTTTGAAGGCGAAGGCGGTTCCACCGGCGTCGGCAGCCCCGGCAGCCACAAGAATGGCGCCGGCGAGGTGGAAATGGACGGTGAGAAGTTCACGGTCAAGGACGGTGACGTACTGATTGCCGCCATCACTTCCTGCACCAACACCTCCAACCCGGCGGTGATGATCGGTGCCGGCCTGCTGGCCCGCAAGGCCCGCGAGCGCGGCGTCACGGTCAAGCCCTGGGTGAAGACCAGTCTGGCCCCCGGCTCCAAGGTGGTCACCGACTACCTCAAGAAGACCGACCTGCTCAAGGATCTGGAAGCGCTGAACTTCCACCTGGTGGGCTATGGCTGCACCACCTGCATCGGCAACTCCGGCCCCCTGCGCCCGGAGATTTCCAAGGCGGTGCACGACAATGACCTGGTGGCCACCTCGGTGCTGTCCGGCAACCGCAACTTCGAAGGCCGCATTCATCCCGACATCAAGATGAACTTCCTGGCCTCGCCGCCGCTGGTGGTGGCCTACGCCATTGCCGGCACCATGGATATTGACCTGATGAATGATCCGCTGGCCGAAGACAAGGACGGCAAGCCGGTCTACTTCAAGGATCTGTGGCCGGACAGCCAGGAGATTCAGGAGCTGGTCACCAGCACCATCGATTCCGGAATGTTCCACTCCAGCTATGCCGGTGTCTTCGCCGGTGACGATAACTGGAATAGTCTGGACGTGCCGGAAGGTGACCTCTTTGCCTGGTCCGATGACTCCACCTACGTGAAGAACCCGCCCTACTTCGACGGCATGGGCATGGAACCGGGCAAGGTTGAAGACATCAAGGGTGCCCGCTGCCTGGCACTGCTGGGTGATTCGGTCACCACTGACCACATCTCTCCGGCGGGTGCCATTCCGAAGAACAGCCCGGCGGGCCAGTACCTGATGGATAACGGGGTCGAGCCGACCCAATTCAACTCCTTTGGTTCCCGCCGCGGCAACCACGAGGTGATGATGCGTGGCACCTTCGGCAACATCCGCCTGCGCAACCTGCTGGCCCCCGGCACCGAGGGTGGCTGGACCCGCTATCAGCCGAATGATGAAGAGATGAGCATCTATGATGCCTCGATGAAGTACCAGCAGAACGATGTGCCGCTGGTGGTCATTGCCGGCAAGGAATACGGCACCGGTTCTTCCCGCGACTGGGCGGCCAAGGGCACCCGCCTGCTGGGCGTGAAGGCCGTCATCACCGAGAGCTACGAGCGTATTCACCGCTCAAACCTCATCGGCATGGGCGTGCTGCCGCTGCAGTTCCGGGACGGTGACAGCGCGGAAAGCCTGGGCCTGACCGGCAAGGAAACCTTCGAAATCACTGGCCTTGATAACGCCGAGGCCAGCGAAGTGAACGTGAAGGCCACGCCGGAAAGCGGTGACCCGATCAGCTTCAAGGCGGTGGTGCGCCTGGATACCCCCAAGGAGCGGGACTACTTCCGCCATGGCGGTATCCTGCATTACGTCCTGCGCCAGCTGATCAGCAAGCAGGAAACCGCCACGGCCTGAGCCTGGCGTTGACTGGCAAGACAAAAAGCCCCGCTTCGGCGGGGCTTTTTTGTTTGAAACACTGGAACCACCGAACACGCCGAAAACACCGAATTATCAAGTAATCAATCGCGGCGGACGCCGCTCCCACAACCGTTCTTCCATGCAATGGAATGCTTTTTTCGGTGTGTTCGGTGGTTCCAATGTTTTCAATGTTTCCCTATAGGGCCTGATAGAATCTCCACCATGCAATCAGCCATCCAGCAACTGGCCGAAGCCATACAGCGATCCCCGCGCGTGGTGGTACTGACCGGCTCCGGCATTTCCGCCGACAGTGGTGTGCCCACCTTCCGTGATCCCCAGGAAGGCCTGTGGGCGAAGTTCCAGCCACAGGATCTGGCCACGCCGGATGCCTTTCTGCATGATCCCGACTTCGTCTGGCAGTGGTATCAGTGGCGGCGCAAGCGCGTGCTGTCGGTGGAGCCGAATGCCGGCCACCGGGCGCTGGCCCGGCTGGCGGAAGTACACCCCTCACTGACTCTGGTCACACAGAACGTGGATGGCCTTCATCAACGGGCCGGGCATCGCGAGGTGATCGAGTTCCACGGCAACATTCATCGCAACCACTGCTTCGACAACGGCCATGAAGTACGGATCAAGGGGCACCCCGAGAAACCGCCGCGTTGCCCCCTGTGCGAAAGCCTGGCGCGGCCTTCTGTGGTGTGGTTTGGTGAGACCATCCCGGAACCGGCCCTGGAACGGGCCGTTGGCGCGGCCCGGCAGGCCGATCTGTTCATTGCCATCGGCACCTCGGCCACGGTCTATCCGGCGGCCGGGCTGGCCGATCTGGCACGCGGAAACGGTGCCACGATTGCCGAGATCAACCCGGAAGCCACGCAAATGGCCGCGTTGGACATCAGCATCCGAGCCCGCGCCGCCCAGGTGCTGCCGGCCCTGCTGGAGGAAGGTTGAACCCCGGGATTTCTGCCACGGGATCCGAGGCTCAATCCCTGGCCACCGGACGCGCGGGATCACGGATCCATTCGCTCCAGGAACCGGCGTACAGGGCAGAACCACCGAGGCCGGCATATTCCATGGCGAACAGATTATGGCAGGCGGTCACGCCCGAGCCGCACATGTGAACCACGGTGTTGACCGGCCAGTCACCGATCAATGTCTGGTAGAGGGTCTTGAGCTCGGCGGGTGTTCGCCAGCGGCCCTGTTCATCAAGATTGTGTGCAAAGGGATGATTGATGGCGCCCGGGATGTGTCCGGCAACCGGGTCGATCGCTTCCTTCTCACCCCGGAAGCGCTCACCGGAACGGGCATCCAGCAGCAATAGCGCCTGTTGCCCCAGGCCTCGCTGCAGTGATTCCGTGCTCAGCGAGGGCATGGCCTCACGCTGGCCGCGATAGGTGGTGGGCTCGGTACGGACAGGACCCGTCTCGACCACGCCGCCGGCGACACGCCAGGCCTCAAGGCCTCCATCCAGAACCCGGACATTCTGGTGGCCCAGCCATCGCAGCAACCACCAGCAGCGCACCGCAAAGATACCGCCATCGTTGTCATAGGCGACCAGGGGCTGAGCGGGATGAATGCCACTCCGGCCCAGGGCCATTTCCAGGTCCTCCGGGCGTGGCAGCGGGTGACGGCCGGTCTCGGCCGTGATCGTGCCGCTGAGGTCCTGCTCCAGATCCAGGTGAACCGCGCCCGGCAAATGGCCGCTGAGCCAGTCGCGCCGGCCCTGAAGGTGATCGGCCAGACTGGCCTGACAATCAATGAAGCGGATGTCTTCACCGTCACCGGAGTTTTGCTGAAGCGCTTCGACGCTGACCAGTGGGCTCACGCTCATTTTTGCTCCCTACCAGCCCAGCCAGCCCGGGATGCCACCCGCTGGCTGACTGAGTTCACGATCCAATGCCTGCCACTGTGGTTCGAGCCGGCTCATCAATGCGCGAAAGCCTGGGCCGTGATTCATGTGACGTGTATGGGCAAGCTCATGCAGGATCAGATAATCACGAACCGCCGGACGATGAAACAGGATGCGAAAATTGAGACTGATGGTGCCACGCTGCGAACAACTGCCCCATCGGCTGCGCTGATCCCGCACTTGCAAGCGGGCGTACGCCAGCCCGGTCACCTCGGAAAGCCGGGCAAGCTGCTCCGGCAGATGGTGCCGGGCCCGGTCCATGAGCCAGGGCTTGAGGATGCGCCGCGCCACTCCGGCTTCCGCCGGGCCGGGCAGGAAAAGCGCCGCATCCTGCTCGCGCAGGCGCTGACGCCCGGGCTCATAGTGCAGTTGCCAGGAACAACCCAGCGCTGGCAGTGACAGCGTCCGTGGTGCGGTGCATTCGAAGGCCTCGGGCACACGCTGGCGCAGACGGGCCCAGGCCTGCTCCATCCACTCACGCCGGCTGTCCAGAAACGCCCGTCCGGCCGCATCGCTGACGCCGCGGGGCAGTACCAGCTCCACCCCGCGCCACGGGCATAGCGCAATCTTCATGCGCCGGGCCCGGGGGCTGCGACGCCAGCGGACTTCGGGCAGGGGTTTGTGGCTGCGATCAGGAATCGGGCTCGTCCCCGGTGAAGCGCCGAGGCTCCGCTCCCTTGATCTCGCCGACCGTGGCCGATTCATGCACGTAGAGATCGACCTCCCGTTCCATGCGAACCTCCCCTTCCACCACGGCATCACGGCCGATCACGATACGCGGAATGCGGTCATGGCCACCCCGGCGAACCGGCCCCACCTGCAGGTCGCCGGCAAGATGGGCGGCGTTGATCAGGCGAACATCGCCCGTGGTGGTGAGCAGATCGCCTTCGATGCGCGCGGCATCCACGGTAATGGCGCCATTGATGTTGCTCACCGTGCCGGCAACCACTGTGCCGTTGCCGAAACCGATGGCACCGTTGACCGCGGTGACCTTGCCGCTCACCAGCACATCGCTGCCCACACGCACGCTTCCGTTCACCGTGGTCAGCGCACCCAGTTCGGCGTTGTCACCCACACGAATGCTGCCGTTGACGGTGTCCGCCGTACCGGCGCTGGCGCCGGATTCAATGCGGATACCACCATTGACGGTGGAGAGGTTGCCGTTGACCGTGGCGCCCTCGCGCAGGGTGATGGTTCCGTTCACCGACGACAGATTCCCGTCGTGGTGCTGACCGGCACCCACTTCATGGGATTGATTGACCGATCCACCACAACCCGCGAGAAGGCCAAGCAGAATCAGGCCGGCCATGATGGCCGTTCCCTGCATAATCCGAGACGTCCTGTTGTTCATGCGTCGCTCCCCCTGGAGTCATTCGGAACCCGACGGGCTCCACTCGGTCACAGTTTAGAATCCTTTGTCCGGATGCGATAGTCTCTCTGCCTGGGCTGAGCGCCGCCAGGCACGGTGGCCGCCCTCCCCTGTTTCTTCTGAACCCGCCAAGGAGTGATCCATGCGATATTGCAAGGCTTTGACGCTGGCCGCCGGTTTTGGCCTGGCGACGGCGCTGAGTGCCGCAAGCGCTTCAGCCGACGAGAACGAGGGCTGGGACGTCAACAACCCGCCGGGCCCTTCGGAAACCATCCGACTGGATGTCACCGAGGGAACCTGGATGAACCTGGACGTCAGCCCGGACGGTGAAACCATCGTCTTCGATCTGCTGGGCGACATCTACCGCATGTCGCATTCCGGTGGGGACGCCGAAGCCCTGACCTCCGGCATGGCCTGGAACATGCAGCCGCGCTTCAGCCCGGATGGGAAATGGATCGCCTTCACCAGCGACCGCAGCGGCGGTGACAATATCTGGATCATGCGCGCCGATGGCTCGGATGCACGCCAGATCACGGACGAGAGCTTCCGTCTGCTCAACAACCCCACCTGGACCCCGGACGGCGAATACATTGCCGCCCGCAAGCATTTCACCGGTACCCGCTCCCTCGGGGCCGGCGAGATCTGGCTCTACCATCGCTCCGGCACCAGCGCCGGCATGCAGATGATCGAGCGCCCCAATGACCAGCAGGATCTGAATGAACCGGCCTTCTCGCCCGATGGCCGCTACCTCTATTTCAGCCAGGACGCCACCGCCGGTGACCTGTTCCAGTACGATAAGGATCCGCATCCCGGTATTTACGACATCCGTCGCCTGGACCGTGAAACCGGTGAACTGAGCACCTACATCAGCGGCACCGGTGGGGCCATCCATCCGCGCCCTGCTCCGGATGGCGAATCCATTGCCTTCATTCGCCGCGTGGGCGCCAACACGGCCATTTTCGTCAAGGACATCCGTTCCGGCCGCGAACGCATGGTGGTGGATAACCTGGAACGGGACATGCAGGAAATCTGGGCCATCCATGGCGTCTACGCCAACATGGCCTGGACTCCGGACAGCGAGCGCCTGATCTACTGGGCCGGCGGCAAGATCCACGAAGTGGATGTGGCCAGCGGCGAGACGGATCAGATTGCCTTCCGGGTACAGGACGAGCGGGAGATCCGAACCGCCCAGCGCCCGCCCATCAACCCGGCCCCGGATGAGGTCGAGGCCCGCATGCTACGCTGGGTCACTGTCTCCCCCACGGGTGATCAGGTGGTGTATGAATCGCGCGGGCATCTCTACACCCGCAGCCTGCCGAACGGCGAGCCCAGCCGCCTGACTCGTCAGAACGACCATTTCGAGTTCTACCCGACCTTTTCCCGTGACGGCCGGCACATTGCCTATGTGAGCTGGAGCGATTCCGATCACGGTGCCGTGCGGGTGATTCGCGCCCGTGGAGGACGGGAAGGTCGCGTCATCACCGAGGAGCCGGGCCATTATGTGGAGCCCACATTCTCCCCCGATGGCGACACCGTGGTGTTCCGCAAGCTGTCCGGCAACATGCAGCGTTCGCCCTGGTGGGGCGAGACCACCGGCGTCTTCCGTGCCTCCGCCCGTGGCGGCGACATGGAAAAGATCACCGACGCCGGCCAGAACCCCCATTTCGGCAAGGACAACGACCGGGTCTTCCTGCTGCGCTACCAGGGCTATGACACCCGCAACCTGGTCAGCGTGAACCTGGACGGTGCCGAGGAACGCACCCACTTCACCACGACCTGGGCGACCAACTTCCGGGTGTCACCGGACCAGAAATGGGTGGCCTTCCAGGAGCGTTACAACGCCTACGTGGCGCCCTTTGCGGTGAGTGGTCGGACCATCCAGCTTGGGCCCAACACCCGCGCCCTGCCCCTGCAGCGGGTCTCCCGCGAGGCCGGGGACTATATCCACTGGTCGGATGAATCGACCCTGCACTGGTCCACCGGCCCCGAACTCTACACCGCGGGCATGGGCAAGGTCTTCGATTTCCTCAATGGAGACCGTGACCAGGCGGAGATGCCCGTGGCCGATGGCCGTCACATCGCTTACAGCACCCCGGCGGACATCCCCGAGGGTGCCGTGGCCCTGGTGGGCGGCCGCATCATCACCATGAACGAGAACCTGGACGTCATCGATGACGGCACCGTGGTCGTCGAGCGCAACCGCATCGTGGCGGTGGGTCCGCGGGATGAGGTGGCAATTCCCTCCGGTGCCCATGTGCGCGATGTCTCCGGCAAGACGGTCATGCCCGGCCTGATCGATGCCCACTGGCATGGTTCCCAGGGCAGCAATCAGATCATCCCGCAGGAGAACTGGGTCAACCACGCCAGCCTCACCTTTGGCGTGACCACCTACCACGACCCCTCCAATGACACCCACACGGTGTTCGCGGCGCACGAAATGGGCCGGGCAGGCAAGATCACCGCTCCGCGCATCTTCTCCACCGGGCGCATCCTGTACGGCGCCACCACCGATTTCACGGTGGAAGTGGACAGTCTGGACGATGCCCGCATGCACCTGGAACGTCTGCAGAAGGCCGGTGCCTTCAGCGTCAAGAGCTACAACCAGCCGCGACGTGACCAGCGCCAGCAGGTCATGGAGGCCGCCCGTGAGCTGGGCATGCATGTGCACCCGGAAGGTGGCGCCCTGTTCCAGCACAACATGAACATGATTCAGGACGGACACACCGGGATCGAGCATTCTCTCAGTCTGCCCCATACCTATGAGGACGTGCTGCAGTTCTGGGGGCAGACGGATGTGGCCTACACCCCCACCATGGGTGTCGGCTATGGCGGTTTCCGTGGTGAAAACTTCTGGTATCAGCACACCAATGTGTTCGAACATGAGCGCCTGCTTGGCTTCGTGCCCCGGGAAATCATCGATCCGGTGGCTCGTCGCCGCGCCAAGGTGGAAGCTGAGGAGTACGTGCATTTCGACATCGCCAACCACTCCCGTCAGCTCATGGACCGGGGTGTTCTGGTGAACATCGGTGCTCACGGTCAGCGGGAAGGCCTGGCGGCCCACTGGGAGATCTGGATGTTCGCCCAGGGTGGCATGTCACCCATGGAGGCCCTCAAGACCGCCACCGTCAATCCGGCCGCCTACCTGGGCATGGATGAGCATCTGGGCAGCCTGGAGGAAGGCAAGCTGGCTGACGTGATCGTCCTTGAGCGCAATCCCCTGGAGAACATCCGCAATACGGAGTTCGTGGATTACGTAATGGTCAACGGCCGTCTCTTCGATGCCCGCACCATGAACCAGATCGGCAATCACCCCCGCGAGCGCGGGCTGTTCTGGTGGGAACGCGACTGAGCTCCTTCCGGCAAAACGAAAAACGGCGGCCCTCGGGCCGCCGTTTTTATTTGATCTTACTGCGTGTTTCCTACCACCCCCTGCAGGCGCGCATTCATCCGCGCAATGGCCCAAATTCACCGCCCAACTAACTCAACAATTGGAGCAGACAAACCACGACCAGAATCAGGGTGCAGGCGATTCCAACACAGTAAAAGAGGAACCGCGGCCAGAACCAGCCGCCAATGTAGCTGGCCATATGCCCCAGCCGTGCCAGGGGGAACAGCACGGCGGCCCAGGCGGTGGCGGCGTTCTGCCAGTCCAGGGCAATCACCAGCAGCACAAGGGCCGCCCAGGCGGGAAAGTTTTCCTTCAGGTTCTCATGAGCTCGGATGGCACGCTCGCCCCACCGGGGCATTGGCGGCAGATCCTGTTGATCGCGATTGGAGGCCAGCCAGCCGGTGCCGTAGGTCTGTTGCTTGGCAACGGAGGCGGGGAACCAGGCCAGGGCGAACAGCAGGCTCGCCCCGACCAGGCCCCAGGCTTCCCACATCAGCGATCGTCTCCGCCGGACGGCGTCGAGCGGCTGCCAGAGGCCGCCCCGGAAGTGGACGAAGCAGTCTTTTTCTTCTTGCTCGCCTTTTTGCGGGACCGCGAAGTGCCACCGCCCGTTTTGACCGACCCACTGGGCCAGGCATCAAAGGGAAACGGCAGATCTTCCGAGTTGAAACTCAGGAAACGCAGCACCTGATAACCCCAGGTACTGAGGTTGTCACCGAATGCCCGCAATTGCGCGTTGGGCTGGCCCGCAAAAAGCTGCCACAGGAACAACACGAGAATCACCACACCGAAGACAAAGGTGGCAACCCAGGCAAAGAACAGGAAGATGATCATGTAGACCAGGCGCAACCAGGTGGCGCGTGACTTCACATGCTCCCTGATTTCATCAGGGTCGAACTCGTCAGCCTTCATGGAACCTCCCGGGTGGTTGTCTTTTGCCAAAAGACTAACACAGGCCCTAACATGAGCAAGTTTTTTCGACACTGTGAGCGCGCATGTTCAGCCTATTCAGACACTGGCGCGAGAACCGCCGCCTGGCCCGCCTGCCCGTCACCAGGGCCGAATGGGAGAACGCCGTGGCGGACTGGTCTGTGGCCCGGCGCTACCAGGGCGCGGATCGGGAGCGTTTGTGCAGGCTGGCCCTGCGTTTTCTTGTGCGAAAGCGTTTCGAGTCCGGCGGGCAGCTGGAACTGAGCAATCACATGCAGCTACGGGTCGCGACCATGGCCGCGGTGCCGATCCTCAACCTCGGGCTGGACTGGTACGACAACTTCTATTCCGTGATTCTCTACCCGGCCGAGTTCATCCCCGAGCATGAATACGAGGACGATTTCGGGGTGATACATCGTGATCGTCACCCACTCAGCGGTGAGGCCTGGCAACAGGGGCCTGTCATCCTGTCCTGGGAGGATGTTCTCAAGAGCGGCCGGGAACCGGGGTACAACGTGGTCATCCATGAAATGGCCCATAAGCTGGACATGCTTCACGATGGGCCCAACGGCTCCCCGCCCCTGCATCGCGGCATGGATCCGGAAGCCTGGCGTCGTGCCTTCACGGAGGCCTGGCAAGCGCTTGAAGCCCTGGACGAGGCCGGCGAGGAAGAATGGCCCATTGACCCCTATGCCCTGGAGAACCCGGGTGAATTCTTCTCGGTGGTCTGCGAGGTCTTCTTCGAGACACCGGCCCATCTCAAGCAGCTCTGGCCAGCGGTCTATGCGCAGCTCTGCGCCTTCTACCGCCAGGACCCACTGGCCGAGGCCCCCGCATCCCACGCCATTCATGGCGCCCTTGAGGCCTGATAGAATACCGGCCTTTCGTTTCCAGCCTTTCACCTGACAGCGAGCAACCATGACGGCACTCGAAACGTCGCCCCATCCGCTGATCGACATCGGCGCCAACCTGACCCACGACAGCTTCGACCATGACCGCGAACAGGTCATCCAGGACGCCGAGGCCGTCGGTGTGAGCCGGATGATCCTGACCGGCGCCAGCGTCAAGGGCAGCCGCCAGGCCCTGGCCCTCGCCGAGCAGTGGCCGCAACGCTTCTGGAGCACGGCCGGCGTGCACCCCCACATGGCCAGGCACTATGTGGACGAGACCAATGACATCCTGCGGGGCTTTCTGGCCTCGGAGAAATGCGTCGCCGTGGGCGAATGCGGCCTGGACTACTTCCGCAACTTCTCCGAACCGGACGATCAGCAGCGAGCCTTCCGGGCGCAGCTGGAGATCGCCTGCGACCTCAACTACCCGGTCTTTCTGCATCAACGCGACGCGCACGAGGATTTCCTGGCGATACTGGATGAGTATCTGCCCAGGCTGCCCCATGCCGTGGTGCATTGCTTTACCGGCAGTGGCGAGGAGCTGGATCACTACATCGAGCGGGATCTCTACGTCGGGATCACCGGCTGGATCTGCGATGAACGCCGCGGCACGCACCTGCGGGACATCGTCGATCGCATACCCGACGACCGCATCATGGTGGAAACGGACGCGCCCTATCTCCTGCCCCGGGACCTGAAACCAAAACCATCAACCCGGCGCAACGAACCCAAGTGGCTGCCCCATGTGCTATTCCGGGTGGCCGAATGCCGTGGCGTCTCCCACGAGACCCTGGCCCGCCAGACAACCGCCAACGCCGAACGCTTTTTTCGACTTGGTGAGGAAAATCAAATGCGCCGCGAAATGCACGCAAAATGAACGCTAAATAATGCAAAAGAAAACCAGCCACAGATGGACACAGATGCACACAGATAAAAGCAGACCGGGGCGAACACCCCAAACTACTGATACCGCTTCTCATGCCATGCTGGCTGGGAAGGCCTTTCTGCGAATGGCACGCTCATCTCGGATTGGCATCCAGCCAAAACATCTGTGTCCATCTGTGTTCATCTGTGGTTAATTAATATTTCGCGTTTATTTTGCGTCCATCTCGCGGCGCTTTTAACAGGTTTTAACCAGAGAGGTCTGTGTCATGGACAGCAAGGTGCTTAGGGAATTTGTGGATGGGAAGTGGGATGATGAAATCATTCCGGAGCTGGTGGAGTACATCCGGATTCCGGCCAAGTCACCCCATTTCGATCCCGACTGGGAGAAGCACGGCTACATCGATCAGGCCATTGAGCAGGCCGAAGCCTGGTGCCGCCGGCAGCCCGTCAAGGGCATGTCGGTGGAAGTGGTGAAGCTGGAAGGCCGGACGCCACTGCTGCTGGTGGAAATCGAGGGCCAGAAGCCGGGCACGGTGGTGCTCTATGGACACCTGGACAAGCAGCCGGAGTTCACCGGCTGGGAAGAGGATCTGGGGCCCTGGAAGCCGGTGATTCGTGACGGAAAGCTCTACGGCCGTGGTGGCGCTGACGATGGTTACGCGGTGTATGGCTCACTCACCGCCATTGCTGCCCTCCAGCAGCAGGGCATTCCCCACGCCCGCTGCGTGGTACTGATCGAGACCTGCGAGGAATCTGGCAGTTATGACCTGCCGCCCTATATCGATCATCTCAAGGATCGCATCGGCAGCCCCGACATGGTGGTCTGCCTGGATGCCGAATGTGGCAACTACGAGCAGCTCTGGACCACCACCTCCCTGCGGGGCAACCTGGTGGGCACCCTGCGCGTGGATGTGCTGACCGAAGGCGTTCACTCGGGCAGTGCCAGCGGCATCGTGCCCTCCAGTTTCCGCGTGCTGCGGGAAGTGATGGCCCGTATCGAGGATCCGGCCACCGGCGAGATCAAGGTGCCGGAAATGAATGTGGACATCCCCCGTGACCGACTGGAACAGGCGCAGCAGGCGGCCGATGTGCTGGGTGACAGCATCCGCCACAAGTATCCCCTGGCCGCGGAGGACATGACCACCGTTTCCGAGGACCCTCTGGAACTGCTGCTCAATAACAGCTGGCGCCCTACCCTTTCGGTCACCGGCGTTGACGGCATCCCGGCCTTTTCCGATGCCGGCAATGTGCTGCGTCCCTACACGGCACTGAAACTGAGTTTCCGCCTGCCCCCCACCTGTGATGCCAGAAAGGCCGGCGAAGCAGTCAAGAAGATCGTCGAGACTGACCCGCCCTATGGCGCGAAGGTCACGTTCAGCCTGGATTCACCCCAGGGTGGCTGGAACGCCCCCGAGTTCGCCGACTGGCTCACCGACGCCATGCAGAAGGCCTCGGAGAAATACTTCGGCAAGGATGCGGTCTGCATGGGCATGGGCGGCAGCATTCCCTTCATGGGCCTGCTGGCGGAGAAATTCCCCGAATCCCAGTTCCTGGTCACCGGCGTACTCGGCCCCAAGTCCAACGCCCACGGCCCCAACGAGTTTCTGCATATCGAAAAGGGCAAGAAGCTGACGGCCTGTGTGGCGGAAGTACTGGCAAGGCATGCCGAGGTTCGAAGTGCTGAGTGATTTAATGGAAAGTGCTGAGTTCTGAGTGCTGAGTGGGTGCCGGTCGGAGGGGCCGGGGTGGATCGGAGGGCCGGGGCTTTCGGTTGGCACCTCGTGAATCGTGAATCGGAAGGCGGCGTTAGAAGTTGCCGGGGCACTGGGAGTGTTGCGGCCTCGAAAGTGAGGGGTGAGGCGTGAGGTGTGAGGGGACGACCCGAAGCCTTCGGCTTCCGCGCTTCGCGCGAATCAGGCCGGCCATAGGCCGGCCGTCGGGCGCCGCAGGCGCCCCGCCTTTCACCTCACGCCTCACGCCTTACGCCTCACATTCGAGGCCGTTCAACAATGAGCGCCCCGGCAATTCTGAGGCCCCCTTCCGTTTCACGTTTCACTATTCACTCGAAATGCCGATTACGACTACGACTACGATTACGACAACGAGGGCACTGCCCGCTCAGCACTCAGAACTCAGAACTCAGCACTAATCACTCCGCATGCCCTGCCACCTTGCCCCACATCGCCTTCCAGCCATCCGGGATGCCGCCTTCCACGGGCTCGAGTTTGTCGATGAGATCATCAGCGACCAGGGTGCGGGCCGGGCGGCCCTTGGGGAACTCAACATTGCCGCTGACGAGAATGTAGCCCTCCACGCGAATACCGCCAACAAAATTGGCCAGGGCGCTGACCCGCTCATCCAGCGCGCCCAGAGGGTTGCGAAAGCCGAAGCGCTTGCCCCGGTCGAGCATCACCCATTCTTCCATGCGTTCGCTGCCGAACACCGCCCCGTTGAGGCGCTTGATATCCAGAACCACCAGGCCGCGGCGGGTCAGGATCACGCAATCCAGGTGCACATGGGCGTCCATGCCGTCCGGGATGACCACATCTTTTGCCTGCCCCCACGTCCGCCCCTTGAGCGCATGCTTGAGCGTGGCTCGCCGGCGGCGCAGGTACCAGACCAGGGCAGCCAGCAGAACCAGGGCGATGGGCAAAGCGATGACCAGCAACAGGGCGATTTCTTCCGATTCCATGCGGTGTCAGTCTCTCTGAGGATGAATCCTGGGGCGACGGCGATTGCGGATTGTATCAGCCATCAATAGCGCAAGGGCCAGCCAGATCAGGCCAAAGGTGACGCCGTGGGCGGTGGTAAAGGTCTCACCGAAGAGGAAGACGGCAAGGCACAGGGTCACGGTCGGTGCGATGTACTGGAAGAAGCCGATCACGGACAGGGGCAGGCGTCGTGCGGCGTTGGCAAACCAGATCAGGGGCAAGGTGGTGATCACCCCGGCTGCCAGCAGCAACAGATCCGTCCGCAGGTTCAGATTGAGAAAGACCAGTTGCCCGGCTTGCCAGGCCCACAGCCCGGCCAGGATGACGGCTGGCAACAGAAGCGCCGTCTCCACCAGCAGACCACTGGCGGCGCGCACGGCCACGCGTTTACGAACCAGGCCATAGAAACCGAAGCTGAATGCCAGGGCCAGGCCGGCCCAGGGGACGATCCCCTGGGCAAGCACCAGTGTCAGGGTGCCGGTGGCCGCCAGACCCACGGCGACCCACTGAACCGGACGCAGTCGCTCACCCAGAAAGATGAGCCCCAGAAGAATGTTGACCAGCGGGTTGATGTAATAGCCCAGGCTGGCCTCAAGGACCCGATCCGCATGCACCGTCCAGATGAACACGCCCCAATTGAAGCCGATGATGGCGCCGCTGAGCAGCAACCAGGGCAACACGTCACGCCGCCACAGCCCGCTCAGACCGCGCCCGAGCCCGCCCCACCAGGCCATGAGCAGGATCAGGAAGAGCACGGACCAGACGATTCGGTGCCCCAGCACCTCCAGCGCACTCACGTGCTGAACCGCCTTGAAATACAGGGGCGTCAGGCCATAGAAGCAGAAAGTCGCGGTGGCGTAGATGACCCCGCTGCGCTCTTGCTGGTCTCGAAACATGGAAACGGTTTCCCCGGGCTGGGACGGTCGTCGGGCCGGGGATACTAACGCCTGGCGGCGGTTTCGGCCAGTCGCGGGACCGGCCCGTCTTGCCCGCGAACTCAATTCGGACTAAAATAGTCCCGATTCTTCGGAGACCGTCCAGAATGCTGAAACTGAGCCGACTGACAGACTACGCGACCCTGGTCCTGGCCCACCTGGCCAGCCAGCCCCAGCGCCGCCATTCGGCCGCGGAAGTCGCGGAACGGACGGGCCTGGCCGGGCCCACCGTGAGCAAGGTGCTCAAGGCCCTGGCGCGGGACGGTCTGGTCAGCAGCACACGCGGCGCCACCGGCGGATACGCCCTTTCCCGCACGGCGCGGGAAATCACCGCGGCCGACATCATCGACGCCATTGAAGGCCCGGTGGCGGTGACTGAATGCAGCCATGAAGACGGCGATTGCAGCCTGGAAGCCGTATGCGGTGTCGGTCAGGGCTGGCAGAGAATCAATCGACTCATTCGAGGCACGCTGGAACAGATCACCCTTGACGAATTGCTGCGACCGGCCACGCCGCTGCAGTGGTTCCCAAAGGGCTCGTTCAATCCGGCGGCCGATGCAGGTCCGGAACGCAAGGCCTGATCCGGAATCAACGAAGCGACGTGGATCGCGACGGGAGAAGACCCATGGCCACCAATCAGAAGGAAATGGACGAACTCGTCAGCCGTGAATACAAGCACGGCTGGGTGACGGATATCGAACAGGACACCCTGCCCCCGGGGCTGGACGAGGACGTGATTCGCCACATCTCCGCCAAGAAAGGCGAGCCGGAATGGCTGCTGGAATGGCGACTCAAGGCCTATCGTGCCTGGCTGGAGATGAAGCACCCGAGCTGGGCCAAGGTCAAGCATCCGCCCATCGATTACCAGTCCATCTCCTACTACTCCGCGCCCAAGAGCAAGGAGCAGATCGAGGCCGAGGCCCCCAAGAGCCTGGACGAGGTGGACCCCAAGCTGCTGGAAACCTACGAGAAGCTCGGCATTCCCCTGCACGAGCAGGAGAAGCTGGCCGGCGTGGCCGTGGATGCGGTCTTTGACAGTGTCTCCGTGGCGACCACCTTCAAAAGCAAGCTCAAGGAAGCCGGCGTCATTTTCTGTTCCTTTTCGGAAGCGGTGAAAGACTATCCGGAGCTGGTACAGAAGTATCTGGGCACCGTGGTGCCGCACCGGGACAACTTCTTTGCGGCGCTGAATTCGGCGGTATTTACCGACGGTTCCTTTGTCTTCGTGCCCAAGGGCGTGAAGTGTCCCATGGAGCTGTCCACCTACTTCCGCATCAATGCCTCCAACACGGGCCAGTTCGAGCGCACCCTGATCGTGGCCGAGGAAGGCGCCAGCGTGTCCTACCTGGAAGGCTGCACAGCGCCGCAGCGCGACGAAAACCAGCTGCATGCCGCCGTGGTGGAACTGGTGGCCCTGGACGATGCCACCATCAAATACTCCACGGTGCAGAACTGGTACCCGGGCGACGAGAATGGCGTGGGCGGCATCTACAACTTCGTCACCAAGCGCGGTGACTGCCGGGGTGACCGCTCCAAGATCACCTGGACCCAGGTGGAGACTGGCTCGGCCATCACCTGGAAGTACCCCAGCTGCATTCTGCGCGGTGATGACTCCGTGGGCGAGTTCTACTCGGTTGCGGTGACCAGCAATCATCAACAGGCCGACACCGGCACCAAGATGATTCACATCGGCAAGAACACCCGCAGCACCATCATCTCCAAGGGCATTTCCGCCATGCAGGGTGACCAGAGTTATCGCGGTCTGGTGCGCATTACGCCCAAGGCCGATGGTGCGCGCAACTACACCCAGTGTGACTCCCTGCTGATCGGTGATCGCTGTGGCGCACACACCTTTCCCTATATCGAAGCACGCAACCCCAGTGCCCAGGTGGAACACGAAGCCACCACTTCGCGGGTGAGCGAGGATCAGCTTTTCTACTGCCGGCAGCGCGGCATTTCCGAGGAAGATGCGGTCAACATGATCGTCAACGGCTTCTGCAAGGAAGTCTTCAAGGAACTGCCCATGGAGTTTGCCGTGGAAGCGGAGGCCCTGCTGGGCATCACGCTGGAAGGCGCCGTCGGCTGATCAACGGACTACGAATTCAAAGACAGGTAACGAATCATGCTCAAGATTGAAAACCTCAAGGTCAATGTGGAAGGCAAGGAAATCCTGCGCGGGCTGAACCTGGAAGTGAAGCCGGGGGAAGTGCACGCCATCATGGGGCCCAACGGCTCGGGCAAGAGCACCCTGGCCCACATTCTCGCCGGCCGGGGTGATTATGAAGTCATCGAAGGCAGCGCTACCTGGAACGGCAAGGACCTGCTGGAGATGGAGCCGGAGGAACGGGCCCATGAGGGGGTGTTCCTGGCCTTTCAGTACCCGGTGGAAATCCCGGGCGTGAACAACGTCTATCTGCTCAAGGCCGCTCTCAATGCCATTCGCGAGCATCGCGGGGAAGAGCCGATCGATTCGGCGGATTTCCTGATGCTAGTGAAGGAAAAGATGAAGCGCATGGGCATGGACGAAAGCTTCATTCGCCGCAGCGTCAATGAAGGCTTCTCCGGCGGTGAAAAGAAGCGCAATGAGATCTTCCAGATGCAGGTACTCGAACCCACCCTGGCCATTCTGGATGAAACCGATTCCGGCCTGGACATCGATGCCCTCAAGGTGGTGGCCGAAGGCATCAACCAGATGCGGGATCCCAAGCGGGCTTTCGTGATGGTGACCCACTATCAGCGCCTGCTGAACTATGTGGAACCCGACAAGGTGCACGTGCTTTCCGGTGGACGCATCATCAAGACCGGCGACAAGAACCTGGCGCTGGAACTGGAGCGGGACGGTTACGAAGGCATCCAGAAGGAGGCGGCATCGGCATGAGTGGCGAGGACACCGCACGCTATAACTTCCTGACCCAGTTCGACCGGGCGGTGGGCACCCTGCCCGGTCAGGGCTGGCTGTCGACCCTGCGTCGGGATGCCCTCGAGCGTTTCCGTGAACAGGGCCTGCCCACCCAGAAGGATGAGGACTGGAAGTACACCAGTGTAAGACCGATCACCGAGGGTCAATTTGCCCTGGGGACCACCCACCCGGCCCCCGCCGTGAGCCGGGAGGTGATGGAACAGTCCCGGGTCCCGGGCCTGGATGCCGCTCGCCTGGTCTTCGTCAACGGTCGCTACCAGAGTGAACTGTCCGATCTCGACGGCTTGCCTGATGGGGTGAGCCTGCGTTCCCTGGCGGAAGTCATGGAGAACGACAGTGAAGCGCTGGCGACCCGCCTGAGCCGGCAATCGGGCCTGGACTACACCCCGTTTACCGCGCTGAACAATGCCTTCGTGGCCGACGGTGCGGTTCTGGAGATTGCCGCGAACGTGCAGTGCAAGACGCCCATTGAACTGCTGTTTCTGTCCGTTCCCGGCGACGAGGCCTTCGTCTTCCATCCCCGGATCCTGATCCAGATGGCCCAGGGCAGCGAAGCCACCGTACTGGAACACCATGTGGGTCTGGACGGTGCGGCCAACTTCAACAACGTGGTCAGTGAAGTCGCCCTTTCTGCCCAGGCACGCCTGGATCACTACCTGCTGCAACGGGAATCCAGCGCCGGCTTTCATATCGGCGGCATTCACGTCCATCAGGCGCGGGACAGCCGCTATGTCAGCCACAACGTCAACCTGGGTGGCGCGCTGGTGCGGCATGACATCAATGCCCGCCTGGCCGAACAGGGCGCGGAGGCCATTCTGAATGGCCTTTATCTGGTTTCCGATCGGCAGCATGTGGACAATCACACCTGCGTGGATCACGCCGCACCCCACACCAACAGCGACGAAACCTACAAGGGCGTTCTCGATGGTCGTGGCCGGGCCGTTTTCAACGGCCGTGTCGTCGTGCACAAGCATGCCCAGAAGATCGATGCCGGCCAGAAGAACGACAATCTGCTGCTGAGCAAGCTGGCGGAAGTGGATACCAAGCCGGAACTGGAGATCTACGCGGATGACGTGGCCTGCAGTCACGGTGCCACCATCGGGCAACTTGATGAACATGCCCTCTTCTACCTGCGCTCCCGCGGCATCGATGCCGACAAGGCGCGAGATCTGCTGACCTATGCCTTTGCCGAGTCGGTGGTGGAGCGCATGGACATCGCCGAGATCCGTGACTGGCTGAGTGGCCTGATCGTCAATCGCGTCTCCGGCGAAGGTCGTCTGGCGGATCTGGAGGCACTGGAAGAATGAACACGGCCGCAAACAAGCTGAAGGCATTGTCGCTGGATGTGGCGGCATTGCGTCGGGATTTCCCGATCCTGCATCAGACGGTGGGCGACAAGCCCCTGTGCTATCTGGACAACGCCGCCACCTCGCAGAAACCCCGTGCGGTCATCGAGGCAGTCGAGCGCTACTATCGCCAGGACAATGCCAACATCCACCGGGGTGTACATACCCTGGCAGAACGGGCCACCGCAGCCTACGAATCGGCCCGTGAGCGCATCGCCGGCTTCCTGAATGCGGCCCACAACGAGGAAGTCGTCTTCCTGCGGGGCACGACCGAGGCCATCAATCTGGTGGCCCAGAGCTGGGCACGGCCGCGTCTGCAGCCTGGCGATGAAGTGCTCATCACCGAGCTTGAACATCATTCAAACATCGTGCCCTGGCAGCTGGTCTGCGAGCAAACCGGTGCCACCCTGCGGGCTGTCGAAGTCAACGAGGCCGGTGAGCTGGACCTGGACAGCTTCGAGGCGGCCATTGCCCGTCGGCCACGACTGTTTGCCGTGGGACATGTTTCCAACGCCCTTGGCACCATCAACCCCTTGTCTCACCTGATTCAACGGGCACACGCCCATGGCGTGCCGGTTCTGGTGGACGGTGCCCAGGCCACTCCCCATCTGGCCGTGGATGTGCAGGCCCTGGGCTGTGATTTCTACGCCTTCTCCGGCCACAAGATGTACGGCCCCACCGGCATCGGTGCCCTCTGGGCACGCCGTGAGCTGCTGGAGGAAATGCCGCCGTGGCAGGGCGGTGGCGAGATGATCAAAATGGTGAGCATTGATCGCAGCATCTGGAACGACGTGCCCCACAAGTTCGAGGCCGGCACTCCCAACATTGCCGGCGCGATCGGCCTCGCGGCGGCGGCCGATTACATCGAATCGGTCGGCATCGAGGCCATTGCCGCCCGTGAGGATGAACTTCTTTCACACGCCACAGAGGCACTGAATGACCTTGGCGGCATCCGCATCATCGGCACGTCGGAGAAAAAGGCGGCCGTTGTGTCCTTCGTGGTCGAGGGTGTGCACCCTCACGATCTGGGTACGATCCTGGACAGTGAAGGCGTGGCTATCCGTGCCGGGCATCACTGCGCCATGCCACTGATGGAAAAGCTGGGCCTGGTGGCAACGGCCCGAGCCTCCATGGCCTTCTACAACACAAAGGAAGAAATCGACACTCTGGCCACTGCGCTGCAGAAGGCAAAGAATATTCTGGGTTGAGGCAGTCAATCAATGGATCTCAAAGACCTGTATCACGAAATCATCGTTGACCATAATCGACGGCCCCGGAACTTTCGGCGCATCGAGAACCCGACCCGGGTCAGCGAGGGCTATAACCCGCTGTGCGGCGACAAACTGAAACTGTACGTGGTGATCGAGGATGGCATCATCCAGGATGTGGCTTTCGAAGGTTCCGGCTGCGCCATCTCCATGGCTTCGGCATCACTCCTGACCGAACGCCTCAAGGGCAAGCCGGCGGCCGAAGCGGAAGATCTCTTCGGGCAGATGCACGATCTGCTCACTGGCAAGGGTGAGGGTGCCGATACCGAAAAACTCGGGAAGCTGGCGGCCCTGGAAGGTGTGAAGGAGTACCCCTCCCGGGTGAAATGCGCCACATTGAGCTGGCATACACTTCACGCAGCCCTGCATGGCGAAGATATCGCCACCACGGAATAGACAAGCGCGGACAGGACGGAGAGGCGGCTTATGTATACACGCGGAGACCCGATAGCGCTGACACGCGACTGCGAGGCAACGCTCATTCCCTCGGGAAGCCGGGTGGTCATTCCCGAGCACACGGAAGTGGTGATCGCTCAGGCGCTGGGCGGCAGTTATACGGTCTATGTCTCCGGCAACATGGCTCGCATCGAGGGGTTTGACGCCGATGCACTCGGCATTGAACCCGAGCCGGAGCCGGACATGGACGATGATGCCTCCGAAGAGGAAGTGGAGGCTTATTGCTGGGAGCGGATGAAGAGCTGTTTCGACCCGGAGATCCCGATCAATATCGTTGATCTCGGCCTGGTCTATGAATGCAATCTGACGCCCATCGGCAACAAGCGTTATCATGTGGACGTTCTGATGACGCTGACCGCACCGGGTTGCGGGATGGGCGACGTCATTGCACAGGACGTGAAGATCAAGCTTGAACGCATCCCCCAGGTGGATCAGGCGCGTGTGGACCTGACATTTGACCCGCCGTGGCATCGGGACATGATGACCGATGAGGCGAAACTCCAGACCGGCATGCTCTGAATGAAGGCGAAACGACCCATCCGATTGTGGCTGACGGCCCTGCTATCGCCACTGTTTTTTCTCGATTCGGCGATCGCGCTGGAGCTGAAGCAGCCCCTGCACGTCATTACGGTCTGTTCGGACAAGACCTATGTGGATGGCATGCTCTTCAATGAAACGACCATGGCTGACGAGTCCATGGCTCTGCCGGCAGCCGTCCGTGAGCTGGATCCCCGAGCCTTTCGAAATCCTGCCTTTCGCTCCATCCCCTCCCCTCATGGTTTCATCGTCATTGAGGAAAGTGGCGGCACCCTGCATGGGCGCGCCTCGTTCCGGAAGAATGGCGTTGAAATCGAGATGGCCTTCAGACCCGGCAACGACGGCCAGCTGAAATGGGATCGGCTCAGCGGCCGGACACTGGAAGGTGAATTCCTGGGTCTCTTCGCGGACGGTTTTTTCCTCCGCCCGGCCAGTGACCTGACCACTTCTCCACTGGTCAAGCCCACACTGGACAAGGTCTTGCGGGAAGGTGATTCACTGCGCCTCCAGGACCGTGACTCCCGTGACTACGTCATCTTCGACACCGCAAAGATCTCCAGGGCCTACGAGTCCTCACGCCTGCTCTGCGAAGGCTGAAGGTAAAGGGCCCACCAAGCGGGCACCCCCAAACCGCTTGCCGCCCCCCGTTTTTCCGCGAACAACCAAAAAAGCCCGGGTAATCCCCGGGCTTTTTCAATGCTTCGTCGAGCCGGCGTCGATCTACTGATTAGCGGCTTTCACTTCGCTTCCGCCCACCAGCTCTTCGTAATCGGCAATCGCCGCTTCCACGACCTTGAGCGCCTGTTCACGGCCATAGACACTGTTCACCACGCAGGGCGACTTGTCCATGCCGGGCAGCCACTTGTAGGTCTCGAAATAATGGCGCAGACGCTCGACGAACACTTCCGGCAATTCGGAAATATCGGCAATCCCGCCATATACCCGGTCACTGGGCAGCACGGCCACGATCTTGTCGTCGGCTTCGCCCTTGTCCACGGTGCAGAGGCCGCCGACCACCTTGGCTTCCGCCAGTACATCCGCCTGGCCGATGGGGCGCTCGCTGAAGATCACCACATCCAGCGGATCACCGTCCCCTTCCAGGCCGTCACCGGTCAGGGCCGCCACACGACTGCCGCAATAGGTACGGGGCACCAGGCCGTAGACCGCCGGCGGCAGGGAGGACGTTCTCTGAACACGGTCAACCACCAGGTATCCCGTGTCCTTGTCGATCTCATACTTGATGGGATCGTTGGGCGTAATTTCGATGAACACATTGACCGTGCCCGGAAGATCCGGCCCGGCTTCGATTCCGTGCCAGGGATGGGCGCGGAACTGCGAAAATTTCTTTGCAGACATTTTAAAAACCCCTGAAAACGAATGGATCTGAAAACGCTGTGAGCTATTTGTCGTCGTGGTGGCGGTATTCGCCTTCGATCACGCGGCCGTTAGAACCTGAAGCCCGCTTCCGGGAGCCGGATGCCTGCCCCGCCCGGCGCCTTTGACGTTGTGTCCGGGCAATTCGGCGACGAATCCACCACAGCCGGAGCTGGAAGACGATAAACGCCATCACAGCCAGGCCGAGAAAGGCCATCAAGGTGATTGCACCCACAAGAACGGCCAGGACCGCCAGCAGGACGGCGCCCGCCGCAGCGAGGACGCGGAGCAACGGATTCTGATGCATCGGCTGCCGCATGGCGGCCCCCAGCTCTTGTCGGACGCCCATTCTACCTGAGCGGGCCCGGGCGGGCGAGTCTTTCACCACGGCGACACTGACTGGCTGATGCGGTCGCTCTGGGTTATCGTAAGGCCTCACGCAGCATTCCGCCGAGCTGGCGACAGGAGGGCGCGGCCATGCACAGACAGCAGAAGGGCCCCGCTGACATCGATACCGAGCTGCTGAACCGGGCACGGGAACGCTTCACATCGGCACTGGAACGCCTGGCCGCCGCCCGGGATTTTGCCAAGGCCAATCATCAGATTCAGGTTCTGGATGCCGCCGCTCGCTTGATCAGACAGCCCGGTGGCCTGGATATCCTCCATGAGCTGGCACCCCGCTTCCATGAGGCCGGGGTCTTTTATGGTACCGACTGGCAGTATCCGGAGCGCCTGCAGGCCGAACTGGTGCGAGGCTCCCTCACCGGGCCAATGCGCACCATCGCCCTGGAATGCCTCAGTGAACTCAGACTGCTCGCTGTGGCAGAACATACCCACGACATGCCGGGACTGGAGCCGGACACCGCACGCGCCTTTCTCGAACGTGTTCTCGCCTTGAACATCCAGTTGACGCTTTCGGATTTTTCCGAGGCGTCCAGGGAACGGCAGGACAGTCAAAGGGAGGCCGCCAGCGCCCATATTAATTTTCTCATGCAACGACTGGGTGATGCCGGTGTCATGGCCACCCTGGTGGACGAATGCGAGAAGATTCTCAAGCAACGTCCCATCGACGTGGGCCCGGTCCGCCACATGCTCGAGCGGATCGAAGCACGACTCGGCGAAATTGGCGATGAAGGCCTGCGACGGCGTGCGCAGCGCATGGTGGATGCCTGGCGTGGGCCGGATGAGCTGGCGCGACGCGATGCCGCTTCCTGGGCGGAATCCGTCCTGTCCGCGGCATCGGACGAGCGTCTGGCGAATCTGGAGCGTCTGGGCACCAGCCTTGCCAGCAGTGGTCTGGCGTGCCCGGCGCACGGTGAACTGCTTCGGCAGATGGCCGGTGCGCCTCTGGACGAGCTCGCTACCCTGCTCTGGCTGGACAATGTGGGCCGTGACAGCCTGGATGCCTATGAAGATCTCTGCCGACGTCTGATCGCGGATGCCATTGGCGGCCAGACCAGTCAGGCGGTGTATGGCCTGCATTGCCTGCTTAACCGGGGCATACTCTTCTTCCCGCCCATCGCGCCGGCCCTGTGGCGTCTGACTCGCCTGGATCCCAGCGAGGAGATCTCGGCCACCCTGCACCGTGAATCCGGTGCCGACAGCAGCATCTCCGGCCACAGCCTGCTGATGGCCGGTGTCATCAGCGTGCTGGGGCAGCCACTGGGCCTCGGACAGGGCAACAACCCCACCTGCCAGTCCGCCCGCGCCATCAGTCTCTGGGCCCAATGTGACCCCGGTTATCTCCTGGAACTCATCATGTGGGCCGCCCGTGACGGGGAAATCGACATGCATTTCGAAGGCGCGCTTATCCGATCCAGCGAACTGACCGAAGGCCTGATCGAGGACTTGCACACCGAGCTGGACATGGTCTCCCTGCTGCTGGTGCCCCACCTGGACAAGATTTACTGGGAGATGGGGCGCCGCATCATGGGGCGGGGTGAAGATGGTCACCGCTGGATCAATCCCGAGTTCCACGGCTGGTGGGTTCATCGCGGCTTTGCCAGCTGCATCCAGTACAGCACTGGCGCAGTGATCGACTTTGAAGGCTTCATTCGGCAATTCCACGCCACCTATCACCCCCTGTTCAATGGCGGAGCGGAATTGATCTATCCGCAACCCGCCGGAATCGTTGCCACGGATTCCTTTGGCAGCTTCATCGGCTGGCACGCCATTGCCATCCAGCGCGTGGCAATGGATCAGCAGGGTGAAATGCGCGTCTATTTCTTCAACCCGAATAATGAGAGTCGCCAGGACTGGGGCATGGGTGTGGTGACCTCAACCGAGGGGCATGGTGAAATTCCGGGTGAATCCTCACTGCCCTTTCGACAGTTCGCCTCACGATTGTATGTCTACCATTTCAATGAGCGTGAGATTGGTGACATCAATGCCATTCCCGCCGAAGACATTGCGGAGATCGTCAACCTGGCACGTGAAAGCTGGGCAGCGGAGAAACCCTGGCACGAAGTTGTCCCGGCCCCCGGCTACGATTGATAAAGCGATTACCTTGAACGCTGCCTGCTTGGATCGGTCGAGCTGGCTGGTTACCATGTAGTATCCGACCCGGTGACCGGCGGGTAGCCTTTCTCCAGAGACAGGGACCGATGATGTTCGATCGCATTGCGGCCAACATCCCTCTCGCAGCCGTGCTCATGCTGCTCTGGTTCGGCCTGAGTGGCAATCAGGGCTGGCTGTTCGGCACCGCGGCCGTTCTGTGCGCGTTGCTCGTCACTAACAGGCTATTGCATCAGGATCCGGAGCGGCTTTCCCTTGCCGGCCTGCTCCGCTTTTCGGCCTGGTTTGTCTCGCGATCCTTTCTTGGGGGACTGGATGTCGCCTGGCGCGCCCTGTCACCCGGCAAAAACATCGACAATGCCCTCTTTACCCACCGCTTCAAGACCGCGAACCCCTCGGCAAGAACCGTCGTCATCGGTGCCTTGAGCCTGATGCCCGGAACGCTTTCCGTCGCCGTGGAAGATGATCACCTGACCGTACACAGCATCGCTGGCGATGTTCACGGGCAGGTGGAGTCGCTGGAAGCGCTAGCGATCGACATTTTTCGGCCGGAACATGTACACAAGGGCAGTGAAGCCAGATGATGCAGAACCTCCTCACCGGCATGGCAGTGTTCCTGATGGCCAACCTGGTGGTAGGTCTGCTACGCGTCCATCTGGGGCCAACACCGGCTGATCGCATGCTTTCCATGCTGCTGTTCGGCACCACCACCGTTGCCACCATGTTGCTGCTGGCCTATGCCCAGGCCATGCCGGCACTGGTGATCGTGGCCCTGGTCTTCGTGATGTTGGCCACCATCGGCAGCATCGCATTCGTACAACTCCCACCGCGACTCAAGCCCACGAACAGGAACGAGAAACCGTGAATCTTGACGAGCTACTGGCAATCGCCATTCTGCTGCTGGGCTGCTTTTTCTTTCTGGCCGGCACGGTCGGGCTACTGCGGTTCCCCGACACACTCAGCCGTCTGCACGCACTCACCAAGGCTGACAACCTGGGTCTTGGGCTGATCTGTCTGGGTCTGGCCATTCATGACGCCACGCTGGCCGGCATTGTTCTGCTGCTTTTCATCTGGATGATGGCCGTGCTGTCCTCGACCCTGTCGGCCTTCCTCATCGCCCGGCGTCATCATGCCCGAAAGGAGTATCCGGAGGCCGGGCATGATTGATGCCGGCCTTCTCTTCGATACACTGCTTTGCCTGGGCCTTCTTGGTCTGGGCTGGAGTGCCGTCACCTCAAGCGGCCAGTTTCGCGCCACCGTCATGTTCATGATCTTCGGCCTGTTGATGGCGGCCGCCTGGGCACGGCTGGAATCACCGGACCTGGCATTGGCGGAAGCCGCCATTGGCGCAGGCCTGACCGGTGCCCTGCTGCTCAATGCCTGCAAGGCCGCCTACTCCCAGCGCCGTCAAAGCATTGAGCTGGACCAGGAAGGCCCGGTCGGCAAGCTATTTCGCGTCATGGCGGCGATCTTCTGCGGCACGCTGGCCCTGACCCTGACCTGGCTGATGCACGATTTGCCGGGGCGGGCCGGCCCGGTTCCGGATACCGTGACACAGGTTCAGCCGGATCATTTTCTTGGCAATCCAGTGACGTCGGTTCTACTGGATTACCGTGCCTATGACACCCTGCTGGAGATGGTGGTCCTGCTTCTGGCAATCATTGGTGCGCGTATTCTGCTGCATCAGATGACGCTCCCGCCCCTGCATCCACCAAGAGAGCAGGATCCGCCCATGGTGGCGCCACTTCTTCGGGCCGTCACACCCTTGATGCTGGCAACCGGGCTGTACCTGTTCTGGGCCGGCAGCCACTCACCCGGTGGTGCCTTCCAGGCCGGTGCACTGCTGGCAGCCCTGGGTGTCATGTACCGCCTCACGGGGCGGCTGCAGCCCTGCAATGACACTGCTCCGATACTGCGATTCATGCTCATCATCGGCCTGGGTCTGTTCAGCCTGTTTGCCGTACTCGCGCTGTTCTGGTCGGATGCCCCGCTGACGTATCCGGACGTGCTGGCCTATGAAATCGTTCTCGCCATCGAATTTGCGCTGACCGTTTCCATTGCCACCACACTGATTCTGATGTTTTCCGCCAGCCCGGGGATGACACTGGAGCGGCGCCAATGAACACCACGCTATTTGTCTTCACTGCGGCATCACTCTTTTCTCTTGGCTTCTACGGCGTGCTGACACGAACGAGCCTGATTCACCGGCTGCTGTCGGCAAACATCATGGCCACAGCGGTATTTCTGTTTCTAATTCTGATCTCGGCGAGCAATCCCGGCGGGGTTGACCCGATTCCACAAGCGATGGTGCTGACCGGAATCGTGATCTCGGTGAGTCTGACGGCCTTTGCCCTGGCTCTCATTCGCTACTTTCATGCATCCAGCAATGATGGAGAGGATCACTGATGGACGGTGAGGGCCTGCAGACGCTGATTCTCACGTTGCTGGTATTCGCGCCACTGCTGACAGGCATGCTGGCCTTCGCGCTAGGCGCTCGGGGGCTGGCGGACGCCTTGGGGATCGCGCTCAGTCTGGGCTTGCTCCTGCTGCTTGTTCCGCTCAGCGGCACCGTGCTGGAACAGGGGCATCTGCACATTGATCTCGGGGGCCATGGCGGGGGACTGGGTATTCCACTGTACGTGGACGGACTCACCCTGGCCATGCTCTGGTTAACGGCCATTCTCTCCCTTTCAATTCAGGTCTATTCCGCCGGCTGGCTGCGAAGCAACAGCCTGTCCGCCGACATCGAGTTTCGCTGGCTCTGGTTCTTTCTGTGGTCAGGGCTCAATGCCCTGTTTCTGTCCGGTGACCTCTTCAATCTCTATGTCACCCTCGAGATCACCACACTGGCCGCCGTACCCCTGGTCATACTCAGTCGAGGGCGGCAGGCCATGGAGGCGGCCATGCGCTACCTCCTGTATGCCCTGGTCGGCTCGATCCTGTTTCTCCTGGGTGTCGCGCTGACTTACGCATACAGCGGCTTTCTGTCCCTGCCTGAAATCAGCGCGCGATCCATCAACGGATCGGTCGCCACCGCCGCTCTTTTGTTGATGACCGCCGGCACGGCAATGAAGGCCGCGCTCTTCCCTGTCCATGGCTGGCTGCCCAGGGCTCATTCCACGGCCCCATCACCGGCCAGCGCGCTGCTCTCCGCCATCGTCGCCAAGGCCGGGGCCTATCTGCTCATTCGACTCTGGATGGGCCCGTTTGAGCAGGCGTGGAACCTGCCAATGGCTCAGGCCATGGGTGCTGTGGGGGCTGCCGGGATTTTCTTCGCTTCCTTCCAGGCCCTGCGGCAAACCCGTCTCAAGCTCGTGATCGCCTATTCCACCGTGGCACAGCTTGGCTATCTGCTCCTGCTGATTCCACTGGCGACACTCATGGCCTGGAATGGCGTGATCTATCATGCATTGAGTCATGGCCTGGCCAAGGCTGCCCTGTTTCTGGCAGCTGGCAACCTGATCATGGCCATCGGAAACGATCGCCTGGAATCCCTGGCCGGATGTGACCGCATATTGTCCAAGAACATCATGGCCATCGGACTGGCCGGGGTGGCCATTGCCGGCTTGCCGCCCAGCGGTGGTTTCATCGCCAAATGGTGGATGATCCAGAGTGCGCTGCAAAGCGGTCAATGGTGGTGGGCGGCGGTCATTTCCACCGGCGGCCTCATGGCAGCACTCTATATTTTCCGCATTCTGGCCCATGCCTTCCACGCGCAAGATCCCTATTCCCATACGCCGCGTCACCATGCCGGCACAACGCTTTCCCGATGGCTGGTGTGGCCACCCGTTCTGCTGGCCCTGGCCGCCATTGCCCTCGGCGTGACGGGTAACCTGCTGGCGCCGTTCATCGAGGCCGGTTCTCCACTGGGAGGGCAGCCATGATGGATGTCTACGCCGCCATGCCCCTGTGGGTGGTGCTGAGCTCCCTGCTTGCCGCCGTTATCATCCTGGTGCTTGGTGAGCCATGGTACCGAAGCCGAATCGTGATCAATCTGCTGGCAGCGGGGGTCAAGATCGTACTGGTGTCGATCATGCTCTGGGGAGTGGCGCGCGGGGATGTGTTTTCCTTTCATCTCACGTTGCTGCCCGGCGTCGAGTTACAGCTGCATGCCGATGCCCTGACCATGCTGCTGAGCACATTGTCGGCAATCCTCTGGCTGGTGACCACAATCTATGCCATTGCCTATCTCAAGGGCTCTCCCAATCATGCCCGCTTTTTCGGTTTCTTCAGTCTCTGTGTCGCCGCCACCATGGGCGTGGCGACTGCCGGCAACCTGTTCACCTTCTTCCTTTTCTACGAATTACTGACGCTCGCCACCTGGCCACTGGTCGTTCACCGCGGCACTCGTGATGCGCTTCGCTCAGGTGCCCTATATTTGCTGTTCACCCTGGGTGGCGGCGGCCTTCTTCTGCTCGGCATCATCGCCGTTCAGTCCCTGGCTGGAACCACGGTGTTCCAGCCAGGTGGCTTTCTCCACACCCTCGACACACCTCCGGCAATACTGACGGGTGTATTCATCCTGCTTTTCAGCGGCTTCGCGGTGAAGGCGGCCATTGTGCCACTGCATATCTGGTTGCCGCGGGCCATGGTTGCACCGGCGCCGGTCAGTGCCCTGTTGCATGCGGTGGCGGTCGTGAAAGCGGGTGCATTCGGTATCGTGCGGCTGGTTTATGACGTGTACGGCCTGGACCTCACCGCCCTGCTCGGCCTGAATCATCTCATCGCCGGGCTCGCCGCCTTCACCATTCTCTATGGCTCAATCCAGGCTCTGCGCCAGCAGGACCTCAAGCGACGACTGGCCTATTCCACGGTGAGCCAGGTTTCCTACATCGTCCTGGGCGTCGGTATCGGTGGCCCGCTGGCAACCATTGGCGGACTGGTGCACCTTGTTCATCAGGGCCTGATGAAGATCACGCTGTTCTTCTGTGCCGGAAACGTGGCCGAGACTCACGGAGTGAAGACGGTCGCGGACATGAACGGCATTGGCCGACGAATGCCGTGGACCATGCTCGCCTTTACCGTGGCGGCCCTGGGGATGATCGGCATCCCGCCCATCGCCGGTTTCCTCAGCAAATGGTATCTGGGTCTGGGTGGCATTGCTGCCGGGCAGTACTGGGTCATTCCGGTATTGGTCGCCAGCACTTTGCTGAATGCCGCCTACTTTCTGCCGGTACTCAAACGGGCGTGGTTTGACGAGCCGGATCCGGCGCAACGGGGCACGGGAATTGCCGAGGCCAGTCCCGGCCTGCTTTGGCCTGCCCTGTTCACTGCGGCACTCGCGCTTGGTTCCGGGATACTCGCCGGCATGCCCTTGAGTCCACTGCAGTGGACCACACTCATTGTGGACAGGTTCTACGGATGATGCTCCCGTCAGTCACACAACTGTTTGCCCTGCTGCTTCCGTGCCTGCCATTGGCGGTCGCGGCGGCATTGTATGTTCGGCCCCTTCAGGCTCGAGCTTGCCGTCTTTCCGCCTGGATTCCTCTCAGCGGCCTGGCCCTGCTCTTCCTTTACGGCGAGGTTGTAGAGTTCCCCTGGTTGCTGCTGGGCGCAAGGGTGGGTGTTGACGACCTTGCCGCCCCCTTGCTGATTCTGGCTAGCCTTGCCTGGACGCTGGCCGGCCTGCATGCCCGTTCACGCATCCCCGACAAGGATCAGCCGCGTTTCTTTCTGTTCTGGCTCCTGACGTGGACCGGCAATCTCTGTGTGTTCATCACCCTGGACGCCGCCAGTTTCTATGCCGCCTACGCCATGATGAGTGTCTCCGCCTACGGCCTGATCATCTTCTACCGTCGGCCCGACGACTACCGAGCGGGCCGCATCTATCTGGCCATGGCACTTCTGGGTGAAGCCTTCATACTTGCCGGCCTGTTTCTGCTCGGCAGCAGCATGGGCAACATCGCTTTCGACCAGCAACCCGATGCCATCGCACAACTGCAACAGCCCTTGCTGGTGGCCGGCCTGTTTGCAGCCGGTTTCGCCGTGAAGATGGGTATGGTGCCACTGCATATGTGGCTGCCACTGGCCCATCCGCAGGCCCCCGTTCCGGCCAGTGCAGTGCTGAGCGGTGTCATTCTCAAGGCCGGGCTGATGGGTTGTATACGCTTTCTGCCGTTTGAGGTCGATGGATTTGCCCTGCTGGGCGCATCCCTGCTGGCAATCGGCCTGGTAAGTGCCTTTTTCGGCGTGGTGATTGGCTTGACCCAGACCCGCATGAAGACGGTACTGGCCTACTCAAGCATCAGCCAGATGGGCCTGATTTCCGCAGGTATCGGCGCAGCGCTGATGGATCCTGCGATTGCGCCGGCATTGCTGGCGGCCGTGACCCTTTTCGCCCTCCATCACGGCCTGGCCAAGACCGCGCTCTTTCTGAGTGTGGACATGGCCACTGAAAGGCCTGTTCTCGCCCGACGACTGGTCTGGCTGCCCGCCATCGCTCTGGCAGGCGCCCCGCTCAGCAGTGGCGCACTGGCCAAGGTCAATCTGAAATCACACTGGCCGGACTTCCTCACCGGCCTGGAGCCTCTGCTGCTGATCAGCTCTGTTGCCACGACACTGCTGCTGACCCGTTTTCTTGTGCTGCTCTGGCAATCAGGCAATGAAGCGGCCAGTGACAGGGACGGCGTGCCGGCGGCCATACCCTGGTTGCTCCTTCTGCTCGCTGGTCTGACAGTGCCGTGGGTTGCCACCCATGGCTTTGCTGGCCTTGCCCCTCTTTCCACGACCGCGCCGTTTCGTCCGGACTACCTGCTTGAGACATTGCTGCCGGTGGTGGCCGGCCTGATGCTGGCGACAGCGGCCTGGAGGCTGAACGGTGAACGCTGGCGACCGAACATCCCGCCCGGGGATCTCATCAACATACGGCTGTCATGGTCGCGAGCACCCGGTTTGCTGCCCGGCTTCGGAAGCCTTAAAGACGGCTTGTCACCACTGCTGGAGACGTGGGAGCGGATGATGGGCCATTCGGAACAGGCCCTGTCCCGAATGGCCACCAGTCTCCTGGTCCTGATGTCCGGGCTTGGCCTTCTGCTTCTGGCGGTCACCCTTTAGGGCGATCAATCACCGCCGGCCCCGGAAGCCTCCAGGCGCTCGGCCATCTGACGGAAGATTTCCGCGTGGCTAAGGGGAATCCAGCAGTGGCCTTGCAAGCGCCCCCAGGTAAAGCGGGCTTCCGGATCGGGGTCGGATAATTCAGCCATCAATTCGGCGAAACGATACATACCCGGGTTCAGGTAGTAGTCGTCCATATCCCCCATCCAGATATTGAGCTTGCCAACGAGATCCTCTCCGATCTCAGGCCAGTTCTCCTTCAGGTACAGCCTGAGGTCATAGTCCTTCCAGTACGCCACCACCTCCGGGTCAATCTCACCGGTGTGCTCATCCCAGGCGGGAACCGGCAGACCATCGTCACCGCGGGGCCCGTACAGGGCATGCCAGGCTCCCCATTGCTCACCACCGGTCAGGAAGGTGTCACCCCGGCCCATGACCCGCTCCATGGCAATTTCAGCCTTGATGGAGAACTCCGGGTCCCCTTCAATGGATCGCTTGGATGGAATCAGATAGCCGTGGCGGTTGTAATAGGCATTGTCGTCTTCATACAGATCAATGAGCTGGAAACGGCGAAAATCCGGGCTATCGGCACAGAAGGACCACGCACCGTTGAAGGTTTCCGGGTAGAAGATCTGCATGGCGAGCGATGCCCAGCCACCGGTGGAACCACCATCCAGGAAACGCGCCTCGGGCTCGGCAATGGCACGGAACTTGGATTCGATGTGGGGAATGAGTTCCTCAACCACCGCGTCACCCCAGGGCCCGCTGTTGCGGGAATTGATCTGGTAGGGATCACCGAAAGGGCCGGTTCCATCCAGCAATACCATCAGAAATTTCGGATTGGCGGGGTCGTACCAGTCATTGCGAAAATCGCTGCCCGCTTCCATCAGCCCCAGTGCCCGGGTATAGCGGGAGCCGTAACCGCCGATATTGTAGCGAACCGGGTAGCGGGCATCGCTGTCTTCCCAATCACTCGGGAGGATTACCGCAGCCCGGAGGTGAATATCCTCACCCCAGAACTCACTCAACAATTCACTTCGAATGCGAACGAAACGCAGATTCGGGCGATCGGCCGGCAATTCATCCGGAAGCAACTCGCCCAGTCGCAGTTCAATTTTCCCGCGATCCTCCGGCCACTCCACCTCGAGCGGTTCCGACACCCAGCTGCCCTCGGCAACCGGCTGGTGAAAGAAGAAGTCGGTCTTGTAGATTGCCTGCAGCTGGTAGCGGCCGGGTGGCACCCCGTCCAGGCTTTCACGCGGAAAGCCTGTCATGCCGGGCATCAGCCGGAGGGGCTGTTCACCACGCCAGCCATCCACATCCATGGCAAAGAAGGGATCCGAATCGGACCACGGCGGGAACCCCATGTGGACATGCGGCACCTCCGCGCCCTCCGGCGCGAAAACCACGAAGAGCCGGCCTTCCCGGGCAAAATCCTCGGGCAGCCGATCCGGCCCGTGAACCGTGGCCCAGGCCTCCGGTGGCGCCTCCCGTTCACAAGCGGTCAAGCCCAAAAGGGCGACCAACACCAGCAACCACCACAACTGCCTTGCCTTCATGCCTACATCTCCCTGAAGTCAGTGCTGCAAAATCGACAGCGGATCATGTTATCCTTTCAACCCGCGTCTGCCCAGACGCCGGCCAGAAAATCCGACTTGGCGAGACCACACCATTTGGAGAGGTGGCAGAGCGGTTGAATGCACCGGTCTTGAAAACCGGCGTCCCTTCACGGGGACCGTGGGTTCGAATCCCACCCTCTCCGCCATATCTGGATCGGGGCCGTCACAAAAAGACGGCCCCGTTTTTTCTTCGAAGTCGTATTCGAACCCACGGTCCATCAACAATCGGGTTTGAACGGATTGCCGGGAGCAATCCATCGCGAGGGACAAAGTTCCGAGTCCGGAACGTAGTGGAGGATGAGGCGCAGGGATGCGCCGGACAATGGATTGCCGGGAGCAATCCATCGCGAGGGACAAAGTCCCGAGCCCGGAACGCAGTGGAGGATGAGGCGCAGGGATGCGCCGGACAATGGATTGCCGGGAGCAATCCATCGCGAGGGACAAAGTCCCGAGTCCGGAACGCAGTGGAGGATGAGGCGCAGGGATGCGCCGAACAATCCCACCCTCTCCGCCATATATCGAAGGGGCCGCCTGGCATCAGGTGGCCCCTTCGTCATTTCGAAGCCCCATTCGAACCCGCGTTCTCTCAGTTCGACCACTCGTCCCCAATCTGCCACCATCCACAGTGTGAAACTGGAAAGCAGGGTTAAACTGTACGATATTGAAATCAAGGCCAATGGCCAGGCGATGCGCGGATGGAACAGTCGCAACGCACTGATGACAAGGGCATCGGCCTGCTCCGAGGCCGCGACGGACTGCGTCTGCTCCTCAGCCTCTGGGATAACTTTCCCGAACACATGTTCATCATCCGGGTGGACGGCCCGGATGAGTTCATTGTCGAAGCCATCAACCCGGCCCACGAGAAAACGCTCGGAAAATCCACCGATATCACCGGCCAGAGAATCGACGCCATTCTTCCCAGAGATGCGGCGGAACCCGTCATCCAGCGCTACCGCCATTGTGTCGCCACTGGCGAACCTTACCGCTATGAGGAATGTGGCTACTTCGTGGATGAACAAGGCATGAGACAGGAGGGCCATTGGCTAACTCTCCTGGTTCCGATCAGCGACATGAATGGCCGCGTCCACCATCTGTTTGGCATCTCGAAAAATATTACGGAAGTGATTCGCGCCCGCCAGGAAGTGGAAGCGCAAAATCGCATTCTGGAAGAACGGGTGGCCGAGCGAACCCGGGAACTGGAAAAGGCCAATGCCGAACTCAAACATCAAGCAACCAGGGACTTCCTCACGGATTGCTACAATCGACGCCATCTTACAGAGATTGCCCGTCTGGAAATGGAAAGGGCCCGACGTTATGACATGCCCTTCACGCTCGCACTCATTGATATTGACAAGTTCAAGGCGATCAATGATCAGCATGGTCACAATGAGGGTGACCGGACCCTAAGAGCCCTGGCCACCTGCCTTCGCAAGGCCATGAGACGTCCGGACATACTGGGGCGGTATGGTGGCGATGAATTCCTGGTTCTCATGCCGGAGACCGACATCACCGGCGCCAGGGTGATTTCAGGCCGTCTTCAGGACACTGTTCGGAAACAATGCGGTCAGACTATCAGTATTGGTCTCGCCCAATTGAAACCCAGTGATGGCAAGCTCGAGTCGATCATCGAACGGGCCGATCGGGACCTGATGTCTGTCAAGGAGAGCAGAAAGAAATCACCTTGAGATGGCGCTGGAGTAGTCGGATATTCCCAACCCGACGACCTGAACGGGGAAATCATCAGTCCAGTTCTTGCAGTATCATCAGCGCCTCTGCAGGGGCTGGTCGATGAAACAGAAAGCCCTGCATGTAATGGCAACCTCGCTCGAGCAGGAACTCTTTTTGCGCTTCGGTTTCTACGCCTTCGGCAATAACATCCAGGCCAAGATTGCCGGCCATGTTGATGGCCGTCTCCGCGATGGCGGCGTCTTCCGGATCGTCCGGCAGATCCATCACGAATGAGCGGTCCAGCTTGATCTGCGTGATTGGCAGGCGCTTCAGATAGGAGAGGCTGGAATAGCCGGTGCCGAAATCATCCAGCGACAGGGTCAGGCCCAGATCACGAATGGTTCTGAGACGATCCACCAACTCTTCGGACAGCTCCATCAACGCACTTTCCGTCAGCTCCAGCTTCAAATGGGTGGGGTCAGTCCCTGTTTCCAGCAGGATCTCACGAATGAAACCCAGAAAATCGGGCCGCTCGAACTGTAGTGCTGAAATGTTTATGGAAACATCGAGATCCTGCCACCCAGCCTCGTGCCAGCGCACCTGCTGAATGCAGGCCGAACGAAAGACCTGTTTGCCCAACGGCACCACAAGTCCGGATCGCTCGGCGGCGGGAATGAAAGTTCCCGGCATCAGCAACCCCTTGTCCGGATGATTCCAGCGCACCAGTGCTTCCGCACCGACAACGCGCCCCGACCGTACGTCAACCTGCGGCTGGTAGTGCAGAATGAATTCACGCCTATCAAGAGCCCTCCGAATACCGCTTTCCAGATAAAGACGTTCCCGCGCCTCCTCGTTCATGCGCGATTCGAAGAACTTCAGGTTATCGCGGCCTGCCTCCTTGGCCTGATACATGGCGGTATCCGCATGCTGGATCAGCGTCGCCACGTCACTCCCATCGTCGGGGTAACGGGCAATGCCAATACTGACAGAGAGCTTCAGCTCGTGGCCGCTGACATCAACAGGCCGATCCAGAGAGTTCAATAATTTCTCAGCCACAACGGCGGCATCCGTGCCATTGCGGATTCGCGGAAGAAGGACAACGAATTCGTCCCCACCCATTCGGGCCAGCACATCCTCCTCCCGGAGGCAGGCAGTGAACCGAGTGGACAGCTTTATCAGCAGTTCGTCGCCCACCGCATGACCGAGAGAGTCATTGATGGTCTTGAATTGATCCAGATCCATGAACAAAACCGCCATCTGATGCCCGTAACGGGAAGCCGACTTGAGTGCGGATTCGGCGCAAACCATCCACAGGAAGCGATTGGGAAGCTCCGTGAGTGAATCGTAGTGAGCCAGGCGTTCGATTTCTCTTGCATGCTCCCGTGACTCACTCACATCCTGCGCTGTTCCGCGAAGTCGATAGGGCCGATCACCGGACCAGTCGCACTCCATGATCAAACGGATATAACGTGAATGATCCCTGGAGAGACGGCATTCCAGCTGTCTTGACGCCGGTGATAGCTGGACTTCGTGCAGGACTTCGCGCAGATGGGGCCGATCATCCGGGTGCAAGGCCAGAACAAGGTCTTCGAGAGTCGCCTTGCTCGAAGTGTCCAGTGCCAACACGGCCGGGAGGCTGTCTGAGTACTGAAGTTCATTGCTGGACAGATCCAGTTCCCAGCTGCCCATTTGTGCGATGCGTTGCGCTTGCGACAAGGCATGGGTCACCGAGGCCAACTCCCGGGTTCGCCGACCAACCAGGTTTTCCACTCGCCTGGTCTGTCCACTCACCATCAAGAGAAAACCACCCAGGCTGCTGATCACCAGCAGGCTCAACAACCCGGTAGTCCAGAACGGCCATTGGCTGGAGCGAGAGTAGAAACCTTCATGATCCATGAAAACAGCTCGCCATCGGCGACCGGCAAACGTCAGCTCGCGACTGGCATGACGATTGACATTGTTCCAACTGGCCTGGTCGCATTGAGCAGGCCCCACAAGGCGACGATTACCGGGAAGCGCATCACGATCAAGCAGACAGAAGCCCATTCCGGCTGAAGCAAGGTCATCAAGCACTGTACTGATGACATCGCCCATGCGAAACGCGCCCGTCACCAGACCCAGCACGGATTCATCCTGCCCCGCCTGCGACGGATCATTTGAATGAATCGCGTAATAGACAACCACGCCCCTCTGCTCACCGGGCTCCTGGGTAAGGGTGAATGCTTCACTTGCCTGGGGAAGCCGTTGACGACGACTTGCCTCGATCGCTGCCCGAGGTGCCGGGATGGTCAATGGATCAAGGCCGATCACCGATCGGTTGTCGCGCACCGGTTCGACGAAAAGAATCGGGAAATGCTCTCTGGCCGTGTCGGCCGACCGAGTCCGATCCGGACTTGTTTCATCCCGCGCAAGAATGGTGAAGTCATCTCCATGGATCGCGCTTGCCATGTGTTCAAAGGCTTCCCGTTCCGCTGCAAGGACACGAGGATTGAAGGTCAGGTTCTGTGAGCCAGGATGGCGCTCGAGAAACAGCGTGCTGAACTGTCGAAATCTGTCCGCACTCAATTCCGGATCAAGGGCGACAAAGCGCTCCAGCGCCATAAGAATCTCGACCTGCGCTTCCAGGCGACGCTCGAGCTGAAACGTCAGTGTATCCACTTCACGCTCAAAGCTCGTTGCCAGGCGACTGTTTTCCGTCACGTCGATCTGTCGGAACAACAACAGAGTAAGTATTGCCGCGGCAAGCATCGGTATGGCAACCATTGGCCATCTTGGTCGCCAGACGTGGCCGGGCTTCCCGAACAGTACCAGCAGGATCGGACTCATGATCAGCATTCCGAGGGCGTCACCAAGACTCCATTGCAGCCAGACCGCCCAGACGGGGAAGGACTGGATCGAATTGAATTCATTCAGAACGGTGACGGCAATGCTGGCGCTCACCAATGAGGATAATGGAATGACCAAAAGCAGAAAAACCAGGATGCTGCCGGCACTGTCCAGGGGATGCGGAAATCGCAGAAGTCGGCGAGCAAGCCAGGCACCCATCCACGCCTGCATGGTAATGCCGGCAGTCACCAGCAATACCCGTACCGCACCGACCACCTGAATGCCTTCGGGAATCAGAGTGACAACCAGCAGCGCGCCGGCGAATACCGCGGGTAGCGCTCTGGCGCCGAGGACGAGAACCGCACACAGGGCGAGACCAGAAGCAAGGTAGGCTGGAGCAAGCCCCTCCACCGGCCCTGGCACCTGAAGGGAGAGCCACGCCAACAGGACATAGGCAGGTGCAACCAGCAACAGCAGAATTCGGTCCACAGAAAATGTCCACTTGTCCGGCAATGCCCCGCCCCCCTGCCAGAAACCTGCCATCAGGCACCTCCAGACTCTATCAGCATGCACCCGTGACCGGAATATGGAATGGCGGGTGGCCCGGGCCCCATGAAGCGATCGCCAACGAATGTGACAGGCCGTGTCAGCTCAATGCACGGCCGGTACCCGGGAGGAGATCCAGGTCACCAATGCGGGACATGGTCTGTCGATAGCCCTGTGTGATCAGGGCATCGGTGTCCACGACGGCCTCCCCTTTTCCGGACGCGACCGAAAGCACTATGCTCAGATCCATGTTGCCGCGAAGCTGTTGGATTGCCCGGCTTCCACCGGCCATGACGGTTTCGATCAGCCTGGCATGCTCCTTCTTCCGCTGACCGGCCTCATCACGGCGACCGAAGAAACGGGACCACAGTGACTGTTCCGCAGATCCCGACCCGTCGGGGCGGGCAAGGTCCTCAGGCATTACACCGGTTGACGAGATGCTGTCGATGGAAATGCAATGGCGTGAATGGCGTCTCAGGAACTCATCCGGACCTGAAAGCAGGTTACCGCTGTTGACGTGCAGCTCATTGCCCATGGCAACCGGCTTGTGCACCCCTGGAACGGCCATGGCGGCCATGACGGCCTGCTCAAGCATTCCCTGACGATGAATCTGGACTGCCTGGCGGGAGAGATTGGTACTGGCACAACTGAATGGTTGCCAGAGATCCTCGATACGCATGTCAGCGAACAGATCACGGCAGAGCGCAGGGATTTTCTGCCGATCATCCAGTCGCTGCCAATCGAGAGCGGTTTTCATTTCATCCACGGATCGGCCACTGGCGCGCAGGGCGGCCACCAGAGTAGCTGTGCCGCTACCGGCCAGATAATCAATCACCACACCCTGTTCCTCGAGTGCCTGCAATGCGCCCAGGTGGGCGATGCTGCCCGGGCCCTGACCGCCCAGCAACAGGCCCACGGCGCGGTTTTCCAGAATCCGTGCGATCCGTTCCAGGTCGCTCTGCGACTTTCGACGCAAGTGGTAATACCCTTCGGGAGAGCGTTGACGCAGCCAGCGATCCGTCCGCTCCGGCAGGGGCACCTCCCCTTCATGCAGGAGAATGAGGCGGGTGTGCGGGAGCTTGCGCAAACCCGTGGCTGCCTGACGTTCACGATACAGCGCCCGCTCCAGATTGACCGGTTCGTCATGCCCCCCGGCATCGGCCACAATGAGCACTTCGTCAGCTCGGCTGAGGCAATGTCGTGTCCACTGTGTTGCCTGACCATCGCCCTGGAGAGGCTCGGTCAGGTAGAAGATCATGTCGAATACGCAGGCTTGCTCTTCCAGCCATACGCCCAGCCCCACGTGACCTGGCTCCCCCGCACGGGCATCGGCCAGGTCGGCGCGCCCCAGCTGGCGTTTGATATCCGGCCGACCGATCACGGCTGCTGATGCCTGCAGTTTCAGGGCAAGCTGGCGAATCAGTGAATCCGTGTCCATTCCAGGATCGGCCGCCACCACGGCGATCTCGCGGGAGCCACCACGGGAAGCGCGACGGCTCCGCTGGGTCTTTCGCAGCTTGCCGATCAACTCCCGGGTGATGGTCAGCATCAGTTCCGGGTGATCCGCCGCCAATGCTTCAAAGGTGGTTCGTGAGAGCCGCACCAGAGTACTCTGCTGCGCGGCGACCACAGCGGCATTCCGATCTTCATTGGACAGCAGGCCCATCTCGCCCACCACATCCTGTTCCCGCAGGGTGGCAATCGGCACCTCGTTGCCCGCTTCATCCTCCCCGACCGCCCACAACTGGCCATTGACCACGATGTACAGGCTGTCTCCCGGATCTCCCTTGCGAAAGAGGATTTCGCCGGGCGCCACCGTCAGCCACTCCAGGTTCTCGGCCAGATCGCGCTGAGCGCCATCGTCCAGAACCCCGAAATAACGCAGCACTATGGCCGCGAGTTGATTGCGTTGCAGGCGCTCCCTCGCCAGGCCTTCCAGGGCATCCTGGAGCGCCGGCGATCGCTCCAGCCATGGACGCAGGCTCTGTGCCGGTATTTTTGCGAGGGTTGCCGGCGAGGTTGCACGGATGGTGGCGCTGCGCTGCCCACCGAGCAAAAGGGCCAATTCCCCCACCGGGTCACCCGGGTCGATCATGCCAAGCAGGACATCGCCTCGATCGCCGTCCTCGGCCACGGCCTGTAGCTGCCCATCCAGGACCACGTAGACGGCGTCGGCCGGCTCCCCCTGACGAAACAGGGTTTCACCGGCAGCAAGCTGCCTGGTGGTGGCCAGTTCCGCCAATTGTTCCAGATCCTGCCCATCCACGGAGGCAAACAGGGAGGATCTCAGAAAGGCGTCAGTGACAGGGCTTCGGTGCATCCAGTGAACTCCGTGATATCTGTGCTTAATCTAGCGGGCAAGCCCTGGGGGGCACAACGGCCCGTGTGGAGCCCCCCATTTCGCGCATAATGTTATCAGATGTTCGGCAAGTGCTTGATTTGATTAATATCAAATCAACTCCGGAACCATCCCCCGGATTCGGCATCCAATGACCCCGCCGGCTACCGTGTCTGTGGTAGGATTTGACGGTAAACCAGCCTCACACGGCTGGGCTGACCGTTTGCCAGCAACCCATCATCCGAAGATCGGAGATCAAAAATCATGCGCACGACCCGTGAGAACCCGTACGAAGCCATCAGTCGCCAGGAATCCGCCCTGGCAAGCAACAAGGTGCTCCGGAATACCTATGCCCTGCTCTCCATGACGCTGCTCTGGGCCGCCATGGTGGCGGGTGTGGCCATGATGCTGAATCTGCCCCACCCCGGCATGCTGATTACCCTGGCCGGCTTCTTCGGCCTGCTGTTCCTGACCCACAAGACCGCGGACAGCGCCTTTGGCCTGGTCTCCGTGTTCCTGTTCACGGGCTTCCTGGGGTACACCCTGGGCCCGATCGTCAGCGCCTACATGCAGTTCCTGCCCAATGGGGGTCAGGTGGTGGCCATGGCGCTGGGCGGTACCGGTGCGATCTTCCTGGGCCTGTCCGCCTATGCCCTGAGCAGCCGCAAGGACTTCAGCTTCATGGGCGGATTCCTGTTCGTCGGCATCCTGACCGCCTTCCTGGCGGGTATTGCGGCTTGGGCTTTCTCCATGCCCGGCCTGTCGCTAGCGGTTTCGGCCATGTTCGTCCTGTTGATGTCCGGCCTGATCCTTTTCGAAACCAGCCGTATCATCCATGGCGGTGAAACCAACTACATTCGGGCCACCGTCACGCTGTTCGTGAGCATCTACAACCTGTTCCTGAGTCTGCTTCACCTGCTCGGCTTTGCCAACGACTGAGCCGCAAGGCCAGGCGCACGAAACCCGGCCGGCCCTTATCGAGGGCCGGCTTTTTTGTCCCAGGCGGGAAATCAGCTGGTAAACTCGGTTCATTCCCATTCATTTCGACACCAAAAATAAAGCGGCATCATGGCAAAGCGAAAAGGACAACACGGCAAACGCGGCGGCTCGACCGCCAAATCCGCCCAGCGCAGAAAACGCCAGCCCGACCGGCCGGTACTGGGCCTTGCCCTGCTGGGCATGCTCATCACCCTCTACCTGACAGTAACCGCCTCCACCAGCGCCGGTCTGCCCCTGTGCGCCGAAGGCTCTGCCTGTGACATCATCCAGGGCAGCCGCTGGTCCACTCTGTTCGGTATTCCGGTGGCGCTGTTCGGCTTTCTCACCTACGGCCTGATTGCCTTTGTCAGCTTCGAGATGAAACCCACCCTGCGCCGCTGGCGCTGGCAGTGGGCGGTGAGCCTGATTGGCCTGACCGTTAGCCTCTATCTCACCGCCCTGGGGCTATATCATCTTCAGGCGGTCTGCCTGTGGTGTCTGGCCTCCCTGGCAGTCATCACCGCCATCTTCATCTGGCTCACCGTGCGGCGCCCCGAAGCCGCCCCCGGCCGCCCCTGGAAGGACTGGCTGATCAATACCGGTGCCGCCGCCCTGGTCGTCGTGGGCGTGATGCAACTGCACTACAGCAATCTGCTGAGCCCCGGGTTCGGCCGGGCGGATCCCCAGCTGCAGGCCCTGGCCACCCACCTCGCCGAGCAGGATGCCCGTTTCTTCGGTGCCTCCTGGTGTCCGGCCTGCCAGCAGCAGAAGGATCTCTTTGGCGCGGCTTCCGAGGAACTGCCCTATGTGGAATGCTCACCACGGGGACGTGGCGGCCTGATGGCCAGCGTTTGCGTAACAGCCGGCATCGAGTCCTACCCGACCTGGGTCATCAACGGGCAGCGGCATGAGGGCGTGCTGGAACCGGAACGCCTGGCCCGTCTCTCTGGCTTTCGCTGGGCAACAACCCAGGACTGAATACTTCCTGGGCCGGGCAGGCAATTACCTGCCCGGCCACACCGGGATAAACTGATACCCAGCTCATGCAACCACTGCTCCAGCTCGACAAGCTGTCTCTCGCCTATGGCCCTCAGATTCTCCTGGATCACGCCGACCTGACGCTGCAGGAAGGACGTCGAGTGGCGCTTCTGGGCCGCAATGGTGCCGGCAAATCCACCCTGATGCGAGTGATTGCCGGGCAACTCAATCCTGACGACGGTTCCCTCTGGTGCCGCCCGGGCCTGCGTCTGGCCTATCTGGAACAGCCCCTGCCGGAAGCCGAATCATTGTCCGTTACGGAGTATGTTGCCGGCGGACTGGGCAAGGAGGCCGAACTGCTGAAGCGCTATCATCAGTTGGCCCAGGACGGTAGCGAGCAGGCATTGAATGAACTGGCGCATGTCCAGCAGGAGCTGGAGGCCAGCAATGGCTGGGCGATCCAGCAGCGTATCGAGCAGACATTGACCCGCCTCGACCTGAACGGTGAGGCGTCCATGCAATCCCTCTCCGGTGGCTGGCGCCGGCGTGCCTCCCTCGCCCGTGCACTGGTCAGCGATCCAGATGTCTTGCTGCTGGACGAGCCCACCAACCATCTGGACATTCTTTCCATTGAATGGCTTGAAGGCTTCCTGAAAGCATTTCCCGGAACCCTGTTGTTCGTAACCCACGATCGGGCGTTTCTGAGGAATCTGGCCACCGATATCCTGGAACTCGACAGGGGCCACCTGACCCTGTGGCCGGGTGATTACGAGCAGTATGAGCGTGAGCGCGAACACCGCCTTGAAGTTGAAGCACGCCATCAAGCGGAGTTCGACCGCAAACTGGCTCAGGAAGAGACCTGGATTCGGCAGGGCATCAAGGCCAGAAGAACTCGCAATGAAGGGCGTGTTCGCGCCCTGAAAGCCATGCGGGAAGAACGCCGCCAGCGCCGGGAGCTTCAGGGCAAGGCACGTTTCGATGTTCAGGATGCGGAACGATCTGGCAAGCTGGTGATTGAGGCTCGCGAACTGGCTCACCGCCAGGGGCAGTGGGCGCTCAAACCGCTCGATCTTCGGGTCATGCGGGGTGACAAGCTTGCGCTGGTCGGACCCAATGGTTGCGGCAAGACCACTCTGCTGCGTCTCTTGCTCGGCGACATCGCACCCGAACAGGGAGCTGTCCGATTGGGCACCAACCTTGAAGTCGCCTATTTCGACCAGCAGCGGGCAGCACTCAAGCCCGGCATGACGCCCATCGATTTTGTCGGTGAAGGCCGGGATTTCATCAGCATCAATGGCCAGTCACGGCATGTCATCAGTTATCTGGAGGATTTCCTCTTCGCTCCGGATCAGGCGCGAGCCCCCATCGATAAACTCTCTGGCGGCGAATCAAACCGCTTGATGCTGGCACGCCTTTTCAGCCAGCCTGCCAATCTGCTGGTTCTGGACGAACCTACCAATGATCTGGATCTTGAAACCCTGGAATTGCTGGAAGACCGACTGGTCTCCTACCAGGGCACCCTGCTGGTGGTGAGCCATGACCGTGATTTCATCGACCAGGTGGCCACCAGTGTCCTGGCCTTCGAAGGGCCGGGCGAAGTGCGTGAGTACGTGGGTGGCTACAGCGATTGGCGTGACCAGGGTGGCTCAATGGAAACATGGTTGCAGGCGCAGCAGGCCGGTGGCACGCGAACGGTGGCTGATGACACGACCCCGCCCCGGCAGCAGACCTCGCAGAAGAAACCCGGAAAACTCAGCTACAAGCTGCAACGGGAGCTGGATGCCCTGCCGGCGGAAATCGAGGCGCTTGAAAGCCGCCTGGCGGAGCTGCAGAAAGCGGTTTCCGACCCGGCCTTCTACCAGCAGGAACAGCCTGTGGTGCGGGAACAGCTGAAAGCCATGGAAGACACCGAGATGGAACTGGAACGAAAGACCGAGCGCTGGCTGGAGCTGGAAGAGCGCAGGGAAGCAGGCCGCTGACCTCAAGGCCCTGCCAGCCGTCAACAGAACAATTTGAGCAGAGGTTCCGGAATACCCGGCCGGCACCATTCAGTGCTTGCCTAGATCGTCTCCCCGCCGTAGATATAGCTGATCAGATCATCGATGGTGTGCTGCTTGTCGCGTACCACCGCTTTCGTCAAGTCCCCCGCGGACACCAGACCCACCAGCTCCTCGCCATCGAAAATAGGCAAGTGCCGAATCCGACGCTCAGTGCACAGACTCATGGCCTCACCTACGGTCACGTCCGGACCAACAGCCATGACTTCTGTGGTCATGACCTGGGAGACCGGCAAACTGGCAGGATCACGGTTTTCGGCGACCACCTTTCGCATGAGATCACGCTCGGTGAACAAACCACGCAGGCCGCCTTCATCCATCACGAGCACACAACCCACGTTGCCACTCACCATGGTGCGAACCGCCTCGCGAACCGTGTCATTCGGGCCGACCACCACCAGCTTGGCCGCTTTTCCCGACAGAACCGATCTCAATGTCATGTCCATAACAAGCTCCCCGCGGTTCAATGGATGTCGCCGTCTGTCGATGCCCCTTCACCAATCATAGCCCATAGTATCAGCAGCTGAAATGCCTCCCCGGTGATCACAACCCTCACTCCCGGCGGTTTCGTCGATGAATCAAAAAAGCCCCGCCCCTGGAAGGGGCGAGGCTGGATGGCGGCGGCAGAAAACCGCAATCAGCGGGCGCCAGGCTCGGCGTAGCGGCTGATCCAGTCACGCACCGATTCATACCAGTGGATGGAATTGTTGGGCTTGAGTATCCAGTGGTTCTCATCCGGGTAATAGACCATCTTCGAATCCACACCGCGGTGTTGCAGAGTACGGAAGAGTTCGAAACCCTGCCCCACCGGCACGCGGTAGTCGAGCTGGCCGTGGATGACCAGCGAGGGAGTATCGAAGCTCTCGGCGTAGTAATGGGGCGAGAGCTCGCGATAGATGCTCGGGTCATCCCAGTAGTCGCCGAAGCGGACCGAATGCACGGCGAAGTCGGCCGACATCTGGGAATACAGGTTGTACACCGCCGCATGGATCACCAGGGCGTTGAAGGGGTGATCACGGCCCAGCAGGATGCTGGACAGATAACCACCGTAGCTGCCGCCACCGGCGGCCATGCGATCACTGTCGATCCAGGGCTGTTCCTTGAACCACTCGGCTGCCTTGATGGTGTCGGTGTAGGGCCGGGTGATCCAGTCCGGGTTGATGGAATCGGTGAATTCCTGCCCGAAGCCGGAGGAGCCATGGAAATTGTGCCAGGCGGTGACATAGCCCCAGGAGGCAAAGGTCTGGGCGTTCCAGCGGAAGTGGAAGCCGTCGGTGATGCCACTGTGGGGGCCGCCGTGGATCAGCAGGAAGAGCGGGTATTCCCTGCTGCGATCGAAGCCGGGCGGATAGTGCACCCACATCTGGATTTCCTGGCCGTCGTAGCCTTCGTAGGTCACCGACTCATAGGTGCCCAGATCCACTTCGGCAAGGATATCGTCGTTGATGTCTTCCAGGCGACGGGTCTCGCCCGTCTCGGTGTCCACCAGCACGATCTGCGCCGGATGCAGGAAGCTCTCGTTGGCGGCCACCAGGCTGCCGTCCTCGGCAATACTCAAGCCACTGAAGCTGGTCTCGCCGGTGATCGGTCGCGGCGCGTCACCGTTGACGGGAATGAACCACACGCGGCGGGTGCCGGCATCGTCGATGGCGCCATAGAGGCCGCTGGCATCGGGCGCCCAGACCAGGCCATCGGCGGAGCGATCCCAGTCCTCGGTGACCACGGTCTGCTCGCCGCTTTCCAGGTCGTGCAGAACCAGACGGCGGGTGTCGGCGTAGAAACCGAGGATACGCTGCTGCGTGAAGGCCAGAGTGCGGCCATCCGGGCTGAACAGGGGGTTGCCATCCGGGGCGCGGTTGCCCTCGGTGATGTTGCGGGCGCGGTCGGAGCCGGGCTCGATCAGGAAGATGTCGTTCTTGGGCGCCACACCATCCTGAATACTGTCGGAGACAAAGGCCACCAGGCTTTCATCGGGCGCCACATCGTAGGTGCCGGTGCCCTGAGTTGACCGGGGCAGTTCAATGCCGGCCTTGTAGGTGATGGCTTCGACATCGCCACCCTCGGCCGGAATGCGATAAAGATGGGCCTGTCGGCTTTCATCCAGCCAGTGATCGAAGTGGCTGTAGGGCAGCTCGGTCCACTCGTGGGCGGAAACATGGGACTGGCGCTCTTCCTCGATCTTCTCCTTCATCTCGTCCCAGCCCTTGCCCGGCCAGATGCGGGTGATGAAGTAGAGGTGATCACCGACCCACTTGGGGGCGGAAACCCCGGTGGGGATATCGGTCAGGCGGGTCGCCTCGCCGGGGCCGTCCATGGGCAGGATATAGATCTGGCCGGCCTTGTCGTCGTCACGGGCGCTGATGAAGGCCAGCTTGCGACTGTCCGGGCTGAACACGGCCTGGCTGACGGAATTGCCGGCCTTGGTCAGGGGACGCTTGACGCCCTCTTCCCGGTCCAGCAGCCAGAGACGGGTTTCGGATTCATCCGTGTCCACATCAAAACGGGTGCGCGGCACCACGATATGCTCGCCATTGGGTGAAATCAGGGGCGAGCCCAGACGGTCCAGATCCCAGAGCACCTCCTTGGACAGGGGGCGGTAATCGCCTGCCGTGGCGCACCCGGCAAACAGCAGGGTCAGCAGAAACAGCAAAGCCACTCTCTTCATATCTCTCTCCGTAAAGGGATTCAGCCCCTCCCCTTCCCCCGAAAACCAGCTCGATGAGCGGTCAAAGAGTCGTTACAATATAACACTTTATCGGCTTCAGCCAGCCCGCAGCATCTCAATGCCGCCCATATAGGGCCGCAGCACTTCCGGCACCACCACAGAGCCATCCGCCTGCTGGTAATTTTCCAGCACCGCCACCAGGGCGCGGCCGGTGGCCAGGCCGGAGCCATTCAGGGTGTGGATGGGTTCGGGTTTGCCGGTCTCCGGATTGCGCCAGCGGGCCTTCATGCGCCGGGCCTGGAACGCCTGACAATTGGAACAGGAGGAGATCTCCCGGTAGCGCTGCTGGCCAGGCAGCCAGACTTCCAGATCGTACGTCTTGCTGGCGCCGAAGCCGATGTCACCACTGCATAGATTGACCACGCGATACGGCAGTTCAAGGCGCTGCAGCACCTTCTCGGCATGGCTGGTGAGGTCTTCCAGAGCCTGCCAGGACTCCTCCGGGCGAACCATATGCACCAGCTCCACCTTGTCGAACTGGTGCTGGCGAATCATGCCTCGGGTGTCCTTGCCATAGGAACCGGCTTCCGAACGGAAACAGGGGGTGTGGGCAACATATCGCCGGGGCAGTTGATCGGCCTCGAGAATGCCCTCCCGGGCCAGATTGGTAAGCGGCACTTCGGCGGTGGGGATCAGATGCCAGTCACGGTCATCGTCCAGATGAAAGAGGTCTTCGCCGAACTTGGGCAGCTGACCGGTGCCGGTGAGGCTGTCCCGGTTGACGATGTAGGGGACATAGGCCTCTTCATAGCCATGCTCGTTGACGTGCAGATCCAGCATGAACTGGGTCAGTGCCCGGTGCAGACGGGCGACGCCGCCGGTCATGACGGCGAAGCGGGCACCGGTCAGGCGGGCCGCCGCTTCAAAATCCAGGCCGCCAAGTCCTTCGCCAAGATCCACATGATCCCTGGCCTCGAAATCCAGCACCCGAGGTTCCCCCCAGCGGCGGATTTCCTCGTTATCGTCTTCGTCACGACCGTCGGGAACCGAGTCGTCCAGCAGATTGGGCATGGACAGCAGCCAGCCCTGCATTTCATCCTGCACGCTTTCCAGGCCCTGCTCGGCCTCGCCCAGATCCTGACCAAGCTGGGCCACCTGTGCCTTCAGGGGTTCGATATCCTCACCTGCCGCCTTTGCCTTGCCGATGGATTTCGAGCGGGTATTGCGCTCATTGCGCAATTCCTCGGTGCGAACCTGAAGGGCCTTGCGGCGTTCTTCCAGCTCGCGGAAGGCGGCGATGTCGAATTCGTATCCGCGCCGGGCCAGATTGGCGGCCACGGCCTCAAGGTCGTTTCGAAGTAGCTTGGTATCCAGCATGTCGTCTTTTCAGTGTGAGGTTTAAATTTGTTGTTCAACTATTTGTTTTTTCGCTTGTATTCCCTGTCCAGATCGCGCAGCTGATCAAGCTTCTCCGCGATCCGGCTCTCCAGTCCGCGTGCAACCGGGCGATAGTACTGCCGCCCTGCCAACTCGTCCGGAAAGTACTCTTCCCCGGCCGCATAGGCATCCGGCTCATCATGGGCATAGCGGTAGTCGTGACCGTAACCCAGCTCCTTCATCAGGCGGGTCGGCGCATTGCGCAGGTGCACCGGGACCTCCAGAGAGCCATGTTCACCCACATCCCGCTGGGCCGCCTTCCAGGCCATGTATACGGCATTGCTCTTGGGCGCCACCGCCAGATAGACCACCGCCTGGGCCAGGGCCAGCTCCCCTTCGGGGCTGCCCAGGCGCTCCTGGGCTTCCCAGACATTGAGCGTGAGCTGGAGAGCGCGGGGGTCGGCGTTGCCAATGTCCTCGGACGCGACACGGACCAGCCGCCGGGCAATGTACAGGGGATCACAGCCGCCGTCCAACATGCGGGCGAGCCAGTAGAGCGAGGCATCCGGGTCCGAGCCCCGAATGGTCTTGTGCAGTGCCGAAATCTGGTCGTAGAAATCGTCACCCCCCTTGTCGAAACGCCGACGATCGCCACCCGCCGCCGTCTCGATCACGGCCTCGGCCGTGACATTCGCCCCCGCTGGCAGACCATCAGCAACCACCTCCAGCAGGGTCAGCGCACGACGGGCATCACCATCGGCAACTTCGGCCATGGCATCCAGGGCGGCATCATCCACCTTGAGGGAAAGGCTGCCGAGTCCCTGCCTTTCATCCTGAAGGGCGCGTCTGAGCAGGGACAGCAGATCGGAATGCTCCAGGCGTCCCAGGCGATAGACACGGGCCCGTGAGAGCAGCGCGTTGTTGAGTTCGAAGGAGGGGTTTTCGGTCGTGGCCCCGATGAAGATCAGGGTGCCGTCTTCCACCCAGGGGAGGAAGGCATCCTGCTGGGCCTTGTTGAAACGGTGCACCTCGTCCAGAAACAGCAGCGTGGATCGACCCTCGTATTGCCGCCGCTGACGGGCCGCGTCCACGGCCGCGCGGACATCCTTCACGCCGGCCATGACCGCCGACAGACTGACGAATTCGGCACCGGAGGCGGCCGCCACCATCCGGGCCAATGTTGTCTTTCCGGTTCCCGGCGGCCCCCAGAAGATCATGGAATGGGGCTTGCCACCCTCCAGAACCCGCCGCAAAGGCGCATGTTCACCCAGCAGCTTTTCCTGCCCTACCACATCGGTGGCGGTTCGAGGGCGCATGCGTTCCGCCAGTGGGGTCAGGCGGGCGTCGGAGGCAGACTCGGGGGCGTCGCCACTGGCGGCAAAATCCATCTGTTCGGGGGGGTGCTTCACCGCTCGATCACGTCGGTGCCTTCAGGCGGAGAGAATTGAAAGCGGCCGTCATCAATCGGCGGGTTGAGCTCGATGCTGTGGAACTCGATACGGGTGGTCTGTCCGATGTTGTCGCGCAGCTCCATCAACTCGATGGTTTGTTCACCGATCCCGATTCGCACCGATTCGAATTCACTGTCCTGAACACGGGGAACCAGCCGCACCCAGTAAAGGCGCCCCTGGCGACCCTCGTCTTCAAGGTGAAAGCCCTCATCCAGATCCGCGGAGCCGGTCAGCAGCATGGCCGGGCTGCTGGCCAGGGTTTCATCCATGGACTGCACCGTAGCCTGTTCCAGATCGGCCTCGTAAATCCACATGCGTTCACCGTCAGCAACGATCAGCTGTTCGTAGGGGTCCGTATAGTCCCAGCGGAAACGCCCGGGGCGCTTGATCTCAACGGTCCCCGAGGACACCTCGTCCACCGTGAACTCCGAATCCAGCACGGTCTGTTCGAAACCGGCACTCAGGCTGTCCAGATTCGCCAGGGCCTGGCGCAGGCGCTCGACACCGTCATCCTGGGCACTTGCCGTCACCGGCAAAGCGATGAGCGATAGCGCCAGCAGACAGGTGGCAAGCTTCGACAGGTGGCGCAGGACATGCTTCATGGATCATCCTCGATTCAGTGAAATCATCTCGGCAGGTGGCCACTTGGGCCACGTCACTCGGAACCCGGCGGCGGCGCCGCCAGCACCTCTCGTGAGCCGTTGGGCTGGAGCGGACCAACGATGCCGGCCTCCTCCATCTGTTCGATCATGCGGGCGGCCCGGTTGTAACCGATCTTCAGGCGCCGCTGGACACCGGATATGGAGGCCTTGCGGGTCTCGGTCACCAGCCTGACGGCCTGATCATACAGCGGGTCGCTTTCATCGCCACCGTCATTGCCCTCTCCGGGTAGACTGGGCATGCCGGGCACGGGTTCCGACGGGCCGTTGAGCACATCCTCGTCGTACTCCGGCTCTCCGCTCTTCTTGAGCTCCGCCACCACACGGTGAACTTCCTGATCCGACACGAACGCCCCGTGAACTCGCTCGGGCATGCTGGTGCCCGGCGGCAGGAAGAGCATGTCACCGTGACCCAGCAGGGATTCGGCGCCCATCTGGTCGAGAATGGTGCGGGAATCTACCCGGGAGCTCACCTGGAAGGCGATACGGGCCGGGATGTTGGCCTTGATCAGGCCGGTGATCACATCCACCGAGGGGCGCTGGGTGGCCAGGATCAGGTGGATGCCGGAGGCACGCGCCTTCTGCGCCAGGCGAGCGATGAGCTCCTCCACCTTCTTGCCCACGATCATCATCATGTCGGCCAGCTCATCGATCACCACCACGATCTGCGGCATGGTGCCGAGGATCTCCGGCTCGGGCAGGTCGCCCGGCTCGGCATCCGGGGGTGCATCGCGGTTGGCCAGGGGATCCCTGATGGGCTCGCCCGCCTTCTCCGCGTCCCGAATCTTGCGGTTGTAACCTGCCAGGTTGCGCACCCCCAGGGCCGCCATCAGGCGATAACGCCGCTCCATCTCCCCCACGCACCATTTGAGGGCATTGGCGGCATCCTTCATGTCGGTCACCACCGGCGCGAGCAGGTGGGGAATGCCCTCATAGACCGACAGCTCCAGCATCTTGGGGTCGATCATGATCAGGCGCATGTTCTCGGGCGTGTCCTTGTACAGGAGGCTGAGAATCATGGCGTTGATGGCCACCGATTTACCGGAGCCCGTGGTACCGGCGATGAGCAGATGAGGCATCTTCTGCAGATCGGCCACCATGGGGCGGCCACTGATGTCCTTGCCCAGCGCCAGGGTCAGCGGAGAACGGGAAGCGTCGTAGGCCTCGGACTTGAGGATCTCGCCCAGGGTCAGCAACTCGCGATCTTCATTGGGGATCTCCAGGCCCACCACCGACTTGCCGGGGATCACCTCCACCACGCGCACGCTGATGGCCGACATGGCCCGGGCCAGATCCTTGGAGAGATTGCTGATCTGGCTGACCTTCACGCCGGGCGCGGGCTGCAGCTCGAAGCGGGTTACCACCGGGCCGGGATTGACCGCCACCACTTCCACTTCGACCCCGAAATCCTTGAGCTTGTGCTCCACCAGGCGGCTCATGGCCTCCAGGGCCGACTCGGAATAGCCCCCCTTGCGGGCCGGCGGGCTGTCCAGCAGGGACAGCGGCGGCAGGCTGGTGGCCCCCGGCGTGACCGGCGAAGGCTCGAACAGGGTCTGCTGGCGTTCCCGCTCGCTGCGCTGGCTGGGCTTGACGTCGCGGAGCACGGGGGCAATCTTCGGCGGCTTGCGCTTCTGGGCTTCCCGGGTCTTTTCCCGCAGTTCGGCCACCTGATCCCGGCGCTTGCGACGATCCGCCAGCCACTGCCGGAAGCGCTGCCAGCGGTTCCGAAGCCGCTCGGCCTGCAGCAGGGTGAAACGGCCGGTGGCATCCATCACGGCCAGCCAGGACAGGCCGGTGAACAGGGTCACCCCGGTGAAGAACAGGGCGAGGAGAATCAGGGTACTTCCCACGTAGCCGAGGGTGTCGCTGGCAAAGCTGCCCAGAGCAGCGCCCAGGACACCGCCGGCATCCAGCGGCACGCGCGCCGGGTCAACGGCCCAGTTCATGGAGCACAGGGTGCTGGCCGTGGCCACGGCGAGAAGCAGCCCGACAAAGCGCAACCCGAGCGCCAGGCCGTCCAGCCCTTCACCATCATTGCTCGGCGCGCGAAAGATCAGCCAGCCACTCCAGACCACCAGCACGGGGAGCAGATAGGCCGGGTAGCCCAGCAGGAAAAGGAGGAAATCAGCGATCCAGGCCCCGGTGGGGCCGACCCAGTTAGAGACGCCCCCGAATCCACCGGTGTGGGAGAAGCCGGGATCATTGGGGTTGTAGCTGGCAAGCGCCGCCAGCAGAACGAGCGCCAGGGCCAGGCAGATCCAGAAGGCCGACTCCCGCAGTCCATGCGCCAGACGCTCCCGCGTCACCGAGCGCTCCCCTTTTTTGCTCTTCGCCTGCGCCAAAGCTCGGCTCTCCACAGAATCGGTATCAAACAGAACGGGCAAATACCCGGCAGGACTGAAATTTTACCCTGCCCGGCCCCTCGGCCCAAACCCCCATTTTGTGCTGCCCCGGCCAATCACACAAGGGCAAATCATTCCCCGCGCCGCACCGATCTCTACAATCCTTTTCCAGAGCGGTGATTCGGCGGGTTGGCGGGGGTGTGCCCGGAAGCGTAGCGGGAACCACTGCCCGCTCCCCTTGTACCCGCAGCCAACGGGATTTTTCCTCTCGCGAGGCGCGACGAACGTCGTGTAGCCACTGCGCTACATGAGTGAGGAGCAACGACGTCGAGAGGGAAAATCCCGTTGGCCCGAAGGGTTGGCGCTGAGAGTGCCTGCTTCTGCGTTGCATCGCTTGCCCGTAGCACAGAGGCTACTGTGCTGCGCAATGCGCCTTGAATCAGCCACTCTCAGCGCCAACTGCGGGTACAAGGGGAGCGGGCAGTGGTTCCGAACAGGACGTTGATTACGCAGCCTACAGGGACGTACTTGCGGCGGTTCCGGGCACGCCCCCACCAACCCGCCGCCCCCTAACCGCTCGGCGCTCCCCGCTTTTCCGCGAAGAGCATAAAAAAACCGACCGGCAGTGGCTGCCGGCCGGTTTCCTGAGCACGAGCGGGGCTTCAGCCCTTGAGCGCGGGATGCACGATTTCACCACCCTCGACGTTGATGCCCTTGACCAGGGGATCGAAATCGCGCCACTTGCCGGCAGCCAGTCGGCCCACATAGGGGGCAATGGCGGCCGACAGAGCCTGGGAAGCGGTGCGCGGAACGGCACCCGGCATGTTGGTCACGGTGAAGTGCGTCACGCCTTCCCACTGGTAGGTGGGGTTGTCATAGGTGGTCGGGCGGGTGGTGGCCACACAACCGCCCTGGTCGACGGAAATATCCACCACCACACTGCCCGGCTGCATCTGGCGAACCGCTTCCTCAGTCACCACGTGAGGCGCGCGGGCACCGGTCACCAGCACCGCACCCACCACGATGTCGGCGGTGCGCAGCTGGGCGATCACGTCGTCCGTGTGGGGATACAGGGCGGTGACGTTGGCACCGAAGGTGCGGGCCCAGGCCAGCTTGGCCGGATCCTTGTCGAACACGACCACTTCGGCACCCATGCCGGCCGCGAGCTGGGCGGCGTTGCCACCGGCCACACCGCAACCGATGATAACCACCTTGCCGCGCTTGGCGGCCGGCACGCCGCCGAGCAGGATGCCCTTGCCGCCTTCCGGCTGGTGCAGCAGATGGGTGGCGACCTGAATGGAAATCCGCCCGGCAATGTCGCTCATGGGCGCCAGCAAGGGCAGATTACCCTTGTCTTCCACGGTCTCGAACGCCACCCCGGTCAGACCGATCTGCTTGAGCCGCTCGGTCAGTTCCGGCTCGGCCGCCAGGTGCAGATAGCAGAACAGGAGATGATCCTTGCGCAGCCGGTCGAGATCCGGCGCGATGGGTTCCTTGACCTTGACGATCATCTCGGCCTTTTCGAACAGCTCATCGGCGGTGTCCAGCACCGTGACGCCCAGTTCGCGATAGTCATCATCGGCGTAGCCACTCTTGATGCCGGCCGAGGATTCTATGAAAACCTCGTGTCCCTGGCGGACGAGCTCGCCACAGGCGGCGGGGATCAGGCCGACCCGGCCTTCGAGCGGCTTAAGCTCGCGTGGGATACCAATGCGCATGCTGCCTCCTTTACGGTGCTGGGGAGTTCACTTTAAACTTGCGTCTTCGCCCGGCGGAATGCGCCGGGCCGTGTCCATAAACGCGCTCCCCGGCCCCCGCCATCAAGGGCGGATGACTGTCAGGGCATGCCAGGGATTTGCGCTCTCTCGGGAAGCATCGGCCGGGCCATGGCCTGGCGATGAGCCGAATTCGTTGCCGGCGCGGTCTCGACCCGCCAGCCAGAAATCAACCAATAACGGGCCCGGGCCAACCGGTCCGGACATCAATCGGGAGCCATTATACATGAGTGAAGCCAAACATTGCCGCCTGCTGATTCTGGGATCAGGACCGGCCGGCTACACCGCGGCGGTCTATGCCGCCCGCGCAAATCTGAATCCGGTGCTGGTGACTGGCATCGAACAGGGTGGCCAGCTCATGACCACCACCGATGTGGACAACTGGCCGGGTGACGCGGATGGTGTGCAGGGGCCGGAGCTGATGGATCGCATGCGCCGTCACGCCGAGCGCTTCGAGACCGAGATCGTCTTCGATCACATCAACCAGGTGGAGCTGACCCAACGCCCCTTCCGCCTGCGTGGCGACCAGGGCGAGTACACCTGCGATGCCCTGATCATCGCCACCGGCGCCCGTGCCATGTACCTGGGGCTGGAATCCGAAGAGGCCTTCATGGGCAAGGGTGTCTCCGCCTGTGCCACCTGTGACGGTTTCTTCTACCGTGAGCAGCAGGTGGCCGTGGTCGGCGGCGGCAATACCGCCGTGGAGGAAGCCCTCTACTTGTCCAACATCGCCAGCCACGTGACCCTGGTGCATCGCCGCGACAAACTGCGGGCGGAAGCCATTCTGCAGGACCGGCTGTTCCAGAAGGTGAAGGAAGGCAAGATCAGCATCAAGTGGGATCACGTCCTTGATGAAGTGCTGGGTGACGAGACCGGTGTCACCGGCATGCGAATTCGCAGCACCAAGGACAAGGATCAGACCGAGGATATCGATCTTCAGGGCGTGTTCATCGCCATTGGCCATCAGCCCAACACCGAACTGTTCAAGGATCAGCTGGACATGGAGGGTGGCTACCTGGTCGTTCAGAGCGGTCTCCAGGGCAATGCCACACAGACCAGCATCGCGGGCGTTTTCGCAGCTGGCGATGTCATGGACCATGTCTATCGTCAGGCGGTGACGTCGGCCGGTACGGGCTGCATGGCAGCGCTGGATGCGGAGAAGTTTCTCGAGGCCCAATCCATGGACAAGGGAGAAGCCTCCTGAGGGCGATTCATGCACACCCTCGCCTGCATGGCCGATGTACCAGCGGCCGACTGGAACGCGCTGGTGGACTCCGACCAGCCGGCACTGCGGCATGAATTTCTGCATCAGCTGGAATTCTCCCGGGCCGCGACCCCCGATACCGGCTGGGTGCCTGCCCACCGCCTGGAGCATGATTCACAGGGCGGCCTGATGGCCGCCCTGCCTCTTTACGAGAAACAGCATTCCTTCGGTGAGTTCGTCTTTGATTTCGCGCTGGCCGATGCCTGGCAACGGCAGGGGCTGGCCTATTATCCGAAACTCCTCTCAGCCATCCCATTCAGTCCCCTGCCCGGGCCCCGGCTACTGGGCCAGGATGACAGCGCCCGGGAACGCCTGGCCGTGGCAATGGAGTCCATGGCGGATGGTGAACGCTACTCCACGGCTCATGTCCTGTTCTGCCTGCCACGGGATCTGACGCTGCTTCGCGAACGGGGCTGGATCAGCCGTCACGGCTGTCGCTTCCTCTGGCAGAATCAGGGGCACGAAACCTTCGATGACTGGCTGCGAACCTTCCGGGCGAAAAAGCGCAAGAACCTGTTGCGGGAAAGACGACGGGTGCACGACCAGGGGGTGCGATTCCTGTGGCGTGAAGGCGAAGCCCTGGCCTCGGCGGACTGGACAGGCCTGTACGCCCTCTACGCGCGCACCTATCATTTACGTGGGCAGCGCCCTTACCTGCCACCGGACTTCTTTCGCGGCCTGGCAGGAAGCATGCCGGGACAGCTGTTGATCATCGAGGCCTACGATCGGGAGGATGAACTGATTGCCATGGCCTTCTGCCTGAAAGGTACAGAGACACTCTACGGTCGCCACTGGGGGGCGGCCCGGGATCTGGACGGCCTGCATTTTGAAACCTGCTATTACCAGGGTATCGACTACTGCCTGCAGAACAGGCTTCGCGCCTTCGACCCGGGCACCCAGGGGGAGCACAAGCTGCTGCGCGGCTTTGAGCCCATCGAAACCGCATCCATGCACTGGATTCCCTCAGGACCGTTGCGACGGGCGGTGGCTGACTATGCGGCCGCGGAGGCAAGACACAATCAGGATTACATGAACGTCGCCCGCCAACATCTGCCCTTTCACCGCGATGCCGGGGAAGGGCCATGAGTCGCCTGCCCTGGATCGAAGCGGATGCCCCTGTGCAGTTCCCGAACCCACAGACGGCCCTGGATGACCCCAACGGACTGCTGGCGGCGGGGGGTGACCTCTCGCCCCAGCGCCTGCTGACTGCCTACCGGCAGGGGATTTTCCCCTGGTTTGATCGTCGCAGTCCGATTCTCTGGTGGAGCCCGAACCCGCGCCTGGTGATTTATCCCGGCCATTTGCATGTCAGCCGCCGCCTGCGACGCACCCTCCGACGGATGGATTACCAGGTCAGTCTCGACCGGGCCTTCGACCAGGTCATTGCGGCCTGTGCCGATGTTCGACTGCGGCGCGATCAGGACGGCACCTGGATCACCGAATCCATGCGCGACGCCTTCCAGGCCCTCCACCGTCTGGGCCATGCACATTCCGTCGAAGTCTGGCGCAAGGATGAGCTGATTGGCGGGTTATACGGCGTTGCCATCGGCCGCGTGTTCTTCGGCGAATCCATGTTCAGCCGCCAAAGCGATGGATCCAAGATTGCCATGGCCTGGCTGGACGCCCAGCTCGCCGAATGGGGCTTTGCCCTCATGGACTGCCAGGTGGAGAATCCGCACCTGTTGCGCATGGGTGCGCTCACCCTGTCCAGGCCGGCATTCCTTGCCGCACTCGATCGCCACACGGCGGAACCCGGGCCGGCCTCACCGTGGCAGCTGACGACCCGCCCCGAGGCGTGTCGCCGGAAGGATGGCGACGATGAAGGGTGAACGCCAGCCACGCCTGTTGCTCACCGCCGAGCAGGACTGCCCGTACCGGGAGGGCCTGCAGGCACGCAATATCGTGCTTGAACCCGGCTCGGTCCGCGATCGTGCGGATCACACTGCCTTCTCAAGCATCGGTTTTCGTCGCAGCGGCGAGTTCCTCTACCGGCCCCACTGTCGACATTGCAAGGCCTGCATACCCACCCGCATCCCGGTCAGGGACTTTCAGTGGCGGCGGCGTCATCGCCGCTGCCTCAAGCGCAACAGCGACCTGAGCGTGGACACACGACCCGTGACTTTCGACGAGGAAGCCTATTCGCTTTATCAGCGCTATCAGCGGCTACGCCACGGCGACGGGCCCATGGCCGAGGGGGATGAGCACGACTACATGGGCTTCATTCGCTCCCAGTGGGCGGATACCCGAATGAGCCATTTTCGCCTGGACGGACAGCTGCTCATGGTGGTGATCAGTGATTGGCTGGAGGACGGCCTGTCAGCCGTGTACACCTATTTCGACCCGGATCTGACGCACAGAAGCCTCGGCCAGTACGGCATTCTCTGGCAAATCGAGCAGGTGCGTGAGGCTGGCCTGCCCTATGTCTACCTGGGATACTGGGTGCAGGAAAGCCCGAAAATGCGGTACAAGACCGATTACCGGCCCATCGAAATGATGATCGAGGGCCACTGGCAGTCACTTTCCACTTGATCCCCGGCCCCGTTTTCCTTCAGAATCCCCGTTTTCCCGAAACGAGTGAGGCCCAATGGCAAAGGAAGATCACATCACGATGGAAGGCCGGGTTGTCGAAACCCTGCCCAACACCACGTTCCGTGTGGAGCTGGAAAATGGTCACATGGTGACCGCCCACATCTCCGGCCGCATGCGCAAGAATTACATCCGCATCCTCACCGGCGACAAGGTCACCGTCGAGCTGACTCCCTACGACCTCAACAAGGGTCGAATCGTCTACCGGGGTCGCTGAGTTCGGCCACTCTTGTCGGCCCCGGCGAATCCGGGGCTGCTCGAAACGCCTGACCGCCTACTTCTCCTCAACCACGGCCTCGCCCTCTGCGGAGCGGGTCTCCAGTGCCAGCTTGCCGTCCCGGGCGGTTACCGACACGGTACCGCCAGTACCGGCCAGCTTGCCGAACAGCAGTTCTTCGGCGAGGGGGCGCTTGATGTGATCCTGGATGATGCGGGCCATGGGGCGTGCCCCCATCTTCGGGTCGTATCCGCGTTCGGCGATCCATGCCCTGGCGGCTTCGTCGACTTCCAGGGCCACACCCTTTTCTTCCAGCTGAGCTTCCAGCTCGATCAGAAACTTGTCCACCACCTGGGCGATGGTACGTTCATCCAGCCCCTCGAATTCCACAATGGAATCGAGGCGATTGCGGAACTCGGGCGTGAATACCCGCCGGATGATTTCCATGCTGTCTGAACTGTTGTCCTGATTCACGAAACCCATCGAGGCACGCGCCCGTTCCTGGGCGCCAGCATTGGTGGTCATGACCACGATGATATTGCGGAAATCCGCCTTGCGGCCGTTGTTGTCGGTCAGAGTACCGTGATCCATGATCTGGAGCAGGATATTGAACAGCTCCGGGTGTGCCTTCTCGATTTCATCCAGCAGCAGAACGGCATGTGGTTTCTTGCTTACCGCCTCGGTGAGCAGACCGCCCTGGTCATAACCCACATAGCCCGGCGGCGCACCGATGAGCCGGCTCACCGTATGCCGCTCCATGTATTCGGACATATCAAAACGGATCAGGTCGATTCCGAGGATTTTCGCCAACTGACGGGTCACCTCGGTCTTGCCCACCCCTGTGGGGCCGGCAAAGAGGAAGGAACCGATGGGGCGATCCTGACTGCCGAGACCGGAACGGGACATCTTGATGGCGGAAGACAGGGATTTGATGGCGGCATCCTGCCCGTAAATCACCAGCTTCAGGTTTCTTTCCAGGTTGCGCAGCACATCCTTGTCGGTATTGGAGACCGTCTTTGGCGGGATACGCGCAATCTTGGCCACGATATCTTCCACGTCACTGACATGAATGGTCTTGCGCCGACGGGTGCTCGGGCGAAGCCGCATGTTGGCGCCGGCTTCGTCGATCACGTCGATGGCCTTGTCGGGCAGGAAGCGATCATTGATGTAGCGGGCCGACAGTTCCGCGGCCGCGCGCAGGGAGCGCAGCGGATACTTCACGTCGTGGTGCTCTTCAAAGCGGCTTCGCAGTCCCTTGAGAATCTCCACGGTCTCTTCCACCGACGGCTCGGGCACATCGATTTTCTGGAATCGCCGGGAAAGCGCGCGGTCCTTTTCGAAGATGCCACGGTATTCCTGATAGGTAGTGGAACCGATGCAGCGCAGGTCGCCGTTGGTGAGCACCGGCTTGATCAAATTGGATGCATCCATGACGCCACCCGAGGCGGCACCCGCCCCGATGATGGTATGAATCTCGTCAATGAACAGCACGGAACCCGGCCGTCGCTTGAGGTCACTGATCACACCCTTGAGGCGCTTCTCGAAGTCCCCCCGATACTTGGTGCCGGCAATCAGTGCGCCCAGATCCAGAGAGTAGATGGTAGCCTCGGACAGGGGCTCGGGCACTTCACCATCCACGATCCGACGCGCCAGGCCTTCCGCCAATGCGGTCTTGCCGACCCCGGCCTCACCCACGAACAGCGGGTTATTCTTGCGACGACGGCAGAGCACCTGCACGGTACGCTCGATTTCATGTGCCCGCCCGATGAGCGGATCCACCCGCCCCTCGCGGGCCAGACGGTTAAGGTTGGTGGTGTACTTCTCCAGCGGTGTGTTTTCGGCATCATCAACCGTGGCTTCATCGTCCTCGGTCTGGCCTTCCACGCCTTCTTCACCGGAAATACGCGAGATGCCGTGGGAAATGTAATTCACCACATCCAGACGGGTGATACTCTGCTTGCTTAGCAGGTAGACCGCATGACTTTCCTTTTCGCCGAAAATCGCCACCAGCACATTCGAGGCGGTCACTTCCTTCTTGCCCGATGACTGGACATGGAATACCGCCCGTTGCAGCACCCGCTGGAACCCCAGTGTTGGCTGCACATCGTCACCTTCGCTCTCATCCAGCACCGGCGTGGTCTCATCGATGAACTGGCCCAGCTCTCGGCGCAGCGCTTCCAGATCCGCGCCGCAGGCCTGCAGAATCTCGATCACCTGACCGGCATCCAGAAGGGCCAGCAGGAGGTGCTCCACGGTCATGAACTCATGCCGCTTCTGGCGGGCTTCCTTGAAGCCGGCATTGAGACAAAATTCCAGTTCTTTACTCAGCATGTCGCACCTTCTTTATGTCGCCGGTTAATACATGGACCGTTGCAACGGCCGGCTGGTTCAGGCCTGCTCCAGAGTACAGAGCAGCGGGTGCTGGTGTTTCTTGGAATACTCGTTGACCTGGGCCACCTTGGTTTCCGCAATTTCATAGGTAAACACGCCGCAGACTCCCTTTCCCTGAGTATGCACATTGAGCATGATCTGCGTGGCCTTGTTCCGATCCATCCGGAAGAACCGCTGCAGGACTTCGACCACGAAATCCATCGGCGTGAAATCGTCATTCAGGAGAATGACCTTGTACAGGGGCGGCTTGCGAACCTCTGGCTTCGCCTCCTGTACGGCAACCCCCGGATTCCCGGGGCTGCTGTCTTGTTGTCCGTTGTATTCGCTCATGCCCCTATTTTAGCCCAAATGACCGTTTGTCCGAAGCTATAGACCGCCCTCTCGGTCAGATTCTCCCGACCGCCGGCGCGGAGAAACGTCCCCCGCCTCTGGCTGCTCCACCTCGTCCAGCTGCTCCAGCAACCAGCGATACAGGCGGTGACGCCCGGGATCCGCAACCAGCAATGCCTCGGCGATCATCTCCACTTCCCAGCTCCGCCCGGCCCGCAGGGCATCGAGGGCCCGCTCGAACTTCTCGGCCTGCTCTTCCTGCTCGTCGTCCATCAGATCCGGCAGGCCGATGGGCTCGAATATGGTCACCGGCCCCTCGCGGCCCCGCACATCGGTCCTGCCCAGCTCCATGAAGCGCACTTCCGGAACCGCATTTCGCGTAAATTCGCTGCAGATGATGCCCACACCACATTGTCGGGTCAGCCCCTCCAGGCGCGAGGCCAGGTTCACCGCATCCCCCATCACGGTATAGGCCATGCGAAACTCGGATCCCATGTTGCCGACACTCATGTGTCCGGTATTGATGCCGATGCCCAAGCGCAGGCGAGGCCAGCCCCTCTCGGCGAAACGGTTGTTGAGACGGTGCATTTCCTCCTGCATGTCCAGCGCCGCCAGCACGGCACGGCGGGCATGATCCGGCATGTCCAGCGGTGCCCCCCAGAACGCCATCACCGAATCCCCCATGTACTTGTCGATGGTACCCCTGTGGTGGTGAATGACCCGGGTCATCGCGGTTAGGAACTCATTCATCAGATGGGCAAGCTGGCGGGGATTGAGCGCCTCGGCGATACCCGAGAAGCCGTGTATGTCCGAAAACAGCACGGTCATGTGGCGGCTTTCCCCGGCCAGCGTGACCGGCTGGGGATGGTCGGAGAGTTCTTCCACCAGTTCCCGGGGTACGTATTGCCCGAACACCCGCGAGAGCTGGCTCCGGGAGTGCGCTTCTATGATCTGGGTGTAGATCAGGTGGATGACGAACAGGGCGACGATGAACAGGGCCACCGAAGCATAGGGAAGCACCAGTGACCAGGCCTGCCAGACAATCAGATTGGCCGCGGAGAACAGCCCCAGAGCGGCGATGGCGGCTGTGACCGTTCCCCAGCTGCCCAGATAGAGAAAGGCGGCCGTCAACAGAAAGCCCAACAGAAACAGGGTCACCACCTCGGTCAGCACCGCATGGCTGGGGCGTTGCAGGACACGCCCTTCCAGCAGTCCGGAAAGAATATTGGCCTGAACCTCGATATTGGGCATGGACTGGGCCACCGGCGTGGCGTAGCCCTGTCCCAGCCGGGAGGCCCAGGCACCGACGAGCACCACCCGGTCTTCGAAAAGGCCCTTCGAGGCCGTTCCGTTGAATACCTCGGCAGCAGAGACATAGGAGAAACTGAAACGAGGGCCCCGGAACGGGACGAGAATCCCGCCGTCGGACTCCATGGGAATCCGGATGCTGCCGATGTCCAATGCGTGCTGGCTCTGGGTCAGTAGATGGGCATTGGTCTGGATTCTGGGGCGGCCTTCGTCACCCAGCACCAGCCAGGCCATCTGCAGGGCAAAGGAGGCATACACCTGCCCCCCATGGTTTCGCAGCAGCGGAACGCGCCGGTAGTGGCCGTCGGAATCCAGCAGCGGATTGTCCGTGAAGCCGCTGACGGCCGCTTCGGCCACCACCGGAATATTGGCGGTATAGCTTTCGGATTCCAGCGGCTCCAGGCCCTTCGGCAGCTGTTCCCAGCGCATCAACGGCCTCGGCAGCACGCCCACCGAGCGTCCGTCATCGCCGTCGCGAAACAGCATGGCCGTTCCGACGGCCCGTCCCCGAAGTGCATCGGCCAGCCACTCGTCGGCACTGCGTTCCTGTCGTGTTTCACCCGGAATTTCCAGCCAGCCGCCAATGGATCGCCACTGGCTGTGCCCACGCTGGCCGGCGTAGGACACCCGACGTCCGTCCTGGGGCTCGGCAAAGACCACATCCAGCCCCACTGCCCTGGCGCCATATTGCTGAAACAGTGCCTCCACCAGCACGCCCATGCGATCCCGCGGCCAGGGCCAGCGCCCTTCCTGGGCGAGACTCGGTTCGTCGACACCGACGATCACGATGTTCGGGTCAACGCTGAACGGCATGCCCAGTCGCAGCCGGCTGTCGTAGGCCAGGTTTTCCAGATGGGAGATGGCCCGAATATGGACCAGGCCGGCCGCATGCGCCGTGAACAGCGCCAGAAGCACTCCGGTCAGCAACAGCCGAATACGGAACTCGCGCTGGCGAGTCCCGATATTGACTGGCAATGACCGCTTGGGAATTCCCACCGTGCCGATGACCTCTGCCGAATGAATGGCTGCAATGACCTGGCCGCCAGCGAATTCCCCTGCCCGGCCCGGTGAAATCCCCACTTTACACGAACTGGATTGCTACCGGCGCCCGGCAACCACCGGGCGGCCTTGAGCATTCCACCAATATGTCCGTATGATGCTCTATTGGAATTCACTTATGGGGGCGCCGGGCCTGGCGCCGGGCGGGAAAGACTGATGAACCCGAAACTGGGGACGCTGAGTAATCTGGGGGAAAGAATATTGCCGCGGCCGGAACCGCTGCTGCGCTGGGCGCCCCTGGTCGCGACCCTCTTCCTCATTCTGGTCATTGCCCACACCCTGGCCGACCTCACCTGGCGAATCATTCCCGTGCCCGATGAAAAGGGTCAGACCTCAACCCCTTCCGAGCCATTCGTCGCGGACAGGGATCAGGGCAGGAACGGCAGCCAGGTGACACGGTTGATCGAATTGTCGGTATTCGGTGACCCGGATCCGGCCGACGAACCCGACGCCATTGACCTGGCCGAGGTGGAAGCCCCGGAAACCCAGCTCAACCTGCAGCTGCGTGGTGTCATGGCCACCGAAATCCCGCAGATGGCCATGGCCATCATTGCCTCGGGGCGCGGCGAAGACAAGATATTCCGTGTTGGCGACCGGATCGGCTCCGGCGCGTCCCTGCGCGCCATCTATGCAGACCGGGTGATCCTTGAGCGGGGCGGCGACCTGGAAACCCTGCGCCTGCCCCGGGAAGACGAATCCGACAGTGGTCTGACGCGAACCCGCAGCAGCAATGGTCGTCAGGCCAGCCGGCAAACGGATGAACAGGTCACCGTGCCGGAAGAGCTGGTCGACCTCCGGGCCGCGATTCAGGAGAACCCGGAACGCATCACGGACGTAATTCGGCCAACGCCCCATCACGTTGACGGCGAGATGGTGGGCTTCCGGATTTTCCCCGGTCGCATGCGGGATCAGTTCCAGGCGCTCGGCCTGAGGGCCGGTGACATCGTGACCGCCGTCAACGGCCAGCCCATGAACTCGCCTGCCGCGGCCATGAGCCTGATGAATGAATTGCAGGATGCCTCATCGGTGGACCTGACCATTGAGCGGGGCGGAAGACAAACCTCCGTTACCATTTCCATGGGCAACTGACCACGAGCAAGCGAGCATGGGCGGTTGTAGGCCCCAAATGGCATCTGATCACTGAAACCTGCTGGACTGGAAAGAACAATGAATCACAAGTCTCCTCGCACTCACCGCCTGCGCCTGCCTGCCCTGGCGGCCATGCTTGCCTTCATGCTGGCCTGGCCGGCGCTTGCCCTCGCCGATCGGGTCACCCTGAACTACAAGGAGGCAGACATCCGTGAAGTGGCGGCGTCCATCTCCGAGGCAACCGGGAAGAATTTCATCGTCGATCCGCGGGTAAAGGGGCGAATTACCGTCCAGTCCTCTCGCCCCATCCCCGCCGACGCCGTTTACGACACCTTCCTTTCCATCCTTCAGGTACATGGCTTTGCCGCCATGCAGACTGGTGAGACGATTAAGATCGTCCCCTCTTCCGATGCCCGGCAAATGCCCGGATCGGAAATGGGCGATGCCATCAGCCGCTTCGGAGACGAGATCACCACGGCCGTCATTGAACTGGAACATGTGCCGGCCGCGCAGCTGGTCCCCATCCTGCGGCCCCTGATCCCGCAGCATGGTCATCTGGCTTCCGTGAATGTCTCAAACATGATCATTGTGGCCGACCGGGAAGCCAATGTTGAACGCATTCGGAACCTGATCCGCCGAATCGACCGCGCCAAGGACGATGAAATCGAGGTCATCCGCCTTGAACACGCCTCGGCCTCGGAGGTGGTACGCGTGCTGACCTCCATGGAACGCCGCGATCGCGGTGACGGCAGCGTACCCTTGAGTCTGGTGGCTGATGAGCGCAGCAACAGTGTCCTGCTGGGTGGTGACAGCAGTGACCGCGTGCGCATGCGCGCACTCATTTCCCATCTGGACACACCGCTTGAAGCCGGCGGCAATACCCAGGTGCGTTACCTTCGCTATTCGGACGCGGCGGCCATGTCCGAAGTCCTCCGCAGCCATGTGGAGGACATGGGAAGCGGCGAAGGCCGGGAAGGTGAACGGGTCAGCATCGTCGCGGACGAAGGAACCAACGCTCTGGTTATTACCGCCCCGCCCCGGCAGATGCGGGAAATCAATTCGGTCATTGAGAAGCTGGACATTCGTCGTGCCCAGGTGCTGGTGGAAGCCATCATCGTTGAACTCAGCGAGGATCGCAGTGGTGAGCTGGGTGTCACCTGGGCGGCGGTGGACGAAAGCGGCAGCAACCCCTTCGGACTCACCCGCTTCCCCCAGTCCGGTGCCGACATCGGCACCATCGGTGGCGCCCTGGCCGCCGGCCAGCCGGAAGCCGCCCTGCAATCCGCCGGGTCGGGCCTGCTCTTCGGTGTCGGTCGTACGCGTGCCGGCGGCCTGGACTTTGCCGCCCTGTTCCGGGCACTCGCCGGCGACTCCAAGACCAATATCCTGTCCACGCCCACGCTGGTGACGATGGACAATGAGGAGGCGGAGATCACGGTCGGCCAGCAGGTGCCGTTCCTCACTGGCAGTTACTCCCAGACCGGGGTCGGCGGTGGCCGTGACGGCCAGCGCGGCGGTGGCATGGGTCTGGTCAACCCCTTCCAGACCATCCAGCGTGAGGATGTGGGTATTTCCCTGAAGATCACACCCCGCATCAACGAAGGGGATGCCGTCTTCCTGGACATCGAACAGGAAGTCTCAAGCATTGCCAGCGGCGTAAGCGGTGCCGCCGACCTGATCACCAACAAGCGCTCCATCACCACCCGCGTCATCGTTGAGGACGGCGAAGTCATCGTTCTGGGCGGCTTGATTGACGAGCAACTGCGCGAACAGGAACAGCGGGTGCCCATACTCGGCAGCATCCCCGTGCTGGGCAACCTGTTCAAGAGCACGCAGACCGCTTCCGAAAAGCGCAATCTGATGGTCTTTCTCAAACCGGTCATACTGCGCAGCCCGGAAGACTCACGTTTTTACACAGATGCGAAATACAACCGCATTCGTGACCTTCAGCGAGGCGAACGTCAACGCGTACCGCTGATCCACGGCGTGCGACGGCCCCAGCTCGAGCCGCTGGAAGAGTTCCGGCACAGCCCGCATCACGGGAGTGACACCGGAAATGGTCGACGCGTGCCCCGTCTGGACATGCAGGACGAAGAGTACGATGGCGAGCAGTAACCCCTTCGAGGAAGAAAGCGAAGATATCTCCACCGATATCTCCACCGATATCGGCAACCGCCAGGCTTTGGCCGAGCCGCTGCCGCCGGACCCGGAGACGGATGACAGCGACCGCACCCGCCTTCCCTTCGCCTTCGCCCGCCGTCATGGCGTGCTGCTGGGCGAAGCGCTGGAGGATGGGCGGATTGAAGCCATCTGCCGTTCCCGCCCCCGGCCGGACGCATTGCGGGAGGTTCGCCGATACGCGGGTGTGGGGCTCGCCTTGCGCAAGGTGTCGGCCGAGGAATTCGACCAACGTCTGCAGCGGGCCTATGAGGCGGCCAACTCCGCGACCCAGATGATGGAGGGACTGGAAGAAGACGTTGACCTCAACAGCGTTGCCCAGTCCCTGCCGGAACCCGAGGATCTGCTGGAGGCGGATGACGATGCGCCCATTATCCGGCTGATCAATGCGCTGCTGACCGAGGCGGTAAAGGAAGGAGCCTCGGACATTCACATCGAACCCTTCGAGAACCGCCTGGTGGTGCGTTTCCGCGTGGACGGCGTTCTGCGCGAGGCGCTGACTTCCCGCCGGGCAGTGGCGCCCCTGCTGGTTTCCCGCGTCAAGGTGATGGCGAAACTGGACATTGCCGAAAAAAGGGTGCCCCAGGACGGCCGCATATCTCTGCGGGTGGCCGGGCGCGCCGTGGACGTGCGCGTTTCCACCCTGCCCTCGGGCCATGGCGAACGCGTGGTACTGCGTCTTCTCGACAAACAGGCCGGCCGCCTGGATCTGGATCACCTGGGCATGGAGCCAAAGGCCCAGGCACTGATGGATGATCTCATTCACAAGCCGCATGGCATCATTCTGGTCACCGGCCCGACCGGCTCGGGCAAGACCACGACCCTGTACGCGAGTCTTACCCGGCTGAATGAGACCAGTCGCAACATCATGACCGTGGAAGATCCGATCGAGTATTATCTGGACGGCATTGGTCAGACCCAGGTCAGCACCAAGGTACACATGACCTTCGCCCGCGGGCTGCGGGCCATTCTCCGCCAGGATCCGGACGTGGTCATGGTGGGTGAAATCCGCGATCTGGAAACCGCGGAAATCGCGGTGCAGGCCAGCCTGACCGGCCATCTGGTGCTCTCGACCCTCCACACCAACACCGCAGTCGGCGCCGTTGCCCGTCTGCGTGACATGGGCGTTGAGCCCTTCCTGCTTTCATCTTCCCTTCTCGGGCTGCTGGCACAGCGCCTGGTGCGGAAGCTGTGTCCGGACTGCAAGACTGCCTATGAACCGGAAGCACGGGAGCTGGAGCAACTGGCCTTCCCAACCGAACAGAAAATGACCCTGTACAGGCCCAACGGCTGTGACAAATGCAATCATTCCGGATACCGCGGGCGGATGGGCATCTACGAGCTGATCCCCATTGACGATCGCCTGCGCACGATGATCCATGACGGTGCTTCCGAACAGCAGCTGGAGAGCTACGCCCGCAAGTTCTCCGCCAGCATCCGTGAAGATGGCCGCCGCAAGGTGCTTGCCGGAGAAACCACCATTGAGGAAGTTGTCCGAGTGACCCGGGAAGACTGATGGCCGCCTTCGAATACACAGCCCTGGACGCCCGGGGCAAACCGAAAAAGGGTGTCATCGAGGGTGACACGGCCCGCCATATCCGGCAGCAGCTGCGAGAGCAGCGGCTGACGCCACTTGAAGTACGGGAAATTGCCGGTGGCCGCAGGAAAGCCGGGAATTCCGAAAGCACGTCCTCCACGGCCAACCGTTTCGGGCGGGGCATCAGCGCCGGTGACCTGGCCCTGCTGACCCGCCAGCTGGCCACCCTGATCCGTTCCGGGCTGCCCCTGGAAGAAGCGGTCAGTGCCGTTGCGCAGCAAAGCGAGAAGGCCCGGGTAAAGAGCATCCTGATGGCCGTCCGCTCCCGCGTGCTGGAAGGCCATACCCTGGCGGATGGCCTGGGCGAATTCCCGAACGCCTTTCCGGAAATTTATCGCTCCACGGTGGCGGCCGGTGAACAATCCGGGCACCTGGACGGGGTACTGGAGCGGCTGGCCGAGTACACGGAAACCCGCCAGCAGATGCGCTCCAAGATTTCCCAGGCCATGGTCTACCCCATCGTACTCACCGTGGTGGCCATACTGATCATCGTGGGCATGCTGGTTCACGTGGTGCCGCAGGTGGTCACTGTCTTCGAGGACACCGGGCAACAGTTGCCACAGCTCACCCAGTTCATGATCGGAGCCAGCGAGTTTTTGCAACAAAGTGGCCTGTGGATGCTGATCGGACTGGTGGCCGTGGGCTACGGGGTAAAACGCCTGCTCCGGCAGGAAGGACCGCGCCGGCGCTTCCATCACCTGATTCTCCGCATTCCCCTGGTGGGCCGCCTGAACCGGGGCTTCAACACAGCCCGCTTTGCACGCACCCTGAGCATCCTGGCCGGCAGCGGTGTTCCGGTTCTGGATTCCCTTCGCATTTCCGGCGAGGTAGTCAGCAATCTGCCCATGCGCGATGCCATTCACGAGGCCACCAATCGGGTGCGGGAAGGTGCCCCCATCGGGCGCTCCCTGGCGGCCAGCGGCCTTTTTCCACCCATGACCATTCACTTGATCCGAAGCGGCGAGACCTCCGGCGAGCTCGAGGAAATGCTTGAGCGGGCCGCCTCCAACCAGGAATGGGAAATGGAATCCCTGACCTCGACGCTGATGTCATTGCTGCAGCCCGTGCTCATCATGGTCATGGCCGTGGTGGTACTCCTGATCGTGCTCGCCCTGATGATGCCGATTCTGGAACTGAACCGCCTGGTGGCCTGAGGGCCCCGGCTTCCATCCCGGCCTGGCAGCAGGCATAGTGACTTCATGATCCGCTGCCGCCGGCACCTGCCGGGAGGAACCCCATGCGCGTCAAGCTGCTCTCTCTCTTCTCCCTGCTCGTTCTTGCCACTGCCATCGCACTCGCGGCCTTCGCCCGGGAAACACGGCCGGAGCTGGTGGAAGTGGAGCTGGCGACGGTGGGTTTCGATCGTAACAGCGGCACACCGGTGGCCCTGCTACGTGAACCGGAGTCGGGAGAGGTGGTACCGATCTTCATCGGCCTGATCGAGGCCCAGGCCATCCTCCAGGGCCTGCATGACATTGCCAGTCCACGCCCGATGACCCACGACCTGCTGGCCAATACCATCGCCGGCCTGGATGCATCCCTGGAAGTACTCCAGGTGCACGAACTGCGCAACGGCACCTATTACGGGCGACTGCTCCTTCGCCGGAGCGGCGGCAACGAAGTCACAGAGATCGATACCCGCCCCAGCGATGGCATGGCCCTGGCCGTGCGCACCGGTGCTCGCATCGAGGTGAGTCGGGAGATTCTGCGCGCCGGGCTGGACTTTGATTTCCAGGCACCGGAAGGCAGCGGCGACATTGTGCAGGCTGCCGGCATCACGGTCGTCAATGCCACGGGTGAATTACGTCAGGAGCTGGGCCTTCCCTCCGACCCCGGCGTGCTGGTGAGTAGCGTCAGAGCCGCGGCGAGGGAAGCTGGCCTGCAGGCGGGCGACCTGATCATTGCCGTCGGGGAACGTCGCCCGAGCAGCCCCCTGGACTTCCTTGATGCGATTCGTGCCGTACCCGGTGAGGAAAAAGCGCGCATCCGCTATTGGCGGGAAGGTGAAGAATACGAAATCGTGGTACCCACTGAAGTCCCGCGGGAAGAATCCGCGGAGCATGAGCGACTCTAGGGGAAACCAGCTTCCCTAGTAGCGCAGGAGTGCCGAACCCCAGGTGAAGCCACCACCGAATGCCTCGAGCAGGAGCGTCTGCCCGCGCTGGATTCGACCATCCCTGACGGCGACGTCCAGCGCCATGGGAACGGACGCGGCCGAGGTGTTGCCGTGATCCTGAACGGTGAGAATGACCCGCTCCATCGGCATCTTCAGCTTCTTGGCCGTCGCTTCGATGATGCGCAGATTGGCCTGGTGGGGAATGAGCCAGTCGATGTCGTCGTTGCTCATGTTGTTGGCGGCCAGGGTCTCGCGGGCAATGCGCCCCAGAGTGGTTATTGCCACGCGGAACACTTCATTGCCCTTCATCTGCACAAAATCCTTGCCGGATTTCAGGTCATTGAAGCCCTTCGAAACACCCGAAGGAAAGTAGAGCAGATCCTTGTAACCGCCGTCGGCATGGATATGCGTGGAAATGATGCCAGGCTCATCCGAGGCTTCCAGCACCACGGCCCCGGCACCATCACCGAAAAGTACGCAGGTTGAACGATCCGTCCAGTCGATGAAGCGTGACAGGGTCTCGGCACCGACGACCAGGGCACGCTTGGCCGCCCCGGTACGGATGAACTTGTCTGCAATGCTCAGGCCATAGATGAATCCGCTGCAGGCAGCCTCCAGACCAATGGCAGGCACACCGCGATTACCAAGGCGCTCCTGCAGCAGACAGCCCACGTTGGGAAAAATCTGATCCGGTGTGGTCGTACCGACAATGATGAGGTCGATATCCTCGGGGCCAACGCCCGCCATCTCCATGGCATTGCGTGCGGCGTGCTCACAGAGATCGCAGGTGGTTTCACCGTCGGCTGCAATATGCCGGCGCTCGATACCGGTTCGCTCCCGAATCCACTGATCATTGGTTTCGACCATCTTTTCCAGGTCGAAATTACTCAGCACCTTCTCGGGAAGATAACGACCGGTACCGGCTATGCGTGCATACATCAGACACCCTGCCCTTCATTGACTTCATTGGCCATCAGCCGGCTGATACGTGCCGGCACATCTTTTTCGACTTCCAAAGCTGCTATTCGAATGGCATTTTCGAAGGCAACTTCATCCGCCCCACCGTGGCTCTTGATGACGATGCCCTGCAAGCCGACGAAACTGGCTCCATTATAACGCCTGGGATCGGTTCGGCGCTTGAGAGAACGCAGAACCGGCAGTGCCACCAGCCCGAGTAGGCGGGTAAACCAGTTGCGATTGAATTCTTCCCGGATATAGGTGCCGATCATCTTCGCGACGCCTTCCATGGTCTTGAGGGAGACATTACCGACAAACCCCTCACTCACGACCACGTCCACCTTGCCGGAGAAGATATCATTCCCTTCCACGTAGCCAATGTAGTTCAGCCGGCTTTCCTGAAGGAGCTGGGAGGCATCGCGGACCGTTTCCGTGCCCTTGATCTCTTCCTCGCCGATATTCAGCAAACCCACCTTGGGGTTGGAAATATCATGGATGGCCGCTGCCAGCGCGGAACCCATGACACCGAATTGCAACAGGTGCTCTGCCGTGCAGTCGGCATTCGCGCCCAGATCCAGCATATGAGTGTGACCACCCACGGCCGGAATGGGGCAGATGATGGCGGGACGATCAATACCGGGCAGGGTCTTGAGAACGAATCGGGCCGTTGCCATCAGTGCGCCGGTATTGCCGGCACTGACACAGGCCTGGGCTTCACCCTGCTTGACCAGGTTGATGGCGACGCGCATGGAGGAGTCTTTCTTGCCGCGCAACGCCTGGGATGGCAGCTCATCCATTGCCACGACCTGACTGGCATGATGGATGCGAACACGCCCGGCATGACGTGCACCGGTGTGGCCTAGCTGGGATTCCAGAACGGCTTCGTCACCGACCAGAATCAGATCCACATCGTCCCGCTTGTCGAGAAAGGAAAAGGCGGCCGGCACCACCACACTGGGCCCGTGATCCCCACCCATGGCATCAAGCGCCAATGTAATCCGACCACTCATGAGATCTCTCCAGCCACTCTCATGCGCGCTTTTCCCGTTGTTCGATCCTAAAAAACCGGCCGCGACCCCGGGGATCGCGGCCAGACGACATCCGCTTGCTGCCTGAGGACACTCAGTCCTCGTCGTCTTCGAAATCGATTTCGTCAGCCGGGGTGTTGACCAGCTTGCGCCCACGATAAAAACCATCCGGGCTCACGTGGTGGCGACGATGGGTCTCGCCCGTGGTCGGCTCTGCCGACAGGGTCGGGTTCTTGAGGCTGTCGTGGGCGCGACGCATGCCACGCTTGGACGGGGTCTTCCGGTTCTTCTGAACGGCCATGATTATGCTCCAGATTCGTCTTGGCTGAATTCTACAGTAGATGGCAACGCCGATTCATGTCGCTCGTCGTGCCGTGATTGCTTGCCCAGTACAACAATACCCGCGGTCGAGCTCGGATTACCGCTTTCCCTTGCCCTTGCCCTTGCCCAGACCGGCCAGAACCTGGAAAGGTCGCTGTCTCGCCGTGGGCTCCTCCACTACCGGGGAAGCTTCCACCTCACCGGCATCCAGTGCGTCTTCCCGGGCAATCGGGCCACAGTCGGCAATTCGGGCATGACGGGCGACCTGCGGCAGGGCAACGATCAACTCGTCCTCCACCATGCCGGAGACGTCCACCAGGCGCCGCGTTCGCAGCAGCGGGTCCAGCTCGGCCGGCAAGGCGTCGGCGGCCTCCTCGCTGTCGACGATGACCAGACTGAACTCACCCTCCACCGCTACCGGCGCCACCTCCAGGCAACGCTGGCACTCCAGCGGCAGAACCGCGGACACCCGCCCCTCAACGCGAAGCCGACGACTTTCGTCACGATAGAATCGAACCCGGCAATCGGCCTGCAGTGTCGCTTCAACGCCATTTTCCCCGCAAGCCAGGAGAGGCTCAAGGCGATGCATGCGAGCCACCGGCAGGCCGGCTTCCAGCCATTGTGCCTGCTCGGCCAGCCGTTCCGGATCAACCGGGTTGCTAAGGTTCACCGACATAAACCGACAATTCTACTCACTTTACAATTGAGTGTCAAAAGAAAGATCGCGCCAAGCCCTTGTTTTTGCAGGCTTCGGCAACGGCGCCGATACCCCCGCCGTTTGACAGGCAGGGCCGCGCGGCCAAGACTGGAAAAACGCGGTTCCGACGACATTCTCTCACGCAATGGAGGCCTTGAGACATGGCCAATCCCGGAAACATCGTTCTCGCCTCACGTTCGCCCTACCGGGCGGAACTGCTTGGCCGCCTGCTGCCGGATTTCGAGCAGCAGGCCGCCGACATTGACGAGTCTCCCCATGCGCGGGAAAACCCGGCGGACTATGTGTCGCGACTGAGTCGGGTCAAGGCCAGGGCGGTGGCCGAACGCCTGCAGGATCCACAGAGTCTGATCATCGGCTCCGACCAGGCCGCGGTTCTGGACGGCCAGATTCTGGGCAAGCCGGAATCCATGGAGCGCGGTATCGCCATGCTAACGGCCTGCGCCGGAAAGGAAGTTCACTTCATGACGGGCCTGTGCCTCATGGGCGGCGATGGCACGGTAATCGAGGAGCACCTCGACCAAACGCGCGTCCGCTTTCGCCCCTTCGAATCAGCCACCGCGCGGGCCTACCTGGAAAAGGAAGCAGCGCTGGACTGTGCCGGCAGCTTCCGTTGTGAAGGCCTTGGAATCAGCCTCTTCGAGGCCATTGAAAGTGAAGACCCGACCGCACTCATCGGTCTGCCGTTGATCGCCCTTGCGCGCGCCCTGCGTGCGGCCGGTGCCGACCCCCTAAACCTGGGTGAGTGACTGCCCGCTCCCGGCGTGGCTTTCATCAGTCGGCGTCGACCTTGAGCGCACTCAGGCAGGATCGCAGATCGGCCACCCGATCCAGCAGGGCCAGGGGCTGGCTTTGCCGCAATCGTTCGGCCGGGTGGGCACCACCGGTCACGCCTATGGCCGGCATGCGCAGACTCCTGGCCATATCCAGGTCAAAGGTGGTATCACCCACCATCAGCGCATCGGCCGGTTCCAGACCGGTGTAATCGAGAATATCCTCGAGCATCTGGGGGTGGGGTTTGGAACGGGCCTCATCGGCACACCGGCTGGTGACAAAGTGACCGCTCACCGCCAGCTTGCCCATTACCCGATCCAGGCCGGCACGCCCTTTCCCGGTCGCCACCGCTGCCCAGATGCCTGCCCCGGCAAGATCCTCTAGCAGGGAATCGACGCCGGGAAACAGATCCCCTTCGTGAACGCCGGGATCAAGGTAATACCGACGATAGGCTTGCTGGAAAGCCTGCACGGCGGTTGGGGATGGTTCCGGCATGACGGTTTCCAGAGCCCGATCCAGGCTCAGGCCGATCACTGAGCGTACGGCTTCCGCGTCCGGTTCCACCCAGCCCAGCTCCCGCACCGCTGCCTGAACCGAGGCCACGATATGGCCGGTGGAATCCATCAACGTGCCATCCCAGTCGAAAATGACGATGCGCGGTTGCAGCTCGTTCATGACCGCTCCAGTTTCCCGAGAATGGCCTGCAGGTCCTCGTCCAGCGGCGCGTCTACCTGGATTCTCTGATGCTCGCGATCCGGGTGCTGAAACGCCAGCTGGCAGGCGTGCAGGAAGAGGCGCTTCACCCCCAGGGCATTGCTGGCCGCTTCACTGGCCGGCGTGGCATAGCGATTATCCGCTGCCAGCGGGTGACCGCTACTGGCCGCATGCACACGAACCTGGTGGGTGCGACCGGTCTCGAGCACAGCCTCGACCAGTGTCCAGTCCCGGTATACGGTCAGCGGGCGGAAGCGGGTCAGTGAAGGCTTGCCCTCCGCGCTGACAAAGACCTTGTTCTCCCCTGTTCCTCTTGCCGTGCGCGCCAGCGGCTGATCCACCACCTCAGGCTGCTCCCAGCGGCCGAACACCAGCGCCTGATAGTGCTTTTCCACCCGGTTCTCGCGCAGCAAGGCGTGCAGGCGCCGCAAGGTGGAACGGCGCTTGGCGATCAGGAGGCAGCCACTGGTTTCACGATCGAGGCGGTGCGCAAGTTCCAGGAAATGCTCACCAGGCCGGGCCTGGCGAAGGGCGTCAATCAGTCCGAAGTGCAAGCCACTGCCGCCGTGGACCGGCACCCCAGCCGGCTTGTTGATCACCAGCAGGCGCTCGTCCTCATGGAGAATGCGCGATTCCAGGCGTTCCTGCAGCCGCTGGGGCGCCCTCCCGGCCCGACTGCCGCCACCACTCACCGGCGGAATACGCACGCTGTCACCGGCCTGCAGCCGGTAATGCGGCTTGGTTCGGCGCTTGTTGACCCTGACCTGCCCCGTGCGGAGCAAGCGGTAAATCAGGGATTTCGGCACGCCCTTGAGTACTCGTCGCAGGTAATTGTCAATCCGCTGGCCGGCATCGTCCTCTCCGGCTTCCTGGATTTGCGGACCGTCTGTCATGAAGACCTCTCGGTGGTGACCGGGCCCCGGGATGCCCCTCGCCCGTCACCTGTACGGACAGAAGCCCCTGAACCGGAAGCGATTGATTGAGTCAAACGGGGTGCACTGATATAGTACCGGAGCGGTTCGCCCTTCCCAAATCCCGGGTAGCGTCTTTTCGGCCCGGCGGCCTCACAATCGGGAGGCTCGGGCGAATCCCCACTCGGCTGCGGCATCCCTCTTTGGGATCGCTGAGCCGCGGTGGAAACGCTTTACGACAGCCCGGCCATGAACACGGCCAGGCGGGAACACCCCGAATCCATTGAAGACGGGGGGTTCCAGCAGGAGCGCCAAGCGTTCCGGAAGTTGATTTGTGTGGCTCTGCCAGGCAGAGCTAAGGGGGAGTCCGGCCGGCAACGGTGATCTGGGCTCCATATTTTTCATCGCTCGACCGTTCACCGTAACAACGCAAGACGGGAACGGACGACTGAAACACGCGCTCCCATGCCAGGGCATGGTCACGAAGCGCCGAGTGATGAACGACAGGATTCCGGGCGGCTGCGGTATGACGCGGCGCCAGCAAGGGTTCGCTCTGAACGACCTGTCCGTGACAACGGCTCTGCGTGACCTGCCTGACGCGGTTGAGCGCCAGCGGGATCACTTATGAAAAGAATGCTCATCAACGCAACTCAGCCGGAAGAGTTGCGAGTGGCCATGGTGGACGGCCAGCGTCTGTACGACCTCGATATCGAAGTCCTCTCCCGGGAACAGAAGAAGGCCAACGTCTACAAGGGCAAGGTCACCCGGGTTGAACCCAGCCTCGAAGCCGCCTTCGTCGATTTTGGCGCCAAGCGCCACGGCTTTCTCCCCCTGAAGGAAATTGCGCGCTCCTATTTCAAGAATGGTGCCGCGGAATCCGGCGGCCGGGTAAACATCAAGGATGCCATCAGTGAAGGCCAGGAAGTGGTCGTCCAGGTGGACAAGGAGGAACGAGGCAACAAGGGCGCCGCCCTGACGACCTTCGTGAGCCTGGCGGGCCGTTTCCTGGTGCTCATGCCCAACAACCCCAGAGCGGGTGGTGTATCCCGCCGCATCGAGGGCGATGAGCGGGCCGAAGTGCGGGATGCCATGAGCCGCATGTCCATCCCGGATGGCATGGGCGTCATCGTGCGCACCGCGGGCGTCGGTCGAAGCACCGAAGAGCTGCAATGGGACCTGGACTATCTCCTCCAGGTCTGGAAGGCCATCGAACAGGCGGCTGAAGAGCGCCAGGCCCCCTTCCTGGTCTACCAGGAAAGCAATGTCATCATCCGCTGCATTCGCGATTATCTGCGTACCGATGTGGGAGAGATCCTGGTGGATCACCCGGACATCTACCAGGAAGCGCATAATTTCATGTCCCAGGTCATGCCCCACAACCTGGGCAAGCTCAAGCTGTATGACGATCCGGTTCCCCTCTTCACCCGCTATCAGATCGAGAGCCAGATCGAATCGGCCTTCACTCGTGAAGTGCGTCTGCCTTCCGGTGGATCCATCGTCCTGGATCACACCGAAGCCCTGACCGCCATCGACATCAACTCGGCTCGCGCCACCAAGGGCGGTGACATCGAGGAAACGGCACTCAACACCAACCTTGAAGCAGCCGACGAGATCGCCCGGCAACTGCGCATACGGGACATGGGCGGACTGGTCGTCATCGACTTCATCGACATGAGCCCGATCAAGCATCAGAAGGAGGTGGAGCAGCGCCTGCGTGATGCGCTCAAGATGGATCGTGCCCGTGTCCAGGTCAGCCGGATCTCGCGGTTCGGGCTGCTCGAAATGTCGCGGCAGCGCCTGCAGCCATCCCTGGGCGAATCCAGCCAGGAAATCTGCCCGCGCTGCCGTGGCGAGGGGCGCATCCGCAGCGTGGACTCACTGGCACTTTCCGTTCTCCGCATCCTCGAAGAGGAAGCCATGAAGGAGAACACCGCACGCGTCGTGGCTCAGTTGCCCTTCCAGGTGGCCACCTTCCTGCTCAATGAAAAACGCGACCGAATCGCCGAGATCGAGAGCCGCTGCACCGTGGACCTGGTTCTGGTTCCCAACCGCGAGCTGGAAACGCCCCATTACGATATTCACCGCCTGCGGAAGGACGAGCTGGACCAGCTTCCCGCCGGCCAGGCCAGCTACCAGTTGCGACTGCAGCAGGAAGACGAGGAGAAGCCGGCGCAGCAGCGGGGTGAAATCCGCAAGGTCGCCATACCTGAAGCCCCCGCCGTGAAGGCAATCGCCCCCTCAAGCCCCGCACCGACTCCCGCAGAGCCGGAGAAGGCCGCTGCGGAACCGACTGGTCCCGGGCTCTTGGTGCGGCTGTGGCGCCTGCTGTTCGGCCGGGGTGAGGACAAAGGGAAATCCGGCAGGGACACGCGCGGACGCCGCGGCGGCCGACGTCCCTCCGGGCCCGGCACATCACGGGACGAGGGCAAATCGCAGGGTGGCCGTAACCGACGCGGACGGGGACGCCGCCGCCGTCAAGGCGGACGTGCGGACGACAGCGAAAGACCATCGAATCGCGGGCAGGATCATCGCAAGGCAGGTCCGGATCGACAGGACACGGCAAAAACCCAGGACAGGAAGCAGGAAGAGAGCAAGCGCCCGGCCGAGGACAAGCGCGCGCAAGGAAATGGCGGCGACGGTCAACGCGAGGGCGATGATCGCGGTGACCAGGGCAACAAGCCCGGCCGTGGTACACGCCGGGGACGCCGCGGCGGTCGACGCCGCCGGGGGCGCCAGCAGAACCGGGATCAGGATCAGCGTCAGGGCCAGGAGGGCCAGGGCCAGGATAAAGGCCAGGGCCAGGGCCAGGGCCAGGATCAGAAACGCGAACAGCCAGCTTCTTCGAAGCAGGAACCCGGCAAGGACTCAAAGCCTCAGTCAAAGCCGGAACCGCGCCAGGAACAGAAGCCTGAAGCGAAGCCGGAATCGCGCCAGGAACAGAAGCCTGAGCCGAAACCGGAACCGCGTCAGGAACAGAAGCCTGAGCCGAAACCGGAACCGCGTCAGGATCAGAAACCTGAACCGAAGCCGGAACCGCGTCAGGAACAGAAGCCTG
>NZ_JAVDDT010000010.1 GCF_030848495.1 Natronospira bacteriovora
TCGCGTATAGAGGAATTCCCAGCCTGCTGAAGCCCTGCACCCTATTCGTCCTCTTCCTTGCCGGAGATGAAGGCCAGTGAGAATGAGCCTGGCCCCAGGTTGATGGCGGCCGTCGTGCTCATGATGGACAGCATGATGTCCACGCCGTGTTCATCACAGAACAGCTTGAAGTCCTTGTACATGGGCGTGTCCTGGATGATGCGCGGGTTGCCGGCGTAGCTCATGCAGACAATGTTGGTCTGCAGGCCGTGAAGGATCTCCTCCTTGGCGATGTTCATCATCTTCTGCACCGCGTTGTTGAAGCCGGATACCTTGTCCACGGCCGCGGTTTCGTTCTTGTAGCCGCGCAGAATGGGCTTGACGTCCAGCAGCTGGCCTACATGGTAGGCAAGGAAGCCCACGCTGCGATCGCCCTTCTTTCTGGCCCGGTTTCTGACGTAGTAGAGATCATCGGGCACCAGGAAGGCCTTCACGTCCTGTGTCAGGCTCTCGATTCGCGGCCGGAGTTCGTCAAAGGGCAGTTTTTCCTCGTAGGCCAGTCGACAGGCTTCATGGACCAGGACCGCTTCTCCGGTGAACATCGTCTTGCTGTCCAGCACCCTCAGGGCAAAGCTGCCGCCTATGCCGGCCTTTTCCCGCCGCTCCTTGTAGTCGTTGAGAATCTGGTAGGACGCCTTGGTGGCATTGTCGTAGGTCGGGCTGCGCGCACTGGAAACGGTGATGACAAGTACCCGGTCGTACTTCAGTGCCAGGTTGTCGAGAAAGAGATCCGTGATTTCCTGGACGCTCAGGGGTGCGGTTTCGGCATCCAGATCCTTGTCTTTCAGATAGCGGCGATAGAATGCGAGCGTTTCCTGGGGGTCCCGAGTGTCCTTCAGTCGTTCACTGCCGATATTGAGACTGATGGGCATCATCTCCAGGCCGTGCTTTTCGATGAATTTCTGCGGCAGGTCGCAGGCCGAGTCAATGACAATGCCGATTTTCATGGGAGGCGTCTCCAGAAATGCATTATGTAATGTGGATGGTGGTCGCCAGGGTGGCTTCCCGCATGGATTTCCCGTTTTGGCGATCCGGGCAGCTTCCTGTTGCTTTCTTCAAAAAGTAGCATATTGGCGACGAATCTGGTCGACCCCGATGTCCTGCTGTAGCCTTGATGCGAACCCGAATGCCAAGGATGTTCCGCTCAATGTCCATGCCACGTCTCTGCTCGCGTCTGTCGCTGCTTTTGCTGACACCACTTCTTGTGGTGGGTGGTTGTGCATCCCTGCCCGACCGCCTGGCGCTTGAGGAGGTGGAGGCGCGAAATTGCCTGGCCGCGTTTCGGGCCAGTGATGCCCTGATTGCCGAGCAGGCACGCTTCGATCAGGGCGCCCACCGGGTTCCGGCATTCCCTTGGCTGCGAAGCAGCCGTTTTCTTGCTTCCTTCAGCAATGAGCTGGGTGACGACCGCGAGAAGTGGGGGCAGTGGCTGACACTGCTGGCTGAAGAAGACCGTCAGGCGCGTCGGCATGAAATGGCCAATGCCACCGCCCTGCCCCATGACAGTGGTCAGCTGGATGCCTTGATGGGCGATCTGGCGGCCTGTGGCGAAACCCTGAACGAGGTGGTGATGGCGCGCAGGGACCTGCAGTCCGAGCTGCGTCAGGCGGTTCAGGTGCCAGATGATTACCGGACCGCCTGGCGCTGGCTGGGGGTGTATCCTGTGACGAGATGGTTCGTTCTGATCGGCGTCAATCGCCTTCATGCGGATCAGGAGGCGGCACTCTCCAGTGAGCATGAGCCCGCCGAGGCTGCCGAATGGTCCAGCTATCTGGCAAAGGACGGAAGGCGTTCAACGGCCAATGCCGCGGTGAACGCGCCCTTCTCCACTGACATACTGCGTATTCCACGGCCTTCCGCCGCAGAGGTTGAGGCGCTTTTTGCGCGGCATGCCCCGATCTGGCGCATTGAGGAGGCGAGTGAGTCGGATCGCATCGGTCGGGTGCGGCTCGCTTCGGATCGACACGCGCAGGTGGATACGGAGGAACCGGTGGAGTATCGGTTTCTCAGCTACACCCGCTTCGGCGACGAGATTCTCCTGCAGCTGAATTACATGGTCTGGTTGCCCGAGCGGCCCCGGGAAGGCGTTTTTGATCTGCTCGGTGGCTACATGGATGGTGCCATATGGCGTGTGAACCTGGATCTCGAGGGTCGCGTTGTTGCGGCTGAATCGCTTCATAATTGCGGATGCTATTACATGGTGTTTCCCGGTGAAGGGGCAGTCGCCACCCGGCAGGCACGAGGTGGCGAGCCGATCTTCGTCGGTCCGGCCCTGCCGAATCTGCGTGATGGTGAGCGCATCCGCCTCAGCCGCGAAGCGGGCAGTCATTATCTGATTGGCGTGGATCGGGCATCGCCGCAAGCCGACGTCATCATGCCGATCCGTGAGGCCGGGGAGCTGCGCAGTCTCTCCTCCGAGGGGCGGAGCGAGAGTCTTTATGCCCGGCACGGGCTGGTGCCCGAAACGGAGCGGCGCGAGCGCTGGCTGCTGTGGACGATGGGTGTGCCCTCGCCCGGCGCCATGCGCCAGCCAGGGCGCCACGCGATCGCCTTTGCGGGTCGGCGGCATTTCGATGCGCCGCGTCTGCTGGAAGAAAGCCTTCGCCCGCGTTCCCGGGAGGATTGAAGGCAGAAAGTGTTTCACGCTCATTAGGTTTCGAGAAAAAGCATGTAACGCCATGAAAAGGAGATTAAATATGACGGGTGCTCAGAAAGGAAAAGCGGTCATTGCAGCGGTTCTCGTGGCGCTTGTTATCGTGTTCGTGATCCAGAACCGGGAAACCGTTGGTGTGGAATTCCTGATCTGGACCTGGACCGCCTCAAGGGCGGTGGTTCTGTTCACGGTCTTCCTGGTCGGCGTACTGGCCGGGTGGCTGGCCCGTGGTGCGGCGATCAAGCGAAAGCGAAGCGGGCTTTGAAGCTTCCGCCGCTTCAGGGACGGGGCAGAATGAAGCGTATGAATGAAAAAGGGCGGGCCATTGGCCCGCCCTCTCCTTCTCTCGATGCCCGGGTGCTTCAGTCACCCATGGATTCGCCATCGTCGAAATCACCCGCGATGACGATGGTGAGTCGCTCCGGCTTCAGGTGGCGCCGCGCCGCCTGATTCAGGGTATCCACGTCCAGCTCGCGGATGGCCTGATCGAGTGCGGCCTCCCGCAGCATGTCACGTCCCACGGCCAGGTTGTTGTTGATGGTGCCGGCCAGTTCACGGTCATTGCCGCGGGATACTTCGCGGTTCTGCAGCCAACCCCGGCGTCCGGCTTCCAGTTCCTCTTCAGTGAAGCCCTCCTCGATCACCTTGTGCAGTTCCTCCCGAAGGGCGGCCAGCAACCGTTCCCGGTTCTCCGGTGCGTAGAAAGCGAAGGTCAGGAACTGTCCGGCGTCTTCATGGGAGCTGACAGACAGGTTGGAGCCCACCCCGTAACTGATCCCTTCCTGGTTGCGAATGCGTTCAGCCAGGCGTGAGCTCAGGAAGCCACCGCCGATCAGGTGGTTGGCCATGGCAACGGCCGGATAATCGTCGTGCTCGTCACTCAGCATTACCCGGTGCGCAGCGCCGAGAACCGCGTTGGCCCGATCCGGAGTGCGGATGACAATGGTCTTCCCTTCCGGGTCATGCTTCTCCTCCGGGATGCGCCGGTAGGCAACGTCTGCTTCCCAGTCACCGAAGAGGGATTCCATCTGTGCCAGAACGGCATCCGGATCGAAGCTTCCGATCAGTACCAGGGAGGCATCCCCCGCACCGTAGAAACGGTTGTGGAATTGCTTCAGGGCGGCAAGGTCAAGCGCTTCCACCGCGGCCAGCTCCTCTTCCAGACTGGCCGCGTACTGGGGATGGTCACTGTCCCGTGAACCCATCGCCTGACCCAGTACATTGAAGGCGCGCTGCTGTGGCTGGGTCATGGCATCTCGCAAGGCATTAATGCGGCTACGACGAAGCTCCCGAAATTCGCTTTCATCGAAGGCGGGCTGTTTCAGGATCTCGGCACCAAGCCCAAGCACATCGGTCAGCTTGTCCTGCTGAGTGTCGATGCTGGTTACCGCCCGATTGACACCGCCACTGACCGACAGGCTGGACTGCAGTTCATCCAGGCGATCCGAAATGCCTTGACGGTCTCGTTCACGGGTGCCGCGCATCAGCATGGCCGCGGTCATGTTGCCGGCAACGCGTTGGCCCCGAAGGCTGTCTTCGTCACCCATGCGCAGCACCAGAGTGCCAACCACTCGGTCACCCCGCGTCTGCTTCGGCAGCATTGAAACGCGCATGCCGTTGGACAGCTCAGCATGGACCAGACGAGCATGAACGTTTTCCGGCGTTGCCTCAAAGGCCTCACCGGCCACCCGCCCTTCTTCCGAGAATTCGTGCGCCGCCAGCATGGCGTTCAGATCCTCTATCTCGGGAATCTCGCTGCGTTTGGGGGAGGAGTCGGGAATGAAGCGGCCAATGGTGCGATTGTCACGACGAAGGTATTTTTCGGCCACGGCTTCGACATCATCCTTCGTGGTCTTGCCGAGACGATCCCGGTGCAGAAACAGCAGGCGCCAGTCGCCACTGGCCGACCATTCCGTGAGGCTGATGCCAAGGCGCTCGGAATCGTTCAGGGTGCCGGTCTCGAGAGCGCGCAGCCTGGAGCTTCGGGCGCGGGTGGCCTCTTCCTGGTCAATGCCGTCACGGGCCAGGTCATCCAGGGTCTCCCGGAAGATGCGCTCCACTTCGTCCAGATCCTGGTCGCTGGGCACCTCGGCAAATGCCAGCAGAACACCGGGTTCGCGCAGGCTGAAGGCAAAAGCCCCCACACTGGTGGCCAACTCGCTTTCCACCAGTGCCTTGTGCAGGCGGCCGGAAGGCTGGTTGCCGATCACATGGGCCAGCAGATCCAGCGCGGCAAAATCCGGGTGTGCACCGGCAGGCACATGGTAGCTGGCCATCAGGTACTGGCTGTCACCGGAACGGCGAACGGTAACCGTGCGTTCCCCGTCCTGGGTCGGTTCGCGGGTGTAGGTATCCCAAATCCGGAGTTCCTCGGCCCGGTCAGGGGCGGGAATGCGGCCAAAGCTGTCCTCGATCAGCGCCAGGGCCTGTTCACGTTCGAAATTCCCGGATACCACCACCATGGCATTGTCCGGCTGGTAATAGCGACGATAGAAATCCCAAAGACGCTCGATGGGCACATTCTCGATATCCGAGCGGGCACCGATGGTACTGCGCCCATAGCCGTGCCATTCGTGGGCGGCGGCGAGAGTCCGCTGCATGAGGACCCGGAAGGGGTTGTTCTCGCCGATTTCGAATTCGTTGCGGACCACGCTCATTTCCGAGGCCAGGTCCTCGCCGTCAAAGGTCGCGTTGACCATGCGATCCGCTTCCATGGACAGGGCCCATTCCAGGTTTTCCCGGCTGGCCGGGAAGGTCTGGAAATAGTTGGTGCGATCGAACCAGGTCGTGCCGTTGGCGCGTCCGCCCTTCTCGGAAATCTCGTTGCGGATATCCGGGTGCTTCTCGGTGCCGTAGAACAGCATGTGTTCCAGCAGATGGGCCATGCCGGTCTCGCCATAGCCTTCGTGACGGGAACCGACGAAATAGGTGGTGTTGACCATGATGGAGCTGCGGCTCTGGTCCGGAACCAGCAACACCTGCATGCCGTTCGGCAGGCGATACTCCTCGATGCCCTCCACGGTGCGTACATGTTCCGCCGTGGTGTCGGTGCCGGGGCGCGGCTCGCCCATGGCGCAGGCCGTAATAAGGGCGGCCAAAAGCAGAAGGGCCGGTGCGGCCCAGCGGCCGAGTGAAGTCCTCGTCATGTGTTTCCCCCCGCGGGTGTGAGCTTGAAGTGCATTAGTGTATTAAACCACCAGAATGAGTCAAGCAGAAACTCGCCGTTGCCGGTGGAACCGCCGCCTCATCAACTCACCATGTCTGGTCCGGGTCCTTGCCGCCGCTCGCGGACTGGCCGGGCTGGAAGCAGTGCATCCCCTGTCGGTGCAACCGCGGATGGACTTCAGCTTGCCGAGCGGGTGCCTGCCCGCCGTCCAAGGGTGGCCTGAAGCCAGCCCGTATCCAGATGCTGTTCGACGGCATCGGCGAGCCGGTCGAGTTCCCCATGTCGGTGCTGCCCGTAGTCCACCGCTTCTCCCGGCGCGGACAGTCCCAGCCGGCCCAGCAGCGATTCACAGGCCTCGGCTTCATCGAACAGGCCGTGCAGGTAGCAGCCCATCACCTGCCCGTCGTCGCTGACGGCGCCGTCGTTCCGTGATGCCAGTTCGATGAGCGGATTTTCCAGGGCCGGTCCCTCGCTGACCCCGTTGTGAATCTCGTAGCCACTGATCCGGACACCCTTCGGCAGCAGTCGGCCCTGGCAGCGATGCAGCTGTTTGCCCACCACCAGGCGGGTGCGCATGTCGAGCCATCCCAGCCCCGGTGTATCCCCGGGCCTGCCTTCCACCCCGTCGGGATCCGACACGCTGTGTCCAAGCATCTGAAAACCGCCACAAATACCAAATACACGGCCGCCGTAGCGCAGATGCCGTTCCAGCACGGACACCCAGCCGGAGGCGCGCAGCCAGTCAAGATCGCTGCGGGTATGCTTGCTGCCCGGCAGGATGATCACATCGGCGCCGTCCATGGCATCGGGATCTCGCAGGAATTGCAGGTCCACCCGCGGGTGCAGGCGCAGGGGATCAAAGTCATTGTGATTGCTAATGCGCGGCAGGGCCGGCACGACCACCCGCAGGGCATTGGAGCCGGCAGGCTCGCCGCCAGGGCCGATGCTGTCCTCGGCGTCCAGCACCAGCTTCTGCAGGTACGGCAAGGTGCCCACTACCGGGCGGGCCGTTCGCTTCTCCAGCCAGTCCAGTCCGTCCTCAAGCAGGGCCATGTCACCTCGGAAACGGTTGATGACAAAGCCACGAACCCGTTTTCTTTCGCTGTCGGACAGCAGCTCCAGGGTACCCACCAGCTGGGCGAATACCCCGCCCCGGTCGATGTCCCCCACCAGCAGCACCGGGCAGTCCGCGGCCTCGGCGAAGCCCATGTTGGCGATGTCGCCCTCGCGCAGATTGATCTCCGCCGGGCTGCCCGCGCCTTCCACGATGATCACTTCGTGACGGGCCGACAGTGCTTCCCAGGCGGCCATTACCGTGGCCCGGGCTTCGGCCTTGAAGGCGTGGTAATCCAGCGCGTTCATGTTGCCGTGCACACGACCCCGCAGAATCACCTGCGCCCCCACATCGGTCTGGGGTTTGAGCAGGACGGGGTTCATGTCGCTGTGGGGTTCCAGGCCGCAGGCCAGTGCCTGCAGGGCAGTGGATCGGCCGATCTCGCCCCCGTCGACGGTCACGGCGCTGTTCAGGGCCATGTTCTGTGGCTTGAAGGGCGCCACTGATATGCCCTGACGAGCCAGCCAGCGGCACAAGGCGGCCACCACGGTGCTCTTGCCCGCGTCCGAGGTGGTGCCCTGCACCATCAGGGTTCTGGCGCCGGGCCTGGCGCTCATGAGCCGGCGGGAAGCAGGGACTGGCCGCCCGACTGGAAGAGTGTGGCGGTGGCTTCGGGGCAGGACGGGAAGTAGCTGTGAAAATAGCTGGCGGTGAGGCCCCGGTCGAGAAAGACGCCCTCCCCCGCGCTGTCGAAGCGTTGCCGCCGGGTGCGGGCGACGGGTCTGGCCGGACTGTCCAGGCGGGAATGATGGAAGGTATGCCCGCGCAGTGTGCCGCGGCGAGTCTCCAGTGACTGGATCCCGAGCCCGGTCAGGCGTTCGCTCATGTGGCAGGCCCCCGGCAGCAGGCCGGCCATGGCATGCGCCATCCCGCCCTGATCATGCAGTGTCTCCATGCAGGCCATCATGCCGCCGCACTCGGCGAGGATCGGCCGGTCACCGGCGTGGTGCTGGCGCAGGGAATCCTGGAAACGCCGGGCCTGGCTGAGCGTGCCGGCATGCAGTTCGGGGTAACCGCCGGGCAGCCACAGGGCGTCGGCGTGCTCGGGGACCGCCTCGTCCTTCTGTGGCGAGAAAAATTCCAGTTCGGCGCCCATGGCCTGCAGCAGGTCCACATTGGCCGGATAGATGAAGGCAAAGGCCCGGTCGCGGGCAATGGCGATGCGGCGGCCGGCCAGGTGCTTCGGGACGTCGGCCGGGGCTTCGGCGGACAAGGTGACCCGCGCCGGCAGGCGTTCCAGCCCCGCTTTTTGCAGGACCTCGGCGGCGGCGTCCAGCTGCGCGTCCAGCTGATCGATTTCCTCCGCCTGCAGGATGCCCAGGTGGCGGTCCGGGATCGACAGGGCCGCATCCTGTGGCACGGCACCCAGCAGCTCCAGGCCCTCGCCCAGGCTTTCGGCCAGCATGTCGGCGTGGATCTGACCGGCCACCCGATTGGCAATCAGCTGGCGGATCTCCAGGTCCTTGCGGTAGCGGGCCAGGCCCAGGGCCACCGCGCCGAAGGTCTGGGCCATGCCGAAGGCATCAATCACGGGGATCGCGGGAATGCCGGCGAGCACCGCCAGTTCCGCGCTGGAGGGCTCACCGTCAAACAGGCCCATGGCCCCCTCCAGCAGGATCAGATCGGCCTCCCTGGCCGCCTCCGCCAGGCGCCAGCGACATTCCGCCTCCCCGGTCATCCAGGGATGCAGCTGGTAGACCGGATGACCGGAGGCCCTTTCCAGCACCATGGGATCGAGAAAATCCGGGCCGAACTTGAACACCCGCACCCGTCGTCCGGCGTTGCGATGCAGACGCGCCAGGGCGGCGGTGATCAGGGACTTGCCCTGGCCGGAGCCCGGCGCGGTGATCATGGCCGCCGCGACCGAGGCAGTGATCCGCTGGTTGGCTTTTGGCATGGTCCCCTTCCCTTTTCTCAGGCCGCGCTTCTCAACTCCGGCCTCAATCGACGGGCACAAAGACCGGGCGGCCATCCAGCTGCGTTACCCGGAGCGGCTGGCGATAGAGCCGTTCGAGCACATCGGGCAGCAGCATCTCCTCCGCCGGCCCCCAGCAGCACTGGCCATCGGGCATCATCAGCAGCAGGCGATCACACCAGCGGGCCGCCAGATTGATGTCGTGCAGGCACATGAACACGCCCCGGCCCTCGCGTGCCTGCTCGCGCATCAGGCGCATGATGGCCACCTGATGGTGCAGGTCCAGATGATTGGTCGGCTCGTCGGCCAGCCAGATGGCCGGAGACTGGCTCAGGGCCGTGGCGATCGCCAGGCGCTGCCGTTCACCGCCGGACAGGGTACTGACCAGACGCTGTTCCATGCCAGCCAGCTCCAGGCGATGCAGCGCCTCGCCGGCAATCCGCACATCCTCGGCGGTGTCCAGGTCCCAGGGCGAGAGATGGGGGTGGCGGCCGATCAGGGCGGTTTCCAGCACCGTGGCCGGAAAGCTGTCCTGATGATCCTGGAAGACAACGGCCAGGCGCTGGGCCACGGTCTTGCGCGGCAGCTGCCGGATGGGCTGCCCGTCCAGCGTCACCTCGCCCCGGCGCGGGGCTCGCAGACCGGCCAGGGTGTGCAGCAGCGTCGTCTTGCCGGCCCCGTTGGGCCCCAGCACGCCCCACACCTCCCCGCTCTCGATGGCGAATTCAAGCACGCCGCCATCCGCCCGGCCGGGGATGTCGATCAACAGATGCTGGCAGGCCAGGCGACTCATCAGCGGCTGCGATACAGCAGGTAGAGGAAGGTGGGCACGCCCAGCATGGCGGTGATCACGCCGACCGGAAGCTGTTCCGGCGCAATAAGAGTCCGCGCCAGGGTGTCGGCCAGTACCAGCAGGATGCCGCCCCCCAGGGCGGAGGCCGGCAGGATCAGCCGCTGGTCATTGCCCAGCACCAGGCGCAGCATGTGTGGCACGATCAGGCCGATGAAGCCGATGGTGCCAGCGGTGGTCACGGCCAACGCGGTCAGCAGGCTGGCAACGGCGTAGATTGTCCAGGTGAGTGGGCGCACGTTCACCCCCAGCGCTGCTGCCTGCATGGGTCCACGGGCCAGCACATTGAGGCTGCGGCCAAAGGGAACCATGAGGACACAGGCCACAATGACTGCAGTTAGCGCCGTCCAGGGTGCCCGGGCATAGGCCAGATCCCCCATCAGCCAGTACAACATGCCGGGCAGCCGTTCGGTGGGGCTGACGGCCAGCAGGAAGGCAATCAGGGCGCCCCAGCCGGCGGCCACCACCACGCCGGTCAGCAGCAGTCGGGTGGGCGTCCAGCTGCCGGTGCCATGGGCCAGGCCGAATACCACCACCACCGAAAGCATGGCCCCGGCAAAGGCCGAGCCGGACACCAGGGTCAGGCCAAGACCCGACAGCATGGCCAGCAAGGCGCCCACCGCGGCCCCGCCGGACAGGCCCAGCACATAGGGATCGGCCAGGGGGTTGCGCAGCAGCACCTGCATCAGGGCCCCGGCAATGCCCAGCAGGCCACCGGTGGCCAGGGCCGCCAGGGCCCGCGGCAGGCGCAGTTCCAGCACCAGGGTGCGATGCAGGCTGTCACCATCGCCGATCAGCACGGCCCAGAGCTCACCCGGCGCAATGCGCACGCTGCCAATGGCCACGGCCAGCAGCAGGGACAATCCGGCCGCCACGATCAGCAGCAGCAAGGGTGGCAGAATGCGTGCCAGATCACCGCGATGCATGGCAGCGGCCTCGCGCAGGGATGGGTTGGCGTCAGCGACGCTCACGGGCCTGCTCCAGTTTCTCGCACAGGCGTCGCATGCCGTCCACCATACGCGGTGTCGCCCGCTGAATCGACGAGGGCGGGATGAACAGCAAGTTGTCCTGTCGCACCGCCCGCAGGTCGCGGTAGCCACGCCAGGGTTCCAGCCAGCTCGGGTCGTCCTCCCCCATGCCGGCGGTCACGATCACTTCCGGGTCCCGGGCGAGGACCGACTCGCGATCCACCCGGGGCGTCAGGCGCGGCAGCTCGCCAAAGACATTCTTTCCCCCGCAGACCGCCGCCGCCTGGCTGATGAGGTGCTCATCGTTGACGGTCATCAGGGGGTCGTCCCAGATCTGGTAGAAGTAGCTGACGGTATCGGCCTCGCCATGACGTTGCCGCAAGGCCTCAATCTCGGCGAGAAATTCCGCGGCCACCTGTCGGGCCACGGTCTGGGTGCCGGCCAGTTGGCCGTAGCGCTCCAGGGTGTGGGCGATATCCTCGAAATCCCGCTCCTCACCCCAGTACACCGTCAGGCCCAGGGACTCCAGCCGTTCGACCTGCTCGCTGGGATTGCCGCTGATCCAGGCCAGCACCAGGTCCGGCCTCAGGGCCAGCAGGCGCTCCACATCCACCCGATTGTGGCTGCCAATGCGCCGGATCTCCCTGGCCGCTTCCGGGTAATCGCTGTAGCTGCTGGTGCCAACGATTTTCGATCCCGCGCCCGCCGCGAAGAGCAGTTCGGTGATGCCCGGAGAGAGGGAGACAATGCGCTCGGCCGGAGCATCGAGACAGACCAGGCGCTTGAGATCGTCCTGGACACAGAGCGCGGGGCTTTCCACGGACAGGCCGCGGGCCGGCAGCAGGCAAAGCAAGGCCGTTGCCGCAATGAGGAACACTCTGGTCATCGAATCAAGCCCTCCCAGGCCACGACAGGGTGCCTCCATGTCCGGAGGCACCCTGCTGCCTGTCATCCCGACGAAATCAGCGTCCGTAGGTCAGACTCAAATGAACGCTGCGGCCAGGTTGTTGGTAGTCGAAATCATTGAAACTGTCGCGCGCGGTGACGTAATCCCGGTCGAGGACATTGTCCAGCACCAGGCGGGCCGTCCAGGCATCGGCAAAGTGCCAGGCCGTGCGCAGATTGAGCAGGCCGAAGCCGGCCAGCCGGTCCTCTTCCTCGGCATCGTCAAAGCGGTGACCCTGGGCCACCAGGGTCGCCCCCAGGGACCAGTCTCCCAGGTTGCGGTCGACTTCCAGGCGTCCGCTGTCGCGGGCCCGCCGGCGAAGACGATTGCCGCTGTCCCGGTCAATGGCCTCTGAACGGGTAAGGGCACCGTAGAAGGTCCACTCCCCCACCTGCAGACCGCTGCCGAGTTCGAGCCCTGTAATGCGTGCCCGGGCCACATTCTGCGGCAGGAAGGCGCCGCCCGAGAAGATGGTCTCGATCAGGTTCTCCACCTGGGTCTGGTACAGGGCCGCGTCCCAGAAGTACCGATCACGGTGGGCGGACAGCCCCAGTTCCAGGGAGCGGGAATTTTCCGGCTCCAGATCCGGGTTGCCGAAGCCCGGGAAGTACAGCTCATTGAAGGTCGGCGCGCGGAAGCCTTCGCCCACGGAAAAACGCAGGCGCTGCCCGTTCTCGAAGCGATAGCTGGTCGCCAGGCTGCCGGTGGTCACGGTGCCATAGGACTGGTTGTCGTCCTGGCGAATGCCCACTTCCACGACGGCCGGATCCAGGTCCACCGTGCTTTGCAGGAAGGCGCCCACATTGCTGCGACTCTTTTCGTCGTAGTCGGTGGTGCCATCGATCTGATCGTACAGATAATCCAGGCCGATCACGTACTCGACACTGTCCGCCTGCACGATGTTCTGCCAGCGCGCGGACTGCCGGCGGCTGTCGAAGCGGCTGCCACCGAAGTCATCGAAGTTGTCGGCGGCATCCCGGCTTTCGCCGAGACTCAGGACGCTTTCCCAGGTCTCGCCCAGCGGCAGGGAAAGACGGGCGCCACTGGCCTGATGAACGAAGTCGGTGACGCCGCCGATGAACTCGGTGCGTCCCTCGGAGCGCAGACTGTGGACCGCCACCTGGTTGCCGTTATCAAAGTCGTGCTGAATGCGTGCCAGGCCGGAGGTATTGTGAAAGCCCTTCTTCTCGCCCCCCGGGCGCAGGGCGATCCCGTCGGTGTGGAAATGGCTGGCTCCCACCGTGTAGTGGGTGTTGCCGTGGCTGCCCGAGAGGCCGCCACCGTACTGGTGGGTGCCGAAGGAGCCACCGGAGACCTGCGCCCAGGGCCCACTGTCGGCCCGATCCGGGTCGGTAAAGACTTCGATCACACCACCGATGGCATCAGCACCATAGACCGTACTGCGCGGTCCGCGAACGATTTCGGCGCGGTCGATCATCTGTGGCGGCAGGAACTGCCAGGTGGCGCCACCCGTGGTGATGCTACCCATGCGAATCCCGTCCACCAGCAGAATGGACTGAACGTTGCTGGTACCGCGCAGGAAGACACTGGTGACCTTGCCGAAGGGGCCGTTGCTGACCACGTCGACGCCGGGCCGGCCTCGCAGGAGCTCGCTGAACTCCCGGGGCTGCTGGCGCTCAATGGTATCCCTGTCGACGACGGTGACCGAGGACAGGCTGTCGTCCAGGCGACGTTCGGTGCGGGTGGCCGTCACCACCACCGGGTTCAGGGGCAGGCTGTCGTCCAGCTCAGAGGTACCCAGGGCAATGCTGCTGTCACCGGCGTTGGCGCCGCTGTCGATGGCCTCTTCGGCCACTGCGTTTGTGGAAAAGGCAAGTGTCGCCGCCATGGTCATGGCGCCGATGAGATTGAATTCCTTCATGATTTCCCTCATTTGCCGTGCCCACCGCACGGTTTCATGCGAACGTGATGCACGCCGGAGGGAGATCGGGCGGAGAGATGGCTGGGCGAGAAGTCATCCGACCGGCCCGGCGCTGCCCTCCGCAGCGTGCGGCCAGGGATGTCATCACGCCGGTCGCTGCAGTGGGCAGCGACCAATGGGCGCAAGCATCCCGCGCGTCCAGGCCGGTCTACGGGCTCACGAGTGGAGTCTGTTGCTCCGCGGGTGGCCGCCTTCCCATGCCCGAAGGCACAGTGGCGTGTGGTCATCCGCTACCGGCTTGATGCCGGTCACTCATTCACCGTTGCGGGGGCAGCGTCGGAATGGGGCCATCCGCGAGGACGACCCGGCACCGACTTCCCGTTTAATCCCTTTCTCGGAAAGAGTCAGGGACACCTGGTGCGAGGCGGCAAAACTATCAGCAAGGGAGGGTTTCGTCAATCAGGGAAAGCCGTCGAGTGTGCCCAGGGCGCTGGACGACACCGGTCGGCTGAAATAAAAACCCTGTGCCTCCTCACAGCCCAGCTGAGACACGATGTGCAATTGCTCCTCGGTCTCGATGCCTTCGGCCACCACACGCAGATTCAGGTTGCGGGCCAGGTCGATCACGGATCGCACGATGGATTTGGCGTTGCCACTGTCATCGGCCAGGTCGGCAATGAAGGCCTGGTCGATCTTGAGGGTATCGATGGGCAGGTGACGCAGGTAATTGAGGGAAGAATAGCCGCTACCGAAGTCATCGATAGCGATCTGGACGCCCGGCAAGGCCTGCTTGATGGTCTTGAGAACTTCCGTGGCCTGGTGGATATTCTCCATCAGCATGGATTCAGTGATCTCCAGCTCCAGCGCAATGCCCGAGTCGCCATAGCCACTCTGGATGGTTCTTACCAGGGTCTCGATATGCTGCACTTCGTACAGATCCCGTGTCGACAGATTGACGGCCATGCGCAGGTCGGGTGACCTTGCCACTACACCGGCCATTTCCCGGGCGCATTGTTGCAGCACCCAGTGGCCGATGCGGCAGATCAGGTCTGACCGCTCCGCCAGGGGCAGGAACTCGCCGGGGCTGAGAACACCGCGCTCCGGATGCTGCCATCGCACCAGTGCTTCCAGGCCACAGATACGACCGGATTTCAGATCGATACGTGGCTGATAGTCCAGAAACAATTGATCCGCAGCGATAGCCTGCCCCAGCTCATAACGCAGATTCAGCGTTTCCCGTGCCCTTTCTGTCATGACCGGATCGAAGAAGGCAAAACGATTCTTTCCGGCGTGTTTTGCGGCATACATGGCCAGATCGGCATTGGGCAGCAGTTTTTCGGCATCCGTGTCATCATCCGGGTACAGGCAGATGCCGATACTGGGATGCGTGATGATGCTTTCCTCCTGAATGATGGCGGGTGCACTCACGGCGTGCAGAGCCCTTTCGGCCAGGGCAGCAGCGTCAGCGGCATCGTCGATCTGCATCAGGAGAACGAATTCGTCGCCACCCAGTCGCGCCACCGTATCCCCGGAACGCAGAATGCTCCTGAGCCGTTGGGCAACCTGGCACAGCAGCTGGTCCCCGGCGCTATGGCTCAGGGTGTCATTGACGAGCTTGAAATCGTCCAGATCCAGCAACATGACGGCCATCCTGCGGCCGAGTCGATCGCATTGCCGGGCCGATTGCGTGATCCGGTCCTGCAGCAACTGGCGATTGGGCAGATCGGTGAGCGGGTCATGATAGGCCAGATATCTGAGCTGTTCCGCCAGCCCCGCGGCTTCCTGGGCATTGGCAATGAGCTGACCCAGCAGGCGCAGATTGTCCCGCTGATCCTCGTTCCAGTATCGCTTGCTCCAGATGGCATCCAGCCCGAACAGGCCGGTCGGTTCTCCATTGCGAATCACGGGGACGATCACCAGGGACTTGATTCGCTGCCGTTTGTATTCCTCGCGTTCATGGGCAACGGAATCCGGCAATTCCTCCACGTCGGGAATGTGCGCCACTTCATGATTCAGGATACGCCGGATCAACCACGGAAAGGCATCAAAGGGAACATCCTGGAGGTTGTCGATCTCGGGGGCCACACCGTCGGCATACCATTCGTGGGTATTGCTGAAGGTCTCATTCTCGAGGTCAATCGAGAACAGATAGGTGCGCCCCGAATCGAAGAAATGGCCGATATCCCGAAGCAGGCCATTGATGACCTCGTCAACCTGATTCGGGTCGATGTTCACCAGGCGGGTCGAAATATCCAGAAGCAGCCGATCGAAGGCGATACGTTGCTGGATGTTCTGCTCCAGCTTCATTCGCTCGCTGATTTCGCGAACCGCGGCCACGAACAGCTTCTGCCCATCATGCACGATGGGCGTCAGGTTGATTTCGATTGGAAACTCTTGGCCGTCACGGCGTCGATGCCATGCCGTAAACACCCGGTTTCGCTCGCCACTGTCGACCAGAGTTTCCAGCAGCTGGCTCAGCTCCTCAGGGCTTCGGTAGGGGTTGAGCTCGGAGACACTCATGCCGCGAAGCTCATCGTGGCTGTAGCCGGTGTAACTCGTGGCGGCGGGGTTGGCCTCGATGATGTGCCCCTGCTCGTCATGGACATAGACGGCGTCCGGCACCCCCTCCAACAGACGGCGATAGAAATCGTCACTCATGTCCGGACCCCGGATCGTCCTGGCCGGATGTGGACGCCTTCCAGCCCCTGGCCATGTACTTTACCGGCATTCTGCTCCCCTTCTGTCCTGAAACCGGTTATCGCATGCCGCGGGGCTGGTCGGTAACCCGCTTCCAGCGCCAGACGATTTCCCCTGTCGCCTGGCTTTCCAGAGCGTAGTGTCCAGGACGCCCTGAAGCAATGTGGAGAGGTCCGAGCACTGGTCACGGCCCATCGGATTCTCGACGTTGGCCCGGGTTAACGGCGGATGCACAGGCCGTCCAGGTTCGCCGCACCCACTGCACATCAAAACGACTGTAATTGCCCCCACAAGGCGGGACGCCGGCGTTTGCGATCACGATCCACCTGGAACCAGTCACCATCGGGGCTGACATGCAGGCAGGTGGAACCGGGCCAGAACAGTGGGGCCGTGAACCAGGCCTCCAGTTGCCTGCCCGAGAAATCGCCACCCTGGGGGCGCAGTCGCTCGATCTCGCCCAGGGCTCGTGCCAGGGTCCACATGCCGTGCACGATCGGGCATTGGAAACCGAACAGGCGGGCCGACATGCTGCTCAGGTGAATCGGGTTCCAGTCGCCGGATACGCGGGCATAGCTGCGGCCCAGACCCGCGGGGCAGTCGATATCCAGTTCCAGGGCACCTTCCGGGGTCTCCGGTGTGTCCGGAGGCAGGCGGGCCATCTCGTCGCTGCCGGCGTCCACGCCACGGAACAGCAGGAGGCTCTCCCCTTCCCAGATAGCGATGCCGTCACTGTCCTGCCATTCCGTTTGCATGTAGAAGACCTGCCCACGCACATGCCCCGGCCCCGGGCGCAGGGTGGCAGAGAGGTTCATGCGCTCCTCCACGGGTCCCATGGGCCGGTGCCAGCGAACGGTCTGGCCCAGGTGGACCACGCCGAGGCTGCGCCCGGGCAGGCCGGGGGTGGAGAGCAGTTGCAGATGAAGCGGCATGGCCGCAATTTGCGGATAAAGCGCCGGAAAGTGCCCGGATGAAGGCAGCTGGCAGATACGCCGATAGGCTTCGACACGTTCCCGCTGGATTTCCACCGGCGCGTGGCAATGCAGCGGGTAGGCATCCGCTTCCAGCGCCCCGCCACGTGCCGGCATCAGTTCATTGCCCAGCAGACGCGCATAGGCCCTTGTCAGCGAGGCCGGTTGGCCCCGTTGTTCCCTGATCATTCCCTTCCCCAATTCAGTGATCCAGAAGCGCTTGTCTCATGATCCACGGATCATGGTCGATGGGTTCATCATACCAGTCGGTGAACCGGGAGGAAGGGGTTGATCACGGTCAATTGTTACGAAGCTGTTCGAGGTTGCGGGCGTAGCCGGTCAGCCGTTCAGCCAGCTTGTCACGCTGGCCCTGGTTCAGCGTCGGCAGCAGGTCGGCAAGGCAGGCAAGCGTTACCTGCTGACGTTCCTGTCTGGCCTGGCTGAGGGGTTCCGGCTGATCCCGGTAATGCAGCCACCAGCCCTCCAGGTAGTCATGGATCCGGTCCGCTGAATACCCGTCAGCGATCATTGCCAGCAGACGATTCTGGCGATCGATTTCCCATTCCAGCTGGGCGGCGGCCGTATCCGGCATGGCGTCCGCGCAGCGGGTTATCCGCGCTTTCTGCCCGGCAGTCAGGGAACCAAGGAGCGATTCAGCCCTTTCCAGGAAGCGCTCCCGGCGCTGTTCTTCCCAATCATCATGTGCACGCCGTGCCAGTTCTTCCCGGCTTTCCTTACGTCGCTTCTCGAAACGCTGTTCCAGTTGGGCCTGCTGGCCCCGATCCAGGTCGGCCAGCACATCGGACACCAGGGGGAGGAGATCCCGCGTCATGTCGCCAAGCAGGGTTTCGGTCGTGGCAAGGTGCCCGGCAATGGTTTCCCGCTCATGGTGACCGGACTCGAGGTCGCTGATGGCGGATTCCAGCAATGCCTGGATCTGGGGTACCCGGACTTCCCGGTGGAACTCCCGATAGGTCGCCAGTTCGTCACGAATCTGTCGTCGTTGCTGGCGATCCAGGTCGAGGTAATTGGCCGCCCAGCGGGCACCGAACCAGTCGGCGCGCTCGTAGACGAATTCGGCCCGGCTGCAGGCAAGAAGAAACAGGAAAATCAACAGCGTGGCGAATACGGGCCGAAGTTGACGAGACAGGCGCATGAACTTCCCTCCCCTGATCGGAGCCAATTGGCTTCTCGGGATGCGACCGTCTCCGGCCTGCCGGAGTTCAGAGGACTTCGTCGATCACGATGATGGCCGCGTCTTCCGAATGGGCTTCCACCCGAATGATCTCACGGCCCAGCAGGTCACCGTCGCGTGGCGTCGCCTCACCCGAACGGGAAACCCGGGCGATGATCTCGATCTGCTCATGGCCGCTGATCCGGTACCCATCCAGCATGGCGTTCTCGTCACCCAGGCGGAATTCCCCGGGCAGCGCCGAGATCGGCAGGCGTATGCCGGCCAGGGGTGGGCCGGCTGCCTCGTCGGCGGCGCGGGCAATGATGAAGACCACATCGTCCGGTGTCAGAGTCGCGGCCAGATCGTCACTGACCGACACCCGAACCATGACATGGGCAGAGGATTCCGCTTCCGTTCCGGGCCTGTCACCCAATGCGCGACGGGCCGCACTCAGGCGTTCCTCCACGATTTCTCGAAAGCCCGGGGGCGGGTCCTGTTCCAGCAGGCGTTGCCAATGATCACGGGCGCTCGCGTAATCGCGTTCCTCAAAAGCGATCAGGCCGCTGTACCAGAGGCCCTTTGGCTGAGCAGGCTCCAGCTCCAGAACCCGGCGAAATAGCGGAGCGGCTTCAGTCAGCATGCGGCCGGGGTCAGCCAGTGATACGGCTTCGGCGTAGTTGGCCAGGGCCCGGGCGTTATCGTCGCCGGCCAGATCGAGGGCCTGACGGTAGGCCTCGACAGCGGCTTCGTACTCCCCCAGCGCAAGCCGGGTTCGACCCAGCATCATCCAGCCTTCCAGGTCATCCGGGTGGCTTTGCAGACGCTGCTCCAGCTGATGAATCGCCTGCTCCATGTCCATGTCATCCATGCTCATGGGCTCACGCTCGATCGCCTCCCATTCGCCGACCTGGAGATAAATCGCCGCGGTAAGCAGCGGAATGACAATGGCAAGGACGATGGCGGAAACCGGTGTTCCAGTGGTCCTGGCCGGGCCGGACTCAACCTGTGCCTGACTGTTGCTGGCTTCACTTTCGATTTCCCGCCGCGACAGCTCGTAGGTCCGGTTGTCGATCTGCCCGTCTTCGAGTTCCTGTTCCAGCTCTTCCAGCTGTCGCTGGCGGGTCAGGGCAACCGCATCGACACCGGCCTGATCCACCGTTCCGCCCCGACGACGAATCAGGGGAGTGGCCACGAACAGCAGCGCGGCCACAACAAGCAGTGCACTGATTACGACAAAAGCGGTCATTCTCCATCCTCCAGCCGGGCTTCTTCTTCTGCTTCCAGGCGGGCGCGGCGGCGCAGGGTCACCACCAGCACGATGCCGCCAATGAAAAGCAGAACCAGCGGACCAAACCAGAGTGGCAAGGTATCGGCGCGCATGGGCGGGCGATAAAGTACGAAGTCACCGTAACGATCGGTCATATACTGCTTGATTTCCCGGTCACTGGCTCCGTCCAGCAGCATCTCGCGCACCCGGCCCCTGAGATCGCGGGCCAGCTCCGCGTTGGATTCGGCGATGTTCTCATTCTGGCAGACGAGGCAGCGCAGTTCCGACACCAGGCGCTGATAGCGGGCTTCCAGTGCCGGGTCTTCCAGAGACTGGTCGCCACTCACCGCCGGCAGGCCGGCGCTGAATACCGCCAGCAATGCCGCAAGCAGGACTGCGCACAGCGATGGCTTGATCATGGCGTCTTCGCCTCCTCCTGCAGTCCGCGAATCAGCGGCAGCAGGCGTCTGTCGATGTCGTCGTGGGTAATGGGCCCGATGTGCTTGTGCCGAATCCGGCCCTGGTGGTCGAGCACGAAGGTTTCCGGGGCACCATACACGCCCCAGTCAATGGAGACCTGTCCGTCCGAGTCAAAACCGCTGACCTCAAAGGGGTTGCCCACCCGGCTGAGCCAGCGGATGGCCGCTTCCCGGTCGTCACGCAGATTGAGACCCACGATGCGAACACCCTCCTCTTGCGCCAGGCGCATGAGTTCCTCGTGCTCCTCGTGACAGCCGGGGCACCAGGTGCCCCAGACATTGAAGAGCGTGACCTCGCCGACCAGATCCATGTCGGTGACCAGGCGTTCGGGCTCGTGCAGGGCGGGCAGCGTGAACTCAGGCGCTTCCCGGCCTAGCAGTGGCGACGGCACCTCGCCCGGATTCAGGGAAAGGCCACGCCAGAAAAACAGCACCAGCACAGACAGGACCAGCAGGGGAATGGCATAACGCCACATCAGCCTTCCACCTCCCCTTCATTCCGGCGACGACGCGGGCCGGATGCCAGGCGGTAGCGTCGATCGGCCACGGAAATCAGGCCGCCCATGGACATGACCAGGGCACCAAGCCAGATATAGCGCACCATCGGCTTGTACTGGACGCGGACACTCCAGTAGTCGTTGCCCAGATAGTCGCCCATGGCAATGTAGAGATCCCGCCGCAGGCGGGGATGCAGCGCCACCTGGGCCAGGGGATCCGGGCGGGCCCGATAAATGCGTTTTTCCGGGAACATCCGGGTCACTTCCCGGCCATTGCGGGTGACCGTGAAGCGAGCCTGGATGCTGTCCCAGTTCGGGCCTTCCAGATCGCGAATGCCGTCGAACTCGAAGCGATAGCCGGCCACCTCGTAACTGTCACCCGGCTGCATGCGCATGTCCCGTTCCACGGAGAAGGTGGAGACGGAGGCCACACCCAGGGTCATCAGGCCGACGCCGGCATGGGCGATGAGCATGCCCCAGATGGAAGCCGGCATGCCGCTCACGCCTTTCCAGCCCTTCTTGCGGAAGCGTGATACGGGTTCCACGAAGACCGAGAAAACCACCCACAGACCCAACACCATGGCCAGCAGAACCATGACACCCGTCGGCCCGCCCAGCAGCAGAGTTCCGGTGACACCGAGGACCACGGCGGCCGCCATTACCGGCCACATGCGATTGCCCAGTTCCCGGGCATCCGAACGCTTCCAGCGCGCGTAGGGGCCGAAGCCGAGGAAGAACAGCAGCGGCAGCATCAGGGGCACGAACACGGCATTGAAGTACGGCGGCCCCACGGAAATCTTGCCCAGACCCAGTGCGTCCAGGAACAGGGGGTAGAGCGTACCCAGCAGCACGGCGGCGGTGGCCACCACCAGCAGCAGGTTGTTCAGCAGCAGGAAGGTCTCGCGAGAGACCAGCCGGAAGCCGCCACCTGGCGGCATGTGCGGGGCACGCCAGGCGTACAGGGCCAGCGACCCGCCCACGGTCAGCGCCAGGAAGATCAGGATATAGACACCGCGTGTCGGGTCAGTGGCAAAGGCGTGGACGGAGACCAGCACGCCCGAGCGAACCAGGAAGGCCCCCAGCAGTGCCAGGGCAAAGGCCGAGATGGCCAGCAGCACCGTCCAGTTGCGGAAAGCGCCTCGTTTTTCGGTGACGGCCAGGGAGTGAATCAGGCCCGTTGCCACCAGCCACGGCATGAAGGAAGCGTTCTCCACCGGATCCCAGAACCACCAGCCGCCCCAGCCGAGCTCGTAATAGGCCCACCAGCTGCCCAATGCGATGCCGAGGGTCAGGCAGACCCAGGCCACCACGGCCCAGGGCCGGGTCCAGCGCGCCCAGGTGGTATTGGATTCCAGGCCGATCAGGGACGACACGGCAAAGGCAAAGGGAATGGCCAGTCCCAGATAGCCCAGATACAGCATGGGCGGGTGCAGGATCATGGCCGGATCCTGCAGGATGGGATTCAGGTCGCGACCCTGTTCCGGAATCGGAAACAGCCGCTCGAAGGGATTGGACGTCAGCAGGGTAAACAGGATGAAACCGGCACTGATGACGCCGAGAATGCCGATGGCCCGGCTGGTAAAGACCCGTGGCAGGTTGCGGCTGAACCAGACGGCCGCCACCGTCCACACCGCCATGAGCGTACACCACAGCAGCAGGCTGCCCTCATGAGCGCCCCAGACCGCGGTCAGGCGATAGATCAGTGGCAGATCCGTGTTGGAGTTGTTGGCCACATAGGCAATGGAAAAGTCATTGACCACGAAGGCCGTGGTCAGGGCCACATACGCCACGAAGGCGAACACCAGCTGCCCCAGTGCCATGCTGGGCAATGCCTGCATCCAGTCCAGCCGCTGGCGGGTCGCCCCGGCGATACCGAACCATGCCTGCGCCAGGCTGATCAGCAGAGCAAGGATCAGCGCGATCTGTCCGATTTCAGCAAGCATCAGTAATCGCCACCCTGGTATTCACCACCCTGCTCCCGTTCACGTTGACGGCGCTGCCATTCGGCTTCCCGCAGTGACTCCTTCACTTCCGGGGCCATGTAGTTTTCGTCGTGCTTGGCCAGGATCTGATCGGCAACGAAGACGCCCTGTTCATCGAAGCGGCCATGGGCAATGATGCCCTGCCCCTCGCGGAAGAGATTGGGCAGAATGCCGTCGTAGGCGATGGTGACGTACTCGAGCTCGTCGGTGACCTGGAACACCACGCCCAGTTCGCCCACTTCCCGTTGCACGGAACCGTCAACCACCAGGCCGCCGACGCGAATGCGGCGATCATCCAGCACAATGTCGCCGGAAGCGATCTGGGAGGGGCTGTAATAGAAGAGAATATTGTCCTGGAACGCCTTGAGACCCAGGGCCACGGCAAGGCTGCAGCCCGCAACGGCACCGAGAACCATGAGCATGCGTTTGCGACGAGGTGTCATCGCGAACCTCCTGCTGCGTGATAGCGACGTACATGCTGGAGCATCTGGCGGTGGCGGCGCCGGATCAGCAGGGCGGCCAGGGTCATGATGAAGGCCGTGAGCCCGAAGGAGCTCCAGACCCAGAGGGCGAAGCCATCCATGTACAGAAATTCAGACATCTATTTTACCTCCCTGGACTGCACGAGACGAGGGGCCGCCGGAAACCAGGTCGGCGACCCACGACGCCCGTTTTTCCCGCAGCAGCAATTCCGAACGCAGCTGCAGCAGAAGAAGCCAGAAGAAATACAGCTTGAAACCCACCGCCATGATCAACAGCGGAATCAGCATGGCGGTATCAATGGAGGGTGCGCCGAATTTGGCAATGGTGGCGGGCTGATGCAGGCTGTGCCACCAGTCCACCGAGAAATGAATGATGGGCACATTGATCACCCCCACCACGGCCAGAAGACCACTGGCTCGATCACCGCTGCGCTGATCCTGGAAGGCCCGGTTCAGGGCAATGAAGCCCAGGTACAGGAACAGCAGGATGAGCTGGGAAGTCAGGCGCGGATCCCAGGTCCACCAGGTACCCCACATGGGCTGTCCCCAGAGAGAGCCGGTGGCCAGTGACAGGAAGGTAAAAGCCGCTCCCAGGGGCGCCGCGGCCACCGCTACGGCAAAGGCCACCTTCATGCGCCAGATCAGACCCACGGCGCAGGCCACGGCCATCATGGTATAGACGAACAGGGACAGCCAGGCCGAGGGCACATGCACATAGATGATGCGAAAGCCGTCACCCTGCTCGTAATCCGGCGGCGCGAATGCCAGCCCCCACACCGTCGCCACGGCCAGAGCCGCCAGACCGAGGCCGCCCAGCCACGGTGCCATTGCCCCGGCAATGCGAAACACATGCGGTGGCGATCCCAGCTTGTGAAACCAGCGCCAGTTCTGTTTAGCCACGCTTCATTTTCTCCAACTTCAGCATTCATCCATCGAGGTCAGGGCCAGCGCACACAGAGCGTGACACAGACCCCGGCCGGCCGGTTTGATCCAGGTCACAAAGCGACTGCCCCTTATCTATTCAAGGCTGATGCGCAAGGCCGCGGCAATGGCGGCGGGCCCCAGGCTGATGGCCAGCAGCATCAGGCTGGCCAGTGCCCACAGGCCGGTGACGGCATCACCGTCCACGGCCTGAATCACCGAACGGCTTCCAAAGATCAGCACCGGGATCGTCAGCGGCAGCACCAGCAGGGCCAGCAGCGTACCGCCACCACGCAGGCTGACGGTCAATGCGGCTCCCAGAGCAGACAAGACAGTGAATACCGGGGTTCCCAGGAAAAGCACCAGCAGCAGCACCGGTACTGCCTCCCAGGGCAGATTCATCATCAGTGACAGCAAGGGGGCAAGCAGAATCAGGGGAATGGCGGTGACCAGCCAGTGGCCCAGCAGGCGGGCCAGGACGTTCAGACTCAGTGGCTCCGGGCTCAGGGCGGCCAGTTCCAGGCCACCGCCATGATAATCATCCCGAAACAGCCGCTCGGCGCCCAGCAGAGAGGCCAGTAGTGCCGCCACCCAGATCACGCCCGGCCCCACTGCCAGTAACAATTCCGGCCGGGGTTCCAGGCCCAGAACAAAGAGCATGCCCACCAGGATGAAGAACATCAGGGGGGTGGCCAGGTCCGCCCCGCGGCGCACGGCCAGGAGAAGCTCCCGTTTAAGGGTGGCGACGAAAACCCCGTTCATTGCGTCCCCTCCCGGCCGATGCGCAGTTCGCGGATCGGCCCGGCGGACTCCGGCAGGGCCTGATGGCTGCTGACCAGCGCTGCCCCGCCCTGCCGGCAATGGTCGGCCAGCAGCCGGGCCACCAGCGTCTGCCCCTCCGCATCCAGGCTGGTCAGCGGTTCATCGAGACACCACAGGCGGGCTTCGGACAACAGCAGGCGGGCCAGCCCGGCGCGGCGTACCTGACCGGCCGAAAGGCTGTGACAGGGCTGGGCCTGGCGATCCCCCAGACCGACCAGGGCCAGGGCTTCTTCGATGCGGCGCCCGGACGGTCGCCCGCACAGGGGCAGCCAGGCCGCCAGGTTCTCATGGGGTGTCAGTTCCGGGCGCAGGCCGGGTTGATGTCCGCACCAGGCGGCATCGGCGAGAAAATCCGCCCGGGCCTCGCGGATATCGCGCCCGCACCAGCTAATCTGCCCGGCCTCCGGATGGGACAGGCCCAGGAGTATGCGCATGAGGGTCGTCTTGCCGGCCCCGTTGGGGCCGCGCAACCAGACCAGTTCGCCGGCATCGACATGACAGGAGAAGCCATTCAACAGCAGGGTTTCGCCACGCCAGATCTCGAGATCGCTGGCGGAAAGCCGGAAGGCTGTCTGGGAGGCATTCTGAGGCTGGGCCGTGATTTCGGACATCCGCCTGAGTCTTGTCGGGTGGGGAACTGTCGGCTGACCAGGGCGGGAAAATGGTGCCCGGAGCCGGACTCGAACCGGCACGGCCCAAAGGGCCAGCAGATTTTAAGTCTGCTGCGTCTACCAGTTTCGCCACCCGGGCGTGGTGCCTACTCAGTCAGCCTGTCCGTAGGCGGAAAAACTGGAGGCTCGGGCCGGAATCGAACCGACGTCCACGGCTTTGCAGGCCGCTGCATAACCACTCTGCCACCGAGCCATAATCGGGTGCCGTTCAGGGCGCGAACTTTAGCACAGATTCGAGAAAATGGGGAACCCGTCTACTCCCCCCCAAAAACCCTCAGCTCCCCCGGCCCTCGTTGTCGTAATCGTAGTCGTAATCGTAATCGGCCTTTCCGCCTTTCTTCGAAAAAACCCGATTACGACTACGACTACGACTACGACTACGAGAAAACCCGGCGCCGGGACATTTTTCGGGTTTTTCCTCGTGACTCGATTGGGAAAAGCTCGACAACGACAACGACACAAATGCGTCTGGAACGTATTTGAACTCGCGCTCTGCGCGAGGCCCCGACCAACGGGAGGGGTAAGTCTCACGGATGAGACGCATAACGCCAACGATGGTCGCTGCCGGATTCGTGCGTTGGAGGGCGGGCACAAAAAAGCCCCGATGCCGACGCATCGGGGCTTTCCTGATCTGGAGCGGGAAACCGGATTCGAACCGGCGACCCCAACCTTGGCAAGGTTGTGCTCTACCAGCTGAGCTATTCCCGCCGAAAGAGGCGCCTATTTTATGGCCCCAGAAAAAACTGTCAAGGGGTCCGGGGCAAATTGTCGAAGACGATAGCGGATTAAAGCCTCAGACACCGGACTGGCTGTCGTCGTCCACCATTTCTTCACGCATGGTGGGCCAGGCCGCCTTGAGGTAACTGAACATGGACCAGAGCGTGAGAACCGTCGAAACGTACAGCAGCAGCAGGCCAAGTGAATAAACCGGGATCCAGCCAATGTCATAGCGCCACAGCAAAAGGAAGATGGCAATCATCTGGGCGGTTGTCTTCACCTTGCCCATCCAGCTGACGGCGATGCTGGAGCGCGATCCCAGTTCCGACATCCATTCCCGCAGGGCCGAAATGGCGATCTCACGCCCAATGATGACCACGGCCGGAATCGCCATCAGGGCACTGCCATCGTAATAGACGAGCAGCACCAGGGCAGCCACAACCATGAGCTTGTCGGCCACCGGATCGAGGAAAGCCCCGAAATTGGAAAACTGCCCCAGCTTGCGTGCCAGATAGCCGTCGAGCCAGTCGGTGATGGCCGCCAGTGCAAAGATGATGGCACTGGCCGGCGCTGCCCATTTGAAGGGCAGGAAAAAGAACAGCATGAATACCGGAATCATGGCGATGCGGAAAAGAGTCAGGCTGTTCGGGATGTTCAGTGGCATCGCTGCTTACTCCAGGCGGAATTCATCATAGATACGCTGGGCCAGGGCCCGGCTGATGCCTTTGACGGCGGCCAGATCCTCCACCCCGGCCTGGCGAATGCCCTGCAAGCCACCAAAGGCCTTGAGCAATGACTGGCGACGCTTGGGCCCCAGTCCAGCGATGCCCTCGAGCGGCGACTGGCGACGGCTCTTGGCCCGGCGATGGCGATGGCCGGCGATGGCAAAGCGGTGTGCTTCGTCCCGGATACGCTGAATCAGGTGCAGGGCCGGAGAATCAGCCGGGAGTATAAGCGGAGCCTTGCGACCCGACAAGAATAGCTGCTCCTGCCCGGCCCGACGATCCCGTCCCTTGGCCACCCCCAGCAGGGTGACCCCTTCCACCTGCAGTTCCTGGAAGATCGCTTCGGCACGGGAAAGCTGGCCACGTCCCCCGTCCACGATGAGCAGATCCGGCAACTTGCCCTCGCCTTTCTGCAATCGGGTGTAGCGCCGTTCCAGCGCTTCGCCCATGGCGGCGTAATCATCGCCGGCCGTTTCACTGCGAATGTTGAAGCGTCGATAATCATTGCTGGCCGGTACACCATTCTGAAAGACCACGCAGCTGGCCACGGTGGATTCGCCGCTGGTGTGACTGATGTCAAAGCATTCCATGCGTGCGGGTGGCTCATCCATTCCCAGTGCCTCCGCCAGGGCGTCCAGGGCCTCCCGGGCATGGCGGTCGGTGGCCATGCGGCTGGCAATGGCCTGGCCGGCATTCTCCGCGGCCATGGTCAGCCAGCGCGCCCGGTCACCGCGAACCCGGTGGCGCAGCACCACCTTTCGCCCGGCCTGTTCCCGCAGGGTGGCCTCCAGCATGTCGCCGTCCGGCACTTCCACCGCCGTGATGATTTCACGGGGAGGGTCCCGGTCCAGGTAGTACTGGGGCAGAAAGGCCGCCAGCACATCCCGTTCATCCTGCTCCAGGGAAACCCGCGGGAAGAAGGTCTTGCTGCCCAGATTGCGCCCGCCCCGGATATAGATGATCGCAATACAGAACAGATCACCCTGGTGGGCGGCGGCCAGCACATCGAAGTCACCGTCGTCACCACTGACATACTGTCTGGCCTGGGCCTGACGCAGTCTTGCCACCTGGTCCCTCAGCTCGGCGGCCTTCTCGAAATCCAGCGCTCCCGAGGCCGCCTCCATGCGATCAATCAGGCGCTGAATCACCTGATCGTTGCGCCCTTCCAGGAACAGGCTGGCGTTCTCCACGTCGCGGCCGTATTCCTCCGGCGTGATATAGGCAACGCAGGGTGCGGTGCAGCGATTGATCTGGTACTGAAGGCAGGGCCGCGTGCGATTGCAGAAGAAACTGTCACTGCAGGGGCGCAGGCGGAACAGCTTCTGCAGCTCGTTGATGGTGGCCCGCACGGCGGTGGTGCTGGGGTAAGGCCCGAAGAAGCGCCCCTTCTCCTTGCGCTGGCCGCGATAGAAGCTCAGACGAGGATATTCGTGACCGCTGATGTGGATATAGGGATAACTCTTGTCATCCCGCATCAGCACGTTATAGCGCGGCCGATGGGCCTTGATCAGGTTGTTCTCGAGAATGAGTGCTTCGGTTTCGGTGTGGGTGACCGTCACTTCCACCCGATCCACCTGTTGCATCAGTGCCCGGGTCTTGGGGCTGTCGCTGTGCGTGCGGAAATAGCTGGCTACGCGGCGCTTGAGATTGCGGGCCTTGCCCACGTACAGAATGGTGCCGTCCCCGGCCAGCATGCGATAGACACCGGGGCCGTTGCTGAGGCTTTGCAGGAAGGCCTTGTGGTCGAAACTCGCGCCCGTGGCCTGGTTCATGAGTGGCTTACCGTTTCCTTGCTGTCATTCGTGAGGAATCTTACCGCAGCCGGGCCTCACGGTCTTCCGCATGAAAGTCCGTGATTCAATCTTGTCCCAGTTCAACCGCTCGGCCGACCACCTGCCGGAACATGTCCGTAGTCAGCCGGCCCGTCTGGGTGTTGTAGCGGGAGCAATGATAGGAATCCACCAGAATCAGGCCGTCTTCAAGGGCGTGTTCCGCCGCATGGCCAAAGGGGTGGGCGCTGAGCTTGCAACCCAGTATCCGCAAGACAGAGTCATGGGCGATCTTGCCGAGGGCCAGCAGCACGCCGGGGCGCGGCAGGTTCTCGATCTCATGGCGAAGATAGGGGGCGCAGCGCTTGACCTCGTCCCCCGTGGGCTTGTTCTCCGGAGGCAGGCACTTGACCGCGTTGGTGATACGGCAACCCTTCAGACGCAGACCGTCGTCCACCGACTCCGCAACCGGCTGGTTGGCGAGCCCGAATTCATGCAGGGTTCGGTAAAGAAGAATACCGGCATAATCACCGGTGAAGGGGCGGCCGGTGGCATTGGCACCGTGCATGCCAGGCGCCAGACCGACGATCAGCAGATGGCTGCGTGCCGGGCCGAAAGGCGCCACGGGTGCGGCGTGGTAATCCGGGTAGTCCCTGCGAACCGCAGTCAGGTGCCGGCGCAGCCTCGGGCAGGCGCGGCAATCCGGCCGGAAGGGCCGGCTGTCACGGGAAGCCGCCATGTTCAGCCGTTGTCGTTGGCCGAGAGCGGGCTGTCATCCAGCAGCCCGTGGCGAATGGCAAAGCGTGCCAGACCCACATCGTTTTCCACTTCCAGCTTCTGGAACAGCCGGTGACGATAGGTACTGACGGTCTTGGGGCTGAGAAACAGCTTGTCGGAAATGGCCTGGACACTGTGACCCTGGATGATCATCAGCATGACCTGAAGTTCGCGCTGGGAGAGTTGATCCAGCGGCGTGCCCTTGCCGCCGGAAAGCAGGCTGTCCGCCAGCTTTCTGGCCACCTCGGCCGACAGGTAACGTTCGCCGGCATGGACGCGCTTGACCGCGGTGATGATCTCGTCGCCGGAGCAGTCCTTGGTGAGATAGCCCTGTGCCCCGGCTTCAAGCAGGCGGGAGGGGTAAGGGTCCGTCGCATGAACGGAGACCACGATCACCTTGACGTCGGGGGCGGCCGTGGCGATCTTGCGGGTCGCCTCCATCCCGCCAATGCCGGGCATGTTGACGTCCATGAGGATGACATCCGGCTGTTCCTTGCGGGCCAGTTCCACGGCTTCCTCGCCGGATGAGGCTTCGGCCAGCACTTCGATGCCGGCTGCCTCGTCAAGAATATGCCGGATGCCCGTCCGCACCAGAGCGTGGTCATCGACCAGCAGCACTCGGATTGCCATTATTCCCCCTGTTTTCAGTATCCGCTTGCGTCGTTCGGCAATCCCTGCCACTCGGATATGACGCCCTCCCTGCGTCAATCGGCGTGATCGCGGGTCACATATTATCGATAACCGCCTGACCAAAGCCAGAGCAGCCGACCAGCGTGGCACCCGGAATCAGGTCCTGCATGCTTTCTTCCACGTTCCGGCGGCTGGCCAGCTCGCGCTTGGGTCGGCGTATGGCCTCGCGCAGCCGGGCCAGATCATAGGTCATGGTCTTGCTGGCAATGGTCGCCCGCATGCCGTCGAGGATCCTGTCGGCGGCTTCCGTCCAGCCCATGTAGCGCAACATCATTTCGGCCGAAAGAATGATCGAGCCCGGATTCACCCGGTCCTTGCCGGCAAAACCCGGTGCGGTGCCGTGGGTGGCCTCAAACACGGCCAGCCCGTCACCGATATTGCCCCCGGGGGCGATGCCGATGCCCCCGACCTGTGCCGCCAGGGCATCGGAGATGTAGTCCCCGTTCAGGTTCAGGGTGGCGATCACGTCATAGTCTTCCGGGCGCAGCAGAATCTGCTGCAGGAAGTTGTCCGCGATCACGTCCTTGACCACGATTTTTTCGCCATTGCGCGGGTTGGTGAATTCACACCAGGGGCCGCCGTCGATGGGCCTGGCGCCGAATTCTTCCATGGCCACCTTGTAACCCCAGTCGCAGAAGGCACCTTCGGTGTACTTCATGATGTTGCCCTTGTGAACCAGCGTCACCGACACCCGGTCGTGCTCAATGGCGTAGTTCAGGGCCTTGCGCACCAGGCGCTGAGAACCCTCTCGCGACACCGGCTTGATGCCGATGCCGGAACTGGAAGGAAAGCGGATATTGGTCACGTGCATTTCCCGTGTCAGGAAATCGATCACGCGCCGCACCTCATCACTGCCGGCCGGCCATTCGATACCCGCGTAGATGTCTTCGGTGTTCTCGCGGAACACCACCATGTCGGTGAGCTCGGAGGTGCGAATCGGGGTCGAAACCGGTGGGAAATACTGGATGGGCCGGACACAGGCATAGAGATCCATGAACTGGCGAATAGCCACGTTCAGGGAACGGATGCCGCCTCCGGTGGGCGTGCCCAGGGGGCCCTTGATGGAAACCACGAAATCCTTCATGGCGTGCAGGGTGTCGTCCGGCAGATTCTGTTCTTCGCCGTACTTTTCCAGCGCCTTTTCCCCCGCGTAGATTTCCATCCAGTGAATCCGGCGCTTGTCGCCGTAGGCCTTCTTCACCGCAGCATCCACCACCGTCTTCATCACGGGCGTGACATCAATGCCAATGCCGTCCCCTTCGATGAAGGGAATGATGGGATTGTCCGGGACGTCGATGCTGGAATCGGTATTGACGTGAATCGGCTGGCCGCCGGCGGGTACGTCGATCTTGTCGTATTTCATGGGGCTCCTCACGCTTGAGGTGACGCCGGGCGCGGGAGATACCGGGGCGCTCGGTCAGCGAGGTTCCAACATGGCGATATTACCACAAGGCCGCCAATACCGGGCCCCGAGGGGCATTGACGGCCGCAACAGGGAAACCGCGTCACCCTTCCCCCTTCGACCGGGATGACGCGGTTCCCGCACCTGGCTCAGCGCGCTTGCCGTCAGGAAGCCGCCTTGCGGCCGCCCTTGCCGTCGAACTGTTCGGCCTCGGTCGAGCCCTGCAGGGCAGTCAGCGACGACTGGCCGCCGCTGATGACCTGACTCAGGGCATCGAAATAGCCGGTACCCACCTCGCGCTGATGACGGGTGGCCGTGTAGCCATCCGCCTCCGCCGCGAACTCGGCCTCCTGCAGTTCCACATAGGCGGACATTTGGCGTTCGCGATAGCCCTTGGCCAGCTGGAACATGCTGTGGCTCAGGGCATGGAAGCCGGCCAGGGTGATGAACTGGAACTTGTAGCCCATCGCCGCCAGCTCTTTTTGAAAGCGGGCAATGGTTACATCGTCCAGATGCTTGCGCCAGTTGAAGGACGGCGAGCAGTTGTAGGCCAGCATCTTGCCGGGGTATTCCCGGTGAATGGCCTCGGCGAAGCGCCGGGCTTCGTCCAGATCCGGGTGGGCCGTTTCGCACCACAGAAGATCGGCATAAGGGGCATAGGCCAGGCCGCGGGCAATGGCCTGATCCAGTCCGGCGCGAACCTCATGGAAGCCTTCCAGGGTACGTTCGCCGGTACAGAAGGGTTTGTCGCGTTCATCCAGGTCGGATGTCAGCAGGCCAGCGGCGTTGGCGTCCGTGCGCGCCACAATCAGGGTGGGCACGTCCATGGTATCGGCGGCGAGACGGGCGGCCACCAGTTTCTGCACGGCCTCCTGTGTCGGGACCAGCACCTTGCCGCCCATGTGGCCGCATTTCTTGGCGGACGCCAACTGATCTTCAAAGTGCACACCGGCCGCCCCGGCCTCGATCATGTGCTTCATCAATTCATAGGCGTTGAGTACGCCACCGAAGCCGGCTTCCGCGTCGGCCACAATCGGGGCGTAGACTTCCTGATCGTTCACGCCTTCCATGGCATTGATCTGATCCAGCCGCCCGAGGGCACTGTTGATGCGTCGTACCAGGTTGGGCACGCTGTCCACCGGGTAAAGTGACTGATCCGGGTACATCTGCCCCGCTGTATTGGCGTCGGCCGCCACCTGCCAGCCGGAGCAGTAAATGGCCTTGAGCCCTGCCTTGACCTGCTGCATGGCCTGATTGCCGGTCTGGGCGCCGAGCGCGTTGACGAAATCTTCCTCCTTGAGCAGTTTCCAGAGGCGTTCCGCGCCGCGTCTTGCCAGGGTGTGCTCGATACTGACGGTGCCCCGCAGGCGCACCACATCTGCACCGCTGTAGTCCCGGCTGACGCCCTGCCAGCGCGGGTTCTCCTTCCAGTCTCGTTCCAGGCTGACGGCATCTCGGTTTTCAAGACTCATGGCATTACCCTCTTGCGATCACGCGTTCATAGGCTTTCAGGGTGAGAAAGTCGGCAAAGTCTTCATCGAGGCACAGCTCGGTGAACAGTGCCGTGGCTTCCTCAAGGCATCCGGCCGGTAGACCGGACCGCTCCGCCTCACGGCGAAGATCGGGGCCGATTTCGTCCAGCACCGTGCGGACGAAATCGGCGGTGATGCGCTCTCCGTCGGTGGTGGTGGCGCCGTGGTGAATCCACTGCCACAACTGGGCGCGGGCAATCTCGGCGGTGGCCGCGTCTTCCATCAGATGGTTGATGGGCACGCAGCCCCGCCCGGCCAGCCAGGCCGCGATGTACTGGACGCCCACCGCGATGTTGTCGCGCAGCCCTTCTTCCGTGATGCGCCCTTCCGGGTGCTCCAGCAGCCGGGCTTGATCCACCTGCAGGTCCGGCAAAAGACGATCAAGCTGATTCGGCCCATCCAGGGCACGATCAAAGATCGCCATGGCGGTTTCGATCAGGCCGGGATGGGCGACCCAGGTGCCGTCATGCCCATCGGCGGCTTCCCGTTCCTTGTCGGCACGCACCTTGTCCAGGGCGGCCGCATGGCGATCCGGGTCGCCGCGTACCGGAATCTGGGCAGCCATGCCGCCCATGGCCAATGCGCCGCGCCGGTGGCAGGTATCGATCAGCAGTCGGGAATAGCTGCGCAGGAAAGGCTGGGTCATGCCGATACTGTGGCGATCCGGCAGAACTCGCTGCGGATCGGCATGAAAGACCTTGGCGTAACTGAAGATGTAGTCCCAGCGGCCACAGTTGAGCGCGACAATATGATGTCGCATGGCATGCAGGATCTCGTGCATCTGAAAGACCGCCGGCAGGGTTTCGATCAGCACGGTGGCCTTGATGGTGCCATTGGCAAAGCCGAAGCGCTCTTCCGCAAATCGAAAGACATCGGCCCACATGCGGGCCTCGTCGTGATGCTCCAGTTTGGGCAGGTAATAATACGGCCCACGGCCCTGCTCATGCAGGGCGTGGGCGTTGTGGAAGAAATGCAGGGCAAAATCCAGCAATGCGCCGGGTATCGCCCGGCCATCCAGGGTAATGTGTGCTTCGGGGAGGTGCAGCCCGCGCACGCGGACAATCAGCAACGCTGGATCATCCTTCAGGCGGTAGGTCTTGCCGCTGTCGTCACTGAAGTCAATCTGACCACGGGTCGCGTCCAGGATGTTGCGCTGTCCCTGGATGAGGTTTTCCCAGGTCGGTGTACTGGCATCCTCGAAATCCGCCATGAACACCCGAGCCCCCGAATTGAGGCCATTGATGATCATTTTCCGGTCCACCGGGCCGGTGATCTCCACCCGCCGATCCCGCAGGGCCGGCGGAATCGGCGCCACCCGCCAGTCCCCTTCTCGAATCGACCGGGTGTCGGGCAGGAAATCCGGGCGCTCGCCCCGGTCGAAACGACGCTGACGCTCCTGGCGCCTGGCCAGCAAGGATTCAATGCGCGGGCCAAAGCGGTCGACCAGCGCTTCCAGAAAGGCCAGGGATTCTTCCGACAGGATGTGCTCACAGCCCCGGGGCGCTGAACGCATCAGTTTCAGTCTTGCTTCGCTTGTCGCGGCGGCTTCGGACATGGTGCAGGCCTCTTTCGGAACGACTTGCCAGCGACATTAAAACGGTTGTTTAATATCGAACAATGCAATTTCCATAATTTGAAATATCAGTAAATCTGATAATGGAGGCAGCTCGTGGCCCGCAGCGGACGTCAGAATCGTCTCACCCAGCTTCGCGGTTTCTGTGTAACGGCACAGACCGGCAGCATCAGCGCCGCGGCGGAACGCCTGGACTTGAGCCAGCCGTCGGTTTCCATGCAGATCCAGGCCCTGGAGCGGGATTTTGGCGTGATGCTGTTCGAACGCCGTGGCCCGCGCATCAAGCTGACCCCGGAAGGCGAGAATCTGCTGGAGATCGCCCTGCCCATCGTGGAGGGCATGGACACCCTGCCCGAGACCTTTGCCGCCCGCTGCGGCAACCCGGCCCACGGGGATCTGGACATCGCCGCAGGCGAATCCACCCTGCTCTACCTGCTGCCGCCCTTTGTCGAGCAATTTGCCCGCGAGTACCCGGCGGTTCAGTTCCGCCTCCACAACGTGACCGGCCGGGACGGCCTGAGCATGCTGCGCGCCGACGAGGCGGATTTCGCGGTGGGATCCATGATCGATGTTCCCGATGACATCAGCTACCGACCTGTATTTCGCTACCAGCCCATGCTGATCACGGCGCCTGAGCACCCTTTGGCCCGGCAGTCGGAAGTCACCCTGGAAGACATCAGCCGGCACGGCCTGATTCTCCCGCCACGGCATTTGAGTACCTGGCGCATGGTCAAGTCGGTCTTCGATCAGCACGAGCTGGAATATCAGGTACGGCTGGAGGCCGGTGGTTGGGAAGTGATCAAGAAATACGTTGAAATGAATCTCGGCATCTCCATCGTCACCAACATCTGCCTGGATGGCAGCGAGAAACTGCATGCGCGCCCCATGGGCGACTATTTCCGGGATCGCAGCTATGGTGTGGTAACGCGACGGGGGAAGTTTCTCTCCCCGCAGGCCAAGGCATTCATCCGCCTGATGGACGATGACTTCTTCCATGGCAGCACCCGTGCGGAACGTGTCACACAGGAGCCGACAAGGTGAATAGAGACGTCAGGATTGGACTGGCACTGGGAAGCGGTTCGGCCCGCGGCTGGGCCCACATCGGGGTTCTGAGAGCGCTTGAGGAGCTGGGAATCCAGGTCGACGTGGTGGCCGGCAGCAGCATCGGTGCCCTGGTGGGCGCCGCTTATCGTACCGGAAGCCTGGACGAGCTGGAGGAATGGGTCACGGCTCTGGATCGGATGGATATCTTTCGTCTGCTGGATGCCCGGCTTCGAGGCGGCGGTTTCATGCGCGGCGACAAGCTCATGCGCGCCATCGAGCGGCGGGTGGGGGATCATCAGATCGAGTCACTGGACAAGGCTTTCGGTGCCGTGGCCACGGACCTCAACTCGGGACGGGAGATATGGTTGCGCAAGGGATCGATTCTGGAGGCGGTGCGCGCCTCCATTGCCCTGCCCGGCCTGTTCTCACCGGTTCAGCGTGGTGAGCGCTGGCTGCTGGATGGCGGCCTCGTCAATCCGGTTCCTGTCTCCCTGTGCCGGGCCATGGGTGCGGATGTGATCATTGCGGTGAATCTGAACGGCGACATCGTCGGGCGAAATTTCGACAACCGCCCTCAAGCGACAGGTGACAAGGTGTCCGAAACGCAGACCGAGGATGGTGATGATTCCGAAGACCGTCATCATGAAGCGCATTTGTTCAAGCGCCTGGCGAGCACCCTGCGCAGTGGCCTCAGCGTGCGTCTGGATCAGCTCATTGCGTCCGCCACGCGACGGGGTGACGATGGCGGGCCCGGCCTGTTCGACGTCATGGCCGGGTCCATCAATGTGGTTCAGGATCGCATCACCCGCAGCCGCATGGCGGGTGATCCGCCGGATGTGCTGATTGCCCCGCGATTGGCCCATATCCGGCTGATGGAATTCGACCGGGCCGAGGAAGCCATACGCGGTGGCCGGAAGGCGGTCGAGCGGGTTCGGGAAGAACTGGAAGTACTCCGGCCATAGGCGCGGTCGGGCGATGGCCGGTCTTGCCTTCCCCGCCTCGCGGCAGGCTCAGGCGACCCGGTGATCGCTCTCCCGCAGCCGGTATCCGGCCACGCGCATGGCGAGCTCCAGCGCCTGATCGTAGTTGAGGCGCGGATCCACCTGGGAGCGGTAGGCCTTTTCCAGATCCTGCTCGGTCAGGCCGCTGGCGCCACCGAGGCATTCGGTGACATTCTCCCCGGTCAGCTCGATGTGGACACCACCCAGGTGGCTGTCATTGGCCTCGTGCAGGTGGAAGGCCTGCTCCAGTTCCGAGAACACATTCTCCACCCGCCGGGTCTTGATGCCGGATTGAGTAGTTTCGGTGTTGCCGTGCATGGGGTCGCAGGTCCACAGAACGCTGCGGCCCGTGCTCTGGACGGCCTCGATCATGGGCGGCAGCAGCTCCTTGATGCGGCTGGCACCCAGGCGGTGGATCAGCGTCAGCCTGCCCGCCTCATTGTCCGGGTTCAACACCCGCACCAGCTCCTTCAGGGTCTCCGGCGACATGCCCGGCCCGACCTTCACGGCAATGGGATTGGCGATGCCGCGAAAATACTCGATGTGCGCCCCGTCCAGCTCCGCCGTGCGCATGCCGATCCAGGGGAAATGGGTCGACATGTTGTACCAGCGCCCGTTGGCCCGTACCCGATGGGTCTGAGCCTGCTCATAATGCAGCTGCAGGGCCTCGTGGCTGGTGAAGAAATCCACCCGGCCGCTGCCGGATACCCGGCCGCCGGCAATGGTTTCCATGAATTGCAGGGAATCGAGTACCGAATCGACGATGCGCCGGTATTCCTGCTTCATGGCCGAGCTGCGGACGAAATCCAGATCCCAGTTTTCCGGGTGATGCAGGTCGGCAAAACCGCCGTCCACCAGGGCGCGGATGTGGTTCAGGGTCAGCGCGGCGCGCTCGTAGCCCCGCAGCATCAGCTCCGGATCCGGCTCGCGGTCTTCCGCCGTGAACGGGGAACGGTTGATGAGATCGCCCCGGTAGCTCGGCAGCGTCACGCCGTCGCGGGTTTCGGTGTCGGCTGAACGGGGTTTGGCGTACTGCCCGGCGATGCGGCCCACACGGGTAATCCGCTTGCGCATGCCGGTCACCAGCACCAGGCTCATCTGGAGCAGGATCTTGAGCTTGTTGGCAATGTTTTCGGCAGTGCAGTCGTCGAAGCTCTCGGCGCAATCGCCACCTTGCAGGAGGAAGCGCTCCCCCCGGGACGCCTCGGCCAGCTGCTGCTTGAGCGCTTCAATCTCGCCGTGGGTCACCAGCTGGGGCAGGCGGTTGAGGCGGGCCACCACCGAGTCCACCTGTTCGGGGTCACGATAGAGGGGCTGCTGGCCCGCTGCCTTGCGCTGCCAGCTTTCCGGGCTCCAGTCATTGTTCTTTTGATGGTTCATGATTTGAAGTCTACACGGATTGTCAGGGGCGGAAAACTGGCGAAATGAGCGCATTCTTGGCACAATGTGCGCCATCCCGTCGGACACATCGGGAACCGGGGGTGTTCCCGACTCTGATGAATTTTCTCCGCCATCGCGCATTCGTCTGCCGGGCACCGAACAGGTGCCGGGTGGCTGACATTTTCCAATACTCCGGGAGGACTGCATGAGCAAGCTTGATCCCAAATCCATTCTGGCGGCCTTCGGCCTTGAGGCCGAGAACGCCGGCACCTATGCCGCCAAGTCGGGCTGGCTGGAAGACAAGAACGCCCGTTTCCTCGAGTCCTACAACCCGGCCACCGGCGAACTGCTCGGCAAGGTGCGTGTGACCACGGAAGCCGAGTACGAGACCGTGATCACCGAAGCCAAGGAACTGTTCCTGGAATGGCGCAAGATTCCCGCCCCCCAGCGCGGCGAAGCCGTTCGCCTGATGGGTGAAGCCCTGCGTGCCCGCAAGGACGAGCTGGGCAGCCTGGTCTCCCTGGAAATGGGCAAGATCAAGCAGGAAGGTGACGGTGAAGTCCAGGAAATGATCGACATTGCCGATTTCGCCGTCGGCCAGTCGCGCATGCTCTACGGCATGACCACCCACTCCGAGCGCCCGGATCACCGCCTCTTCGAGCAGTGGCATCCCCTGGGCCTGGTGGGCGTGATCACCGCCTTCAACTTCCCGGTGGCGGTGTGGTCCTGGAACACCTTCATCTCCGCGGTCTGCGGCAACACCAATGTCTGGAAGGGTTCCCCCAAGACGCCACTGATTTCCGTGGCCGTGCAGAAGCTCTGCAATGAAGTGCTGGAAAAGAACGGCTTCCCGGCCATCTTCACCCTGTTCACCGACGACACCAACGAACTGGCCAAGCGTTTCGTGGAAGACGAGCGGGTCAACCTGCTTTCCTTCACCGGTTCCAGTGAAGTCGCCAAGAAGGTGGCCCCCACCGTGGCCAGCCGCCTGGGACGCTATTTGATCGAGGCCGGTGGCAACAACGCCATCATCGTGGACGAAACCGCCAATCTCGACATGGCCATTCCCGCCATCGCCTTCGGCGCCGTGGGTACTGCCGGCCAGCGTTGCACCTCCACCCGCCGCGTCATCGCCCACGAGAGCATCGTGGACGAGCTGACCGAGAAGCTGGTGGGCGCCTACAAGACCGTGCGCATCGGCAACCCACTGGCTGCCGACACCCTGATGGGCCCGCTGGCCGATGAGACGGCCGTGAAGAACTATGAAGCGGCCATCGAGACCATCAAGGGCGAGAAGGATGCCGAGATTCTGTGTGGCGGCAAGCGCATCGACGGTGACGGTCATTTCGTTGAGCCCACCATCGTCAAGGCGCGCAATGACATGGCCATCGTGCAGGCCGAAACCTTTGCGCCGATTCTCTACATCATGTCCTACAAGACCCTGGACGAGGCCATCGAGATGCAGAACGGCGTGCCCCAGGGCCTGTCGTCCGCCATCTTCACCGACAAGCTTCAGAATGCCGAGCGCTACCTCTCCTGCGAAGGTAGTGACTGCGGTATCTCCAACGTCAATATCGGCACCTCCGGCGCCGAAATCGGCGGCGCCTTCGGTGGCGAGAAAGACACCGGCGGCGGCCGGGAATCCGGCTCTGACGCCTGGAAGCAGTACATGCGCCGTCAGACCAACACGGTCAACTACGGCACCGAACTGCCGCTGGCCCAGGGCATCAAGTTCGACCTGGGTTGATTCACATCGATCCTTGATTGTCCCGATAAAGGCCCGCCTCGGCGGGCCTTTTTTACACCCCCAGAACCTTCAGTTACCCCGGCCCGCGTAATCGTACGTCGTAGTCGTAATCGGCATTTACCAGGCTTTCCTCAAAAAAAACCGGACACACTCACGACGGCAAACACCCCCCCTTCCCGCCACACCAGCATGCCGAGCCGCGGTTCGCACTCCTCCGCCAAGGGGTGTAAGGTAAATCAACCACCCGCGCGCAATCATGGAAGCCATGGGAGGTTCATCCGATGAAGAAGAATCCCGATAAAGGCTATATCGCATTGCTGGGCTGGAGCCTCAACGCCATTGAGGCACTGGATGACTTTGATCGCCGATATGTCGTCGTCGCCCCGCCCTGGGCGGAGGAATACTGCCAAAAACACGAAATCCCCTATATTCCCTGGGATTTCGAACGCCTCAATGACCGCTCCATGGAGATCGCCCAGACCCTGAAGAAAGAAGGGGTGGACGTGGCCATTCCCCTGTTCGAGGAAACCGTGGAATGGGCCGGCGCCATCAACTCCGTGCTGATGGACAATCCCCGCCTGTACGGCCAGGCGATTCTCATGCGCGACAAGGCCCTGATGAAGCGCCGCGCCCAGCTGGGGGGCATCCGCGTGGGTATTTTCGAGGAAGCCCATGACCGGGATGATGTGGTGCGCTTCCTCAAGCGCGTCAACCAGACGCTGCTCAAGCTGGATGGCGACCCGAATGACCCCATCCATCTCAAGGCCTTCGACAAGGCCGGTTGCCTGGGGCACCGGGTCATCCGCACACCGGATGAAGTGGACCTGATCCCGGAAGAGGAATTTCCGGTGCTCATGGAGAGCCACCTGGACGGCTGGGAGTTCGCCGTGGAGGCCTGGGTCTACAACGGCAAGATCAAGTTCCTGAACATCTCGGAGTACGTGACGCTGGGCTATTCGGTGTTCGTGCCCGCCACGCTCGAACTGGAAAGCTGGCGCGAGGGTATCACCCGCGAGATCGAAAAGCTCATCAAGACCTTTGACATCCAGTTCGGCTTCATTCACCCGGAGTATTTCGTCACCAGTGACGGCACCATGTACTTCGGCGAAGTGGCCTACCGCCCGCCGGGCTTCAAGGTCTTCGAGCTGCTGGAGCGGGCCTACGGCTTCAATGCCTATCAGGCCCTGGTGCTGTGCTTCGACCCCAAATCCACGGAAGAGGAAATCGACAACTTCTTCCCCCGGGAAGTGGTGGACGCCAAGGGCCATGCCGGCTGCTTCGGCGTCTATCCCCGCCGCCGCGTGGTGAGCAAGCTGGAGATACCGGAGGAAACCGAAAACCACCCCTATTACGAGTGGCATGACCTGAACGAGCCCCTGGCCAATACCGTAACCAAACGCACGGCGTTCGGTACTCACTGGGGTCTGGTGTATTTCTTCGGTGACGACCCGCACAAACTAAGGGATCTGCTGAAGGCGCAGGAAGAGCTGGACTACTACGTCTGATAATCGTTGTCGTTGTCGTTGTCGTTGTCGTTGTCGTAATCGGAATTTGAAAGGGGCAACGAGCTACGAGCGGCGAGCAAAAGAAGGAAAACCGGGCAGTGCCGGTTTTTCGGTGTTTGCTCCTAGCTCGTCACTCGTGGCTTGTGAAAAACCGATTACGATTACGACAACGAGCGGCCTTTGGCCGGTTAAAGGCCCTCGAAGCGATTCGTTTCCCGGTTCTTGCGTACCTGCCCTGCCGGGAATACCTGACCGTTCATGAACACCCAGGTGCCGGGCGGCAGGGCCTGCACGGCGGCGAATGCCGCGCCGATATTGAAGATGGCGTCCGTGGAGCGGAAACGGGCCGGGCTCAGGGAGCCGGTCAGGACCACGACCTTGCCGCAGGTATCACCGATGGCCGCTGCCGTGTCGCTCATGGTGTCGGTGCCGTGGGTAATGAGAATGTGACGTTCGCTTGAGGAATGCACGGCCTCACGGATGCGCTCCCGGTCCTGGTCGCTCATCTCCAGGCTGTCCTTCTGCATCAACGGCTCGATCACCCAGGGCAGGCCCACCAAGGCTTCTTCCAGCACGGTGCCGATGACCGGATCGCCCACCTCGAATTCACTGCGGGCATCGAAATAGATCTTGTCGATGGTGCCGCCGGTAGTAATGATACGTACACAATCGGGGGACGGGTTCGGCCGGTTTTCGCTCACGACAACCTCGCTGGATCACAGATTGGGAAAGGCGGCGATTCTACCATGTTGCCGATGCAGGTCTTGGCCGGTGGATGGGCAGGCCCAGGGTCAGGAAGACGCCCCGGTCGCCGTCTTCTCTCAATGTCAAACCGAACACCGCCGGGCCCAGGGGCGTATCGGCTCCCAGAAAGGCTTTCCCGCCGTGAACCAGCTTGTCACTGCTGAAACCCTCGCCATGCTGCCAGGCGCCGCCGGAGGCCAGGCCGATGCCGGCATAGAGCGCTCCCCCGCGTCCGGCCACATCCGCCGAGCCCAACTGACGAAACCACAGGCCGCGCAGGGCCGCAACGCGCTCACCACGAAGCTCTCCCCGACGATACCCGCTGATCGAGAACGGGCCGCCAAGCTCAAGGTGTTGCTGGAACGGTAACGGTGCATTGAATTCACCCCACTCCATGCCGAGCAGCAGGCGGTTCTGATTGACGGCCCAGTACTGGGCATACTCGGCCGTGGCCAGACGGTAGCTCTGATCGGCACCCCAGCCCGTCCTCGTACCTTCCAGATTGGCACTGAGTAGCTGCCCTTCCTGGGGCCATTCCGCGTCGTCCAGGCGATCGAAATTCAAGGCTACCCGCCAGCCACCCAGATCCCGTTCAAGGCCACCCTCGCTGCCGTCACCAATTCGGGATTCGGAACTGATCCGGCTGCGCCAGGCACCCAGGCGGAGTTCGCCATGCGGGCCGAGGGCAGACCCAAGATCAATCCCCGCACGCGTTCTCCGGCGACTGAACTCCGCCCGTCCCTCCCCTTCGTCATACACCGCAAAGGTCTCCGCCTCATGAAAAGCGGGAAGCGCCAGGAACAGGCGTCCACCGGGTGACAGCGGCTGGTAGAACTCGGTCCGAAGCCCCCGCTGCCGGCCAATCTGAGCTTCATTGCGCCATTCGGCACCCAGGCGGTTGATGCTGGGGCGTGTATGCCCCATTCGCAGGTTGTACTGGGCACTGCCGTCGAACTCATCGAATACTTCCAGACCCAGGCGAACATGGTGCAGGCCCCTGTCCCGTTCCCGAATGTTCAGCTCGAGCGTGATCCCGTTCTCGGACTCCACCGTGCGAAAATCCACCGCCGCAATCTCTCCCATGCGCTGCAGCCGCCCTAGGTCTGACTGCAGTCGATCAAGCGCAAGTTCCTCCCCCTCCCGGGTTTCCATCAGGGCCAGAACACGGTTTTCGGACAGGCGCTGGAGACCGCTGATGCGGATCGCCTCGAGGGTGCCAATCTCATTGCTGGGTCGCCGCTGTCGTTCCAGAAAGCGCTCGAATGTGGCTTCATCCCGGCTGAGTGTTTCCAGCTGGGAACGCGCCTGCCGGGCTGCTCGTTCACCGTGCGCCGCGGCCTCACGGCTGCGCTCGAACTGCTGTCCACCGATGCCCTCAAGCTCGGGCTCGATGAGCACATCCTGCGGTTCCAGCAGCCCCATGGATTCCCTGGCATTGCGGTGGGTAATCAAGCTGGTGACCTGTCCGGAAAGGGCAAAAATGTCACCAAGCTGCTCCCGCTCCAGCAGTTTGGCGCCCACGTTCACCGCGATGATCACATCCGCACCCATGTCCAGGGCCACGCTCACGGGGAGGTTTTCCGCCAGGCCGCCATCGGCAAGCAGGCGCCCGTCCAGCTCGACAGGGGAAAAAACGCCCGGTACCGCCATGCTGGCACGGATGGCGTGTGACAGCCGCCCCTTGTCCAGGATCACCTTGTCGCCGCTCTCCAGATCCGTGGCAACGGCCCGGAATGGAATGGGCAGGCGGTCGAAATCGTCGATCTCGGCCGTTCGCGACGTCGCCTGTTCCAGTATGAATGCCAGATTCCGCCCCTCGATCAGGGCCTGGGGCAACGTCAGCCGCCCCTCGCTGACCCCGATCTCCAGATCGAAAAGAAAGCGTGCATCATCCTGCTTGGCGCGATAGGCAAGCCGGCGGCGTGGCAAGCGGTCGGAGAGGGCCACCTCCCAGTCCATTGTGTCCAGCCATTCGGCAATTTCGTCCGGTGACCAGCCACCGGCGTAGAGCCCCCCGATGATGGCGCCGCCGCTGGTTCCCACGATCATATCCACGGGAATATTCAGCTCTTCCATTACCCTGAGCACACCCACGTGGGCCGCACCCCGAGCCCCGCCACCGCTCAGAACCAGGGCCACACGGCCCTCGAATTCGGTTTCTGCCTGATCCTGCGCATGACTCTGCGAGCCAAGCGGCAGTATGATCAGGCACATCAGCATCCAGAAACGTCCGGGCATCAGGCGTCCTCTCCTGACAGGGGGTTTGTGTTGATGCTCGCCATTATGCTTTTATGGCGATTGAGAACAAAGGTACAGCCAACTTCTGCCGATCGGGGGCACCATGAAACGCCAAGGAATCAGCGCCGCCCTGCTCTTCATTGTCACAGGAACCCTGCTCCTGGCCACGGCCTGGCTGGGTGCGGAAGAATCAGGTGATCCGGTTCCGGAGCAGGAACGTGGCGGCCACGGGGTGATCCTCCAGGTGCAGGGGGCCATCGGCCCGGCCACACTGGATTACGTCCGGCGCGGCATTGCCGACGCCGAAGAGGCGGGCAGAAAACTGGTGATCCTGCAGATGGATACCCCGGGCGGTCTCGTGGACACCACCCGGGAAATCAACAAGGCCATTCTTGCCGCTGAGATCCCGGTGGCCACTTTCGTCTACCCGTCCGGCTCCCGCGCGGCCAGCGCCGGCACCTTCATCATGTATGCCAGCCATGTTGCCGCCATGGCACCCGCCACCTCGCTGGGTGCAGCCACCCCGGTCCAGATTGGCGGCGCACCCGGCGAACCCGCCGACGAGGACGAAGAAGACCGGGAACGGTCGCAGCCGCGGGGAGATGCCGAGCGCAAGGCCCTGAATGATGCCGTCAGTTACATTCGCAGCCTTGCCGAGCGGCGGGATCGAAATGCCGACTGGGCTGAAAAGGCCGTGCGTGAAGCCGCTACCCTGAATTCCCGCGAGGCACTGGAACAGAACGTGATCGACGTGGTCGCCAATGACTTCGAGGATCTCCTGACACAGATTCACGGCATGGAAGTGGATGTCGCTTCCGGGAAGATCCGCATTAACACGGAGGGCATGTCCCTGGAACGGCAGGATCCGGACTGGCGCACAGAGCTGCTCAGTGTCCTGACCAACCCGACGGTGGCCTACCTGCTGATGCTGATTGGCATCTATGGCCTCATTTTCGAGGGTTACAACCCGGGGGCGATTGTGCCCGGCGTGGTCGGCGCCATCTGTCTGCTCCTTGCGCTGTTCGCATTCCAGATTCTGCCCGTCAACTACGCCGGATTCGCACTCATCGCGCTGGGCCTGATTCTCATCATCAGCGAAGCCTTCGTGCCCAGTTTCGGCATACTGGGTATCGGTGGGCTCATCGCCTTCGTCATAGGGTCGATCATACTCATGGATACTGACGTGCCCGGCTTTGGCATTCCCCTTCCGCTGATCGCCACGGTGAGCATTATCGGCGGCCTGCTGACCTTCTCCATCATTGGCTTTGCCCTGCGGGCCCGACGATCGCCGGTTGTCTCCGGCCACGAGGAAATGATTGGCCTGGTGGCCACGGCGCGGGAGGACTTCGAGGAAAGTGGCCAGGTCTGGGTTCGCAGCGAATTGTGGCGGGCACGATCCACAAAGCCGGTCCGTAAGGGTGATAAACTGCGCGTCACCGACCTCAACGGCCTGGTGCTGGAAGTGCAGCCGCTGGACGAAGAACAGGAAACTGTCGAATCAACCCGGTAATGATTTCATTCCCGTGAATCCAACAGGGAGCAGATAATGTCCACATACATTCTTTTCGGCGTGATCGGGATCATCATCCTGCTGCTCGTCAGCATGTTCAAGATCCTGAACGAATACGAACGCGGCGTGATCTTCATGCTCGGCCGCTTCTACAAGGTCAAGGGCCCCGGCCTGATCATCGTGATCCCGCTCATCCAGGAAATGGTCAAGGTCGACCTGCGCACCATCGTGCTGGATGTGCCCAGTCAGGATGTCATTTCCCAGGACAACGTCTCGGTCAAGGTCAATGCGGTGATCTACTTCCGCATCATCGATCCGGAAAAAGCCGTCATCCAGGTCGCCAATGTCTTCGACGCCACCAGCCAGCTCGCCCAGACCACTCTGCGCTCCGTCCTCGGCAAGCACGACCTGGACGAAATGCTCGCCGAGCGTGACAAGCTGAACGCGGATATCCAGAGCATCCTGGATAGCCAGACCGACGCTTGGGGCATCAAGGTCACCAACGTGGAGATCAAGCATGTGGATCTCGACGAAAGCATGATCCGCGCCATCGCCAAGCAGGCCGAAGCCGAGCGTAACCGGCGCGCCAAGGTCATCCACGCCAAGGGTGAGCAGCAGGCCGCCGAAAACCTGGTGGAAGCCGCCAACATGCTGGTCACCAACCCCCAGGCCATGCAGCTGCGCTATTTGCAGACCCTGGGCGACGTCGCCGGCGAGAAGAGCTCCACCATCGTCTTCCCCCTGCCCATGGACCTGCTCAAGCCCCTCATGGCCAGGCTGGAAGGTGACAAGAAGTAACGCGCCGCCATATCCTGCAAATGCAAAAAAAGCCGCGCTTGGGCGCGGCTTTTTTTTGATTGTTCATCCCTTGGGCCTCAGCATCTTAGCTAGTCGGGTGTTGGCCAAGCAATTCGCGCGGGCTTTCTACAAGGGCCTCGGCTTTGCCCGGCAGTTGTTTCCTGAGCCTGGTTAGGCCTGCCCCTCTAAGCATCCAATTCACATACCTGCTGCCGACCAAGGCGAACCTCGCCTGTCTGGCTCTCGCGGATCGACCCAGCTCCTGCCCCATTTCAGCTGAATGACGCCAAACTTATTGGCCGACCCCCACTGAAGAAGCGACTAGCCGATGGGGACATTCCATCGGACACAAAAGCAGCCCAGAAAAGTAATGGATGTCCTTGTTCTTTCCTTTTTTCAAGGGCCTGGGGTTTGCCCGGCAATTGTTTCCTGAGCCCGGTTAGGCCTGGCCGACTCGGACCGTTGAATCCAACCCCCTATTGCCGAAGCGGAACGTACCCGTCGCGCCAAGGTGATTCACGCCCAGGGTGAGCAACAGGCCGCCGAAAAGCTGGTGGAAGCCGCCGACATGCTGGTAGCCAACCCACAGGCCATGCAGCTGCGCTATCTGCAGACCCTGGGGGACGTGGCCGGCGAAAAGAGCTCCACCATCGTCTTCCCGCTGCCCATGGATCTGATCGAGCCTTTAATGAGCAAGCTCAAGGGCGGCAAGGACAAGTAAGCCCGAGAAACTCCCAAAAAAAAGCCGCGCTCATGCGCGGCTTTTTTATGGCGCTCACTAACCCAATCGGATTGACGAGAAAAGCGCCCTACTCTATAGCACTGGGAGCGCCTGTTCTCGCTCCCCGTTCTCGTCCAGCGCTATATCGCTGAAACACCCGAAAAATCCGATCACACGGCCATTCAGCAGCGGATTCGGGAGGTTATGGGGAAAGACCGGGCTCAACGGGCTGAAGAAACACCCCGCTTGCTGGATTTCGCCGGGGATGAGCGCCGGGATGGGCCGGATGGTCTCCCCTTCTGTCTGGACGACTACATCGAGCTTGTTGACTGGAGCGGGCGGATTGTCCGTGAAGGCAAGCGCGGAGCCATACCGGAGGACCTGCCACCCATTCTGGACCGCCTGGAGGTCGACGGCCGTACCTGGATGCGCGCCATCCGCCGGGGGGCAGAGACTACAGTTCCATCACGCGGTAGGGCGGGCTTCAGCCATCCGGGTAGCGGCCGAACAATTCGGAAGAGCCTTTTTCAAGGGCCTGGGCTTTGCCCGGCAGTTGTTTCCTGAGCCCGGTTAGGGCAAATCCTCAAAACCCCAGATTCACACACCTGCCGCCAACCAAGGCGAGCCTCCCCTGCCTGGCTTTCGAGGATCGACCCCGTTGCCCCCCAATTTCAGCTGAATGAGGCCAAACTTATCGTCCGATCCCCACCGAACAAGCGATTAGCCGATGGGAACATTCCGGCGGACGCAAAAAGCACCCCAGAAAAGTAATGGATGTCTCTGTTCTTGCTGTTCTTTCTTGCTGTTCTGTGTTCTGTGAATGCCTGTCGCTTTCTTTCCTTCCTGTTCCTTCCTGCCTTCATTCTACTGGCATTCAGACTCAGGCATAGACACCCCTCTATCACATAACCATACAATAACCTCCTTGTACGCCTTTTCAGTGCTACTTCCAGCCTTAAACGCACCTTGATAGCTGGCGACTAAATCAGCCAGCGTATCACCTCTATCGCTCTCAATTCGGAAATCTGCGCCGCTTTCGAGAAGGAAGAGCACAATGTCAAATTGCGCCAGGTCTGCTGCTTCCATAACAGGAGTAATTCCACCGCCAATTCTTCTATCGCCGAGCTTCCACCCGCGCTTCTGCGCGTCGATGTTTGCTCCTGACTCCAATAAGATTTCTATCGCTCGCCTGTTGGTCAAAGCACGAAAAATGGGCGTAATCCCTTCTTCCCCGGCCACTAAATTGGGGTCGCCACCAAACTCCAAAGCTGTCTTCAGGATGTCAGAATCCTCTGCCCGTGCTGCCCAATGCATTACGGAGCCACCATCGTCGAACACGACATTTGGATTGGCGCCATGTTCCAACAACCTACGAAACCCAGCCGCATTCTGCATCGCCCAAAACAGAGGCGTTGCGCCCCGGCGACCCTGATAATTTACATCAATGCTTTTCTCAACAAGCCCATCAATACGGTCAATGCTCCCCCTCCCGGCCGCTCTTGCTAATGCCCGAACCCGCCTATCTGGAAACATCTCCCTAGCGGACATATGCGCAACAGGTTTTGAATCTACCTCGCTTCCCATGGCGTTCTCACCAGAAATAGAGTTTGATCCCAGCACCACTGCAATAGTCAAAGAAACTGCAGTGAAAGCCATCACATAGATGAATGTTCTCATGAGTCAGCATCCCATCGCTCTACAAACGCCCCGCATCCCATGAAGCCCAGCGGGTCCCAAAGATCTTTGAGTGCCTGGCACGCTAGCCGGTGTTAATGCATTACCGGCTCTCAATGCATCCGTCGAGCTGTAATAATGCGTAACGCTACCTCTTTCGCTAGAGAAATCACCCAACGTATTATCATGCAAGCCTGCAGCATTGAACACACGAGCGCTCGCGTCCGTGTGAATGGCAGCAGCGGCGGCCAAACCGCCACCTAGAGAATGGCCTGTAAATCGAATGTTTCCACCATAATCCCTATGCAGCTGCCGTGCAGTTAAAATAGCAGACTCGTACTGACTACTTGCTAAGCCAAATGCCTGCCTGAAATTGGCTATCCAGTCCCGAATACTAAAAAATCTGGTTCCTCTAAAAGCGAGAACCGCACTCCCTTCTTCGTTGACAAATAGAGCGGCTCTCAGGCCTGTGTCATTTTCATATCTTCTGGCTAACTCGTACCCGTCAGCGCCTGTGCAACTGGAATCGGCTACGCACCTTGAAAGACGAGCATCTGTGACGGCTTCGCTTGATACGCTGGCCACGGTTCCGCTCTGAGCCGCCTGCCCAACCGCAAAAGCAAACGCCGCACTCACCGCCCCATTTGTGAAAACCAGCGCACCTGACGCCCGTCATAGCGAGAGCAGTGATTTTTCCCTGATGCTTCCTCTACTTAGCCGCCGTTTTTCCCGACGCGAATGCCGGGGCCGAAAAATTTTCCTAGAGGCGGTTTTTCAGCCCGAGGCACGGTTTTCTTCTGAGGTTCAGTGTAGCGGTAAAGCGTGACGCTGGCACCCCAGGGCGGGTGGCCGGGCCGCTCAAGGCGGGAGCGTAAGCCGGCCTCTGGCCGGGTGGGGATCAAACCAAAGAGCGGCGAAGCCGCACCTTACGGCGGACGCAGCGAAGCGGAGTTCGCCGCGCGGCCAGGTGAACATAGTGCGGATTATGCGGCGAAGCGGACAGGCGGGCGGCGGCGCCGGGCGAGCAGCCCGAGTGCCGCCGGCCGACTGCGCATAATCCCCCGCATTATGTTTGGCTGGCCGCCAAAGCCCCCTTGAGGGGGATGGGGGGTGTGGCCCGGCACAGTCTCGCCCCGCGAGTCTGTGCCGGGCCTTAACCAATCAAACGCCCGCGAGCGAAGCTGGCGGGCACCGACTCTTTCCAGGGCGGTCAACGAAGTCGATGCATGGGCGGCGGGCACGAGGGGAGCCCGGCGCGGCGCTTGCGGGCGGCCGGCGCCGCGGAAGACGCGGAGCGGCTGAAGCGCTGCGCCGGGCGCACTGTGCAAGCGCCGTGACGGGCGGGTCGGAGGGTCGAGGGCGGCTAAGAGGAAAAAACCGTCGGTCGGCTACAGCTCGTCCAGACGCCGGGGCAGCAATCGGCGGGTATCGCGCACGGTGAGGATGTCGATGCGGTCGTCGGCGATCAGGTAGATGATCCGATACGGCGATTCGATGAGTTCTCGGATGTCCTCGCGCTGGTAGCGTTCAACCACGCGTCCCAGGCGGGGATGCTCAAGCAATGGCTCGACACGGCGGGTGATGCGCTCGACGACGCGCTCGGCATTGAGGGGGTGATCTTCTCGGGCGATATAGCCGTGGATCTGGCGCAGACGGGCCCGCGCCCGGGCGGTCCAGACAAGCCTCACTTGTCCAGTCCAAACTCGCGCAGTACCTCGGCGTGGTCGGTCACGCGACCGGCCGCGCTGTCGGCCAGACCGGCCTCGATGTCGAGGATGGTCTCGACAGTCTCGGCCAGATCCTCCCAGCCCGCCGTTTCCGGCAACCGGTCGATCAGCTCGTGGGCCTGTTGTTTAAATGTCGTCGCCATGATTGCCATTCTAGCGCTCCTCTTCGTTGTCTTCCATCGCTTCGCGGTCCAGGGCGTCTAAGACATCCTGGGCGGTGGGTTCGTCGTCCGAGGCCTCACCCCGGGCGGTCTTGAGCCGGTCGGCGACGCCTTCCGGCAGGGTTGCCGGGTGGGTGGCGCTGTGGATCTGTTTCAGTTTGTGAATGGCCACATGGGTGTAGATCTCGGTCGTGGACAGGTGGGCGTGACCCAGGATCTGCTGGATGTAGCGCAGATCCGCCCCGTTCTCCAGCATCAGCGTGGCCATGGTGTGGCGAAAGAGATGACAGCGGCCTTCCTTCTCCACACCGGCCTGGCCAATGTACTTTTTCACGGCTCTGGAGACCCGGTGCGGGTCCAGCGGGCGGCCCGTCTCGTCCACAAACACCGGGCCGGTCTCGGTGGCCGGCACGGCGCGGCCGTCGTCGAGGTATTTGTCGATCCAGGCGAGCGCCCGCTCGCCGATGGGCACGAAACGGTCCTTGCGGCCCTTGCCCTGGCGGATGGCCAGAATCCCGGCGGCGTGGTTGATGTCGGCCAGCTCCAGGTTCAGAAGCTCGGCCCGGCGGATGCCGGTGGAATACAGCACTTCAAGCATCGCTCTGTCACGCAGCCCGGCCGGGGTGCCGACATCCGGCTGGCTCATGATCTTTTCGGCCTCCTCGGCGGTGAGCGTGTGTTTGGGCAGGCGCTTTTCCCGCTTGGGCAATTCCAGCTCAGAGGCCGGGTCGTAGAGGATCAGGTTCTCGCGCATCAGGAACTTGAACCAGGTGCGAATCGCCGTGAGGCGATTGCACTGGCTCTGGACGGATAACGGTTTTCCGTTGCGGCCAAGGGCGTGATACAGGTGGCGCTGATAGCGTTGCAGCACCGGGCGGGTGATCTCGTGGATTCTTTCAATGCCCCGTTCCCGGCACCAGTCCAGAAACCAGATCAAGGAGGCGCGCTTGTACTGCACGCTCTGGCGGGCGTAGTGACGGGCCGTCAGATGCTCGATGTAGGCGTGCACATAGGCCTGAAGCGAGCGCGGGTCCGAAGGCGGGGCCGGGTTGCGGTCCACATACGGCATCAGGCGCTCCGCGTGGCCCGGGCGGTGGGTTGTGGTTTTTCATCCTTAGCAGCTAAAGCGGCTAAAGAAGAAGTACGGTATGACGCGCTCGTTTTTTTGCTCCCGGGATATGCGTTTTCAGGCTCCGAGACAATGGAATCGCCGGAGGCCTTGCCGTTGCTGGGCTTGGCCGGATTTTCAGCACTCCGTTCCTGCCCCGAAAGCAGCCCGGAAGTACCCCGGAAGCAGGCCGGAAGCGTGTCTTCCAGGTCCGAAAGGTTCGCCGTCGCAGCCAGTTTTTCGGGATCAATCAGCCCCGGCAGCCGGCGGCCGTCGTCGGCGATCTCGCCATCAAAGAGCAGTTCATAGACAAACCGCCGGCCGTTGCGGCCGTGGTGGAGGGCCAGGTACTCGTACTCGACCAGCCGGTCCAGGTGCAGGGCCACCTGGCTGTTGGACAGGCCCGAGGCTTCCCGGATATCGCGCCGGGTAAAGCGCACCTCGGCCCGCTCCAGCTTTTCCGCCTGCATTTTCTCGTCCACCCAGGCACAGATCACGCCCAAGACCTGTCGCGTCTGCGGCGGCAGTTCATCGAGACTGCGGCCCAGCACTTCATGGGCCAGGCGGTTGGCCAGGGCGATGTCAGAAGGTTCGACTTCCACATACTCGACCGCCCGGCCCCGGTGCTCGACGGTTTTGATGGACCGCTGATGCTGGTGCAGCAGGGCAATGGCATCGATCAGGGTCAGGTATTTTTGGTGGTCTCGTCGGGTTCTTGTTCGCTCGTCCAAAAAACTCAAATGCTCGGCGTAAGGATTGACCACGGCCAAGGGTTTTAGCAGACGCTGGGCGTTGCGGTGGAGCGTTCTCACTGCTTCGGCCGTCTGCCCGGCCAAGAGGCCATCGAGGGTGCGGGCCTGTCGCTGCCGGGCCTGGATTCGGCGGGTCTGGTCGCGGCTCTCGTCCACGGTCAGCACCAGGCAGCGATTTAACAGCTCTTCGTCGATGTCGATGGCCGTGGTGGTCAGCATCAACATCACCGGGCCCTCGACCACAGCCAATGCCGGAAACCTTTTTTACCCTAGCCAAGGAAAATGAAAATCGCAAGCCTGGCTATGGTCGGTTGCTCCCAGGTGAGGAAGCGCCGGGCCGAAGCGACCACGGTTAAGTAGCTGACGGGCCGAAGGAAAAAGGGAACCGGGTGAGCGTGAGTGACACGCCAGGCAGATCATTCCTTCTTGATATAAGCCAGTGAGAAGGAGCCCGGGCCGACGTTGATGCCGGCGGTGGTGCTCATGACGGCGAGCATGGTTTCGATGCCGTGTTTTTTGGTCAAGCGGGCCAGTTCCATGTACTTGGGGTGTTTCTTGATGACTTCCGGGTTGCCGGCATAGCTCATGCAGATGGTGTTGGTCTTGAGCTCGTCGTTGCGGATTTTCTCCATGGTGTCGTCGAGGAGCACGGAGACGGCGCTGTCGAAGCCCTGGATCTTCTTGATGGCTTCACTCTCGCCCCGGTTCATCTGGATGATGGGTTTCATGTCCAAGGCGGAGCCCAGCTTGAAGCTGAGCCAGCTGACGCTGCGATCACCCTTGGTGCGGGCCCGGTGGTAGACGTAGTGGAGGTCTTCGGGGATGAGGTAGCCGTAGACGTTCTCACTGAGGGCCTCGATCTCGGGCCGCAGTTTCTCCAGCGGAAGATTTTCCTTGCGGATCATCTTGAGGGTTTCGTGAATGAGAACGGCCTGGCCGGTGAACAGGGTCTTGCTGTCCAGCACCCGCATGGCGAAGGGGCGGTCGATGCCGTTCTTTTCCCGTACGCCCTTGTATTCATTCATCACGCCATAGGAGGCCTGAGTGGCGTTCTCGAAGGTCAGGCTGCGGGATTTCGACAGGGTGATCACCAGCACCCGGTCGTACTCGAGTACGAGCTTGTCCAGAAAGAGCTTCTTGATCTCGTCCGGACTCGGTGGTTCGGTCTCGGCTTCGGTTTCCTTGTTGGCCAGGTAGCGCTGGTAGAAGCGCATGGTGGCCTGGGGGTCCCGCTCGTCCACGAAGAGCTCGTCACCGAAATGCAGGCGAATGGGCAGGATGCTCAGGCCGTATTTGTCGATGTAGCTTCTCGGCAAATCGCAGGCGGAGTCGATGACCACACCGATTTTCATCCCTTTCTCCTTTCTTCGCGGCCTGGGGCCGGCAGCCGTGGCAATGGAATTCGCAAGCAATTCGTACCAGCTTAATCCCAGCCGCCTGAAATTTCATCCTCCGGGACGATCAGACCAATCGACAATTGGCCCATCAGTAATTGGCCCAGGCGCGATCCAGGCGCTGGGCCGAGACCGGGATATCGGTACCGAGCTCCTGGGCGAACAGGGACACGCGGTATTCCTCCACCATCCAGCGGTAATGCAGCAGCGGTGAGTCCGGGTCGTGTCGGCATTGGTCCGCCGCTTCGGGGAATCGCTGGCGCAGGCGTTCCTGGTGCGGACGAATCGCCGCGGAGAGCTTCTGATCCCTGGGGTTGCCCTGCTCCAGGCGATCCAGGCGTTTTTCCACCGCCTGGAGATAGCGGGGATAGGCGCTCAGGCGCTGGCGGGCGATGCCGTCGAGAAAACCCGGGAAGATCAGATAGTCCAGCTGCTCGCCGATTTCCCGGGCGGCCTTGAGCAGTACCGGATTCATGCGGCCCGAGAGGCGGCGCCGGATATCGTCATGCTGTTTCATGACCGTCTCCAGCCAGTCGCGCCAGCGCTCGCCGGTGGGGATGATGTCGGCGGAATGCTGGCGACAGAGGGCCTCGAACCCGGCCTCGTCACGCGGCTGCTCTTCCCCGTCCAGCACGGCCTCATCCAGCGTCAGCCGCAGCAGGGCCTCTTCCAGTGTCTTGCGGTCACCCAGCTTGCGAAAGCGAAGGGCAATGCGATCGAGCCCCTTGAGCTTGCGCACGGCATCCGCCTGCTGCTTGAGGCGCAAGGCCACGAGACGCCGGATGCCGCCATGGCTCAGGGCATCGGCGCTGGGCCGGTCATCATGCAGCACCAGTTCCACCTCGCTGCCGGTATCACGCAGCGCGGGCCAGGCGGTCACGGTGACGCCGTGGCGCTCCACCGCTACTTCATTGGGAATGCGGCCGAAATCCCAGTGGCGCGTCTTTCGCCGCGGCCATTCATCGGATTCGGCACTGGCAAGGGATTCACTGGCCCGGTGGCCATGGCGTGCCTGCAGCGCGGACAGGTCGCTGCCTTCATCGACGGCCCTGCCCTGCCCGTCCACCAGGCGAACCACCACATGCAGGTAATCGGGTACCTGCTCGTCGCGCCAGGCGTCCTGCGGGATTTCGGTGCCGCTCATGCGCTGCAGCTGTCGCCCCAGGGCGAGCTTCATCGGCTCGCCGGGCTGCATGGCATCCAGGGCCGCGCCGGCGAAATCCGGGGCCGGCACGAACTGACGCCTCAGCGCCTTGGGCAGGGAACGGATCAGAGCCGTGGCCCGTTCCGTGCGCCAGCCGGGAATCATCCAGTCCAGATCCGCCTGGCTGATCTGGTTGATCAGAGCCAGGGGCAGCTCCAGGGTGGCCCCGTCACGCTCCCCGCCCGGCTCGAAATGGTAGTCCACCGCCACGGGGATGCCCTGGATTTTCACATGGTCTGGGAAACTCGCTTCCAGGCTTTCCACTTCCCGCGCCATGACATCGTCCTGGCGCATGCGCAGGGCCTTGTCCCCGGCCCCGCCCTGTTTCTTCAGCCAGGCACGCAGGCCGGGCCAGTCATGAATATCGGCCGGCACTGCCCGGTCATAGAAGGCGGCCAGTTCCTCTTCTTCCCGCAGCAGATCCCGTCGGCGGCGCTTGGCTTCCAGCTCCCGCACTTCCTCGATCAGCCGCTGGTTATGGGACAGAAAGGCGGGCGTCTCGGGCAATCGAGCCGCCACCAGGCCCTCGCGGAGAAAGACTTCCCGTGCTTCCTGCGGGCGCACGCGGCCGAAGTTGATGCGCCGCTTCGCCACCAGGTCCAGACCAAACAGGCTCACCCGCTCGTAGGCGGCCACCCGGCCCTTGCCGGCCTGCCAGTGGGGTTCGAAATACTCGCGCTTGACGATGTGACCGGCCGCCTGCTCGATCCATTGCGGCTCCACCCCGGCCACCGTGCGGGCGAAGGTGCGGGAGGTCTGCACCAGTTCGGCCGCCATGAGCCACTTGGGCGATTTCTGGAACAGGCCGGAGCCCGGGAACACCCAGAACTGCTGGCCGCGCGGCCCTTCATAGGCGTGACCCTCGCCCTTGCGACCCACCTGGGTCAGCAATCCGGACAGCAGCGCCCGGTGAATTTCCGGGTACTCCGCCGCCTGCTCACTGCCCTTCAGCCCCATGTCACGGAGCGCGAGACGCAGCTGGCGCAGCAGATCGCCCCACTCTTCCATGCGCATGGGGGCGAGAAACTGCCGGCGCGCCCATTTGCGGCGCTGATTGCGGGATAGACCAGCGGTTTCTCGCCGGTAGCGCTGCCAGAGATTGAACAGGGCCAGAAAGTCCGATCGGGGGTCGCTGTCCACGGCATGGCATTCATCCGCCGCCTGCCGCGCCGTGGATGGGCGCTCGCGCGGATCCTGGATGCTCAATGCCGCCACGATCACGAGCACTTCGGCCAGGGAACCCAGGCGACCGGCTTCCAGCAGCATCCGGCCCTGGCGCGGATCCACCGGCAGGCGCGCCATGCGGCGCCCGTCCTCGGTCAACTGGCGCCGCTCATCCAGGGCCCTGAGTTCTTCCAGCAGGCGAAACCCGTCGCGAATGAGGCCTTCCTCGGGGGGATCGACAAAGGGAAAGTCATCCGGGTCACCAAGCTTGAGCAGGCGCATCTGCAGTATCACGCTGGCCAGATTGCTGCGCTGGATTTCCGGCTCGGTGAAGGCCGGCCGGGATTCGAAATCCTCCTCCGAATACAGGCGAATGCAGATGCCGGGGCCCAGGCGGCCACAGCGCCCGGAACGCTGATTGGCACTGGCCTGCGACACGCCCTCGATGGGCAGGCGCTGAACCTTGCTGCGGTAACTGTAACGGCTGAGCCGAACCAGGCCGCTGTCGATGACGTAGCGAATGCCGGGCACGGTGAGGGACGTCTCGGCCACATTGGTGGCCAGGATGACCCGGCGGCTGCGCCCGTCCGGGTGAAAGACCCTGTCCTGGTCCTTCGAGGACAGGCGCCCGTACAGGGGCAGAATCTCGCTGTTACGCAGGGACTGCTTGCCCAGGTAGTCGGCGGCATCGCGGATCTCCCGCTCCCCCGGCAGGAAGACCAATACATCTCCCGGCCCTTCACGCCAGAGCTCGGTGAGGCCGCGGGCAATGCCCTGGGACAGGGTAAGGTCCTCTTCATCCGCCTCCGGGTCGCCCAGGGGACGGTAACGCAACTCCACCGGCCAGGTTCGTCCGGACACTTCGATGACCGGGGCATCCGCAAAATGCTTCGAGAAGCGTTCGGTGTCCAGCGTGGCGGAGGTAATGATGATCTTGAGCTCCGGCCGCCGCGTCATCAGGCGGCGCAGATAGCCGAGCAGGAAATCGATGTTGAGGCTGCGTTCATGGGCCTCGTCGATGATGAGGGTGTCGTAGGCGAGCAGATCCCGGTCGGACTGGGATTCGGCCAGCAGCATGCCGTCGGTGAGCAGCTTGACCCGGGTGCTGTCGCTGACCCGGTCGGCGAAACGCACCCGATAGCCCACCAGCTGGCCCAGCTCGGTGCCGGTTTCCTCGGCAATGCGGGCCGCCGTGCTGCGGGCGGCCACCCGGCGCGGCTGGGTATGGCCGATGGTGCCGCGAATGCCCAGGCCCAGCTCCATGCAGATCTTGGGCAGCTGGGTGGTCTTGCCGGAGCCGGTCTCCCCCGCCACGATTACCACCTGGTGGCTTTCGATGGCCTCGCGGATGTCATCACGGCGCTCGCTGACCGGCAGCTCTTCCGGGTAGTCCAGGCGAACGGGCTGGGCCGCCCGGGAACGAGCCCGGGCCATCGACTGTTCCAGCTGTTTTTCCAGCCGGGCCAGCTCCGCCGCACGGTCACGGGCGCGCTTGAGGCGCCCCAGGCGCTTCTGCAAGCGCCGGGCGTCCCGCAGCATGCACTCGTCCAGGCGGCTTTCAATCGCTTGAATCAGCTCTCTCATACGGGATCAGGCATGTCCTCAGGAACCGCCCTCGCCTTCGGCAGGAGGCCGATCGCTGTCACCACCGACAAGACGAATGGGAAAGGGATCGGTGACGGAACCCGTATAGAGTGTCCGGTGGGGGAAGGGAATCTCGATGCCCGCTTCATCAAAGGCGTTCCTCACCTTCTCGGGGATGTTGTTGCGCAGCTCGAGAAAGTTCTCGCGCGTTGCCCAGACATTGAACTGCAGGTCGAGCGAGGAATCGCCGAAACCCAGGAACAATACATTGGGCTTGGGTTCGGTCAGACACAAATTATATTCGTCCGCCACATTGAGCAGGACTTCACGCACCCGGGCCAGGTCTTCCTTGTAGGCCACCCCCACCTTCAATTCCAGGCGACGGATGGAAAAGCGGGTGAGGTTGACGATTTCGGATTTGATCAGGGTTTCATTGGGTACGCGGACATACAGGTTGTCGAAGGTGCGCAGTTTGACCGACAGGAGATCGATGGACAGCACTTCCCCCAGGGTTTCGCCGACCCGGATGACATCACCGATGCGAAATGGTTTTTCCCCGATCAGAAAGAGACCGCTGATGAGATTGGAAGCGGAGGTCTGTGAAGCAAAACCCAGGGCTACGGAAAGAATGCCGGCCGCACCCAGAATCACCGTCAGGCTGAAGCCCAGCTGATGCAGGGCCGACATCAGGGTCAGAATGACAATGCCGTAGAAGACCACACGCCGCAGCAGGGCCGTCTGCTGGGGCTCCAGATACGGTTCACTCAGCCGTCGCGTGATCACCGAACCGATCTTGGCCATGATCAGGCCCAGGATCATGAGTACCCCGGCACGCAGTACCTGAAGGCCCTTCTCGGACAGCAGAAATTCAGTGGCTTCCATGATTGCTCCGCAATTGGCTCAGGGGGTCGTCAGGCAAACAGGCTTTCCAGGGCCCGCAGCAGGCCGTGCTTTGGCGGTTCCTGCCGGGCCTCGCTGATACGCGTGACCTCCAGGCCGGCCGGCAGCTGCATCTCTTCCAGCTTGAGCGCCCCCTGTTTACCGTCCGCGCTGCGCTCCATGACCATCGGCTGTGTCCACAACTGGTTTTGCCTGCTGGCATACAGGGGCAGCAGTGGCACCGGCACGCTGAGCCGCTCGATGAGCAGCGCGTCCTCGGCCTTGTTGCGCACGGTCACCGGCGACACCACCCGATGGGGGCGCTGAATGACTTCATCCAGGCGCAGACGGGCCAGTGAACGGGAGGCATAGCACAACTCGCCTTCCCGGGTATTGGGCCCGAACCAGGAGTCCGAGGGCCGGTAACTGGGGATTTCCGTCAGGGTGGCGGTTTCCTCGGCATTCATCACCTGCACCCAGATCGAGGTGCTGACGTAAATCACCGTTTCCTCGCCACCCGGGACATACAGGGGAATGTCCGGCCGAACCACCACCGGGCGGTCCGCCAGCCTCGGTTTGAGATACAGGCCGCGACTGCTGTCGCTGAAGGCATAGCGGGCCACGGTATGGCCCTCTTCATCAAGCTCGTCCAGGGGACCGTGTTCCAGGGTGGTGGAAAGCGGGTCTTCGCCTTCCCGCCAGGCCAGGCGCCACTCCTGCCGCCAGCGACGGGCCTGCAGCTGCAGCGGGCCGATGCGCCATTGCATTCCCGTCTGCCCTTCGTCCAGGTCATAACGCCCCCACCAGGGGCGCGCCGGGGCTTCGGTGGCTTCCAGTACTTCGCTCAGTTCCTCGGCACTCATGCGTCCTGCTTCCCCTGCTGCTTGGCTTCGTCCCAGAGCGCGTCCATTTCATCCAGGTCCGCGCTCTCGGTGCTGCGACCCTGCTCGTTCAGCCGCCGCTCCACGTGCCGGAAGCGCTCTTCAAAGCGGGCATTGCAGCCCCGCAGCGCCTTCTCCGGGTCCACCTTGAGATACCGGGCGAGGTTGGTCACGGCGAACAGCAGATCGCCGATTTCTTCTTCGAGTCGGCGCCTGTCACCGCCGGCGGCCATCTCCGCTTCGATCTCGCCCACTTCCTCGTGAATCTTGTCCACGACGCCACGGGTATCCGGCCAGTCAAAACCCACCCGGCTTGCCCGCTTGCCCAGCTTGGCCGCCCGCTTGAGCGCCGGCAGGGCCAGGGGCACGTCGTCCAGCGCGGAATGGTCACCCTTCTGTGCCCGTTCACGGGCCTTCATGGCTTCCCAGTCCGCCGTCTGTTCCTCTTCAGAAGCATAGCTGGCGTCGCCGAATACATGAGGGTGACGCCGCCACAGCTTGTCGGCAATGGCATTCGCCACGGCATCGAAGTCGAAATCACCCTGCTCTTCGGCCATGCGCGAATGAAACACCACCTGCAGCAACAGATCACCCAGTTCATCACGCAAGGCCCCCATGTCGCCACGGCGAATGGCGTCATCCACCTCGTAGGCTTCCTCGATGGTGTAGGGGGCAATGGTGGAAAAGTCCTGGGCCTGATCCCAGGGGCAGCCGCCCGGGCCACGCAGGCGCGCCATGATATGCCGGAGTCGATCAATGGGAGATTCAGCGGAATCGCTCATGGGCTCCTCAAGGTCTCAGCACCTGGCTCAGGCCCACCAGCATGGCCGCGGTGGCGCCCCAGATGCGATAGCCCTGCCAGTCAATCTGATAATAGGCCAGATCATGGCCTCGAACCGACATGCGCACGATCTCGTGATTGGCCGGATCCATCAGAAAAGACAGCGGGGCCTCAAACACTTCGGCCACCTCGGACGGATCCGGGCGGGCCTGATAATCCGGCCGCAGCAGCCCCACGACGGGCGCCACCGCAAAGCCGGTGATGGTGAGGTATGGCGGCAGGTAGCCGCTGACCGTCACCGCCTCGGCACCCACGCCCACTTCCTCTTCCATTTCGCGCAGGGCCGTGGCCACGGCGTCTCTGTCGTGGGCTTCGAAACTGCCACCGGGAAAAGAAATCTGCCCGGGGTGATCGGGCAGATCATCCGTGCGGACGGTGAGCATCACCGTCAGGGCATCGACATGATCCACCACCGGCACCAGTACGGCGGCCGATTTGGGCTGCTCCACCCGGGCCAGCGACGGCGGCACATCACCGTGCACGCCCAGCCTGGCCTCACGGACAAGATCCGCCGGCAGGCGGCTGCCCGCCAGCGAACTCAGCAATCGCTGCCGCAAGCCCGGGTCGGAGACGGTGGCCATATCAGCCCTTGATGCCGCCCTTGGTGAGCTCCACCGCGTCCAGCAGACGCTCCAGCTCACTCTCCGGCAGGTCGGTTTCATCCCGGGCCACGTCGCGGATCGGGCGGCCTTCGGCGTAGGCCTTCTTGGCAACGGCCGCGCCCTTCTCGTAACCGATCACCGGGTTCATGGCGGTGACCAGGATGGGGTTCTTTTCCAGGGCGTCCTTGAGGTTGTCCTCATTGACCTTGAAGCCGGCGATGGCGCTGTCGGCCAGCTGGGTGCTGCCGTTGGCCAGCAGCTCGATGCTCTGCAGCAGGTTGTAGCCGATCACCGGCAGCATCACATTGAGCTCGAAGTTGCCGGACTGGCCGCCCACGGTAATGGTGGTGTCATTGCCCATGACCTGAGCCGACAGCATGCACACTGCTTCGGGGATCACCGGGTTGATCTTGCCCGGCATGATGCTGGAACCGGGCTGCAGGGCCGGCAGGGTGATCTCGCTCAGGCCGGCCAGCGGGCCGCTGTTCATCCATCGCAGATCGTTGGCGATCTTCATCAGGGAAACGGCCACGGTCTTGAGCTGGCCGGACAATTCCACGGCCGTGTCCTGGGTGGCGATCACCTCGAACTTGTCATCGGCGGAGAAGAACTCCAGGCCGCTGCGCTCGGACAGATGCCGGGCGAAGCTGTCGGCGAAGTCCTCATGGGCATTGATGCCGGTACCCACGGCGGTGCCGCCCTGGGCCAGGCCATAGAGGCGCGGCAGGGTGGCTTCCACCCGCTGGCAGCCACGGCGGATCTGGGTGGCCCAGGCGCCCATGGTCTGGTCGAAGCGCACCGGCATGGCGTCCATCAGATGAGTGCGGCCGGTCTTGGCGATGCCGGCCAGTTCGCCGGCGCGGCGCTCGGTGGTGCCGGCCAGGTGACGCAGGGCCGGCAGAAGGCGCTCGTTGACTTCCAGTGCGGCGCTGACATGAATCGCGGTGGGGATCACATCGTTGCTGCTCTGCCCCATGTTGACATCGTCATTGGGGTGCACCTTCTCGCCCAGCTTGTCGGTGGCCAGGCGGGCAATCACCTCATTGGCGTTCATGTTGGAGCTGGTGCCGGAACCGGTCTGGAACACATCCACCGGGAAGTGGGCGTCGTGGCGGCCTTCGGCCACCTGCTCGGCGGCAAACTGGATGGCGTCGGCGCGGGCATCGTCGAGCAGGCCCAGCTCCCGGTTGGCGGCGGCGGCCGACCACTTGATCAGGCCCAGGGCGCGGATGAAGGCGCGCGGCATGTGCAGACCACTGATGGGGAAGTTCTGCACCGCCCGCTGGGTCTGGGCACCCCAGAGCGCCTCTTCGGGCACCTTGAGTTCACCCATGCTGTCCTTCTCGATCCGGAAACCCTTGTCCGACATGATCCTCGCTCCTCAGATTCGTGTTGATGGCGTGTGACCGGCAGGCCTGGTCTGCAAGCCCGGCACCCGGCTGGAAACCGCGAAGCGGCCCCGATCGTGTAAAATGCGCAGTTTATCATTTTCGCCTGCCACGGGGCCGATTCCCTGGTCGGGCCGGGCGTCCTGATCGCCTGACAGTATTCCGAACGCCGACCCACTCAACTGATATAGGGAACATGATGAGCGAACACGCGCTGACCGCCCTCTCTCCCCTCGATGGCCGTTACGCCTCCAAGACCGAAGCCCTGCGCCCCCTGTGCAGCGAAGCGGGCCTGATCCGCTATCGTGCGCTGGTGGAATTGCGCTGGCTCGCGGCCCTGGCCGATGAAGCCGGCATCGCCGAACTGCCCCCGCTCAGCAGTACGGCCAAAGCCTGGTTGGAAACCCTGATCCAGGGTTTCGGCAGTGGTGACGCGGCGCGTGTGAAGGAGATCGAGAGAACCACCAATCACGACGTGAAGGCGGTGGAATACTATCTCAAGGAATGCGTTAAGGATAACCGGGAACTTAATGAAAAGGCGGAGTTTTTTCACTTCGCCTGCACCAGCGAGGACATCAACAACCTGAGCTACGCCCTGATGCTCGCGGACACCCGCGACCAGGTGCTGCTGCCCGAGCTGGATGCCCTGATCGGGAAGCTGCGGGACATGGCCCATGCCTTTGCCGACATCCCCATGCTCTCCCGCACCCATGGCCAGCCCGCCTCGCCCACCACCCTGGGCAAGGAACTGGCCAATGTGGTTCACCGCCTGCGCCGCCAGCGCCAGCGCATCGCCGATGTGAAGATCCTGGGCAAGATCAACGGCGCGGTGGGCAACTACAACGCACACATGGCCGCCTACCCGGAGGTGGACTGGCCAAAACTGGCCGAAAAGTTCGTCACCTCCCTGGGTATCGACTGGAACCCCTACACCATCCAGATCGAACCCCATGACTACATGGCCGAGCTGTTCGATGCCGCGGCCGGCATCAACACCATCCTGATCGATCTGGCGCGGGATATCTGGGGCTACATTGCCTTCGGTTACTTCAAGCAGCGCACCGTGGCCGGTGAGGTGGGCTCCTCCACCATGCCCCACAAGGTCAATCCCATCGATTTCGAAAACGCCGAGGGCAATCTGGGCATCGCCAATGCCCTCTTCCGCCACCTGGCCGACAAACTGCCCATCTCGCGCTGGCAGCGGGATCTGACCGACTCCACCGTGCTGCGCAATGTGGGCACCGCCTTCGGCTACACCCAGATCGCCCTGGCCGCCCTGGACAAGGGCCTGGGTAAGCTGGAAGCCAACCCCGAGCGCCTGGCCGAGGATCTGGACGCCAACTGGGAAGTGCTGGCCGAGCCCATCCAGACGGTCATGCGTCGTTACGGCATCGAATCACCCTATGAAAAGCTCAAGGAGCTGACCCGCGGCAAGCGCATCGATCAGGCCGGCATGATCGCCTTCATCGACGGTCTGGATCTGCCGGAAGAGGCCAGGGAGCGACTCAAGTCCATGACACCGGCCAGCTACATCGGCAACGCCGCCGAGCAGGCCCGGGCCATCTAGGGCCAGACCAGGGGTTTTCCGAATGCGCTTCAAGCTCAACCTGAACGGCCTGGCGCCGGCCGCCTTCCTGGCCCGCTACTGGCAGAAAAAGCCGGCCCTGTTCCGCCAGGCGATCAGCGATTTCGAATCGCCCCTGAGCCCGGATGAACTGGCCGGCCTGGCCTGCGAAGAGGGGGTGGAAAGCCGCCTGGTCACGGGCGGGGTGGATGGCCCGTGGAAAATGCGTGAAGGGCCCTTCAGCGAGGCCGATTTCGCCGCCCTGCCCGACCGTGACTGGACCCTGCTGGTGCAGGACGTGGACAAGCACCTGCCGGACCTGGCCGGGCTGCTGGACAGCTTCGATTTCCTGCCCCGCTGGCGCATGGATGATCTGATGATCAGCTACGCCGCGGAAGGCGGCTCGGTGGGCCCGCATGTGGACGCCTACGATGTCTTCCTGCTCCAGGCTCGCGGTCAGCGTCGCTGGGCCATCGACGAGAATGCCGCCGACGACAGCCGCCGCGAGGACAGCGACCTGGACGTGCTGCGCCACTTCAAGGCCACCCAGGAATGGGTGCTGCGCCCGGGCGACATCCTCTACCTGCCGCCCGGTGTGCCCCACTTCGGCATCGCCGGCCCGGACTGCATGACCTTCTCCGTGGGCCTGCGTGCACCGGATACCCCCGGCATGATTTCCGATTTTTCCGAGTTCGTGACACAGCAATTGCCTGAAGGCAGTCGCTACGCTGATCCGGATCTGAATGCCGAGGAAGGCGGTCCCCGCCTTCACCCGAAGGCCATCGATCGAGTGCGCAAGCTACTCAGTGGTCTGCTGGAGGCCGACAACCAGCAACTCGCGGACTGGTTTGGCCGCTTCGTGACCGAGCCCAAGCCCTGGCTGCGCTTCGAAGACGATGATCGCCCAGCGGATGGCGGTGAACTCGCGGCCCGGCTTCAGTCCGGTGAGTGGCCGTTGCTGCGCTCGGATGTCCTTGCCATCTGGCGTGAAGGGCCGGATGGCCGCCCCCACGTCTTCGTTGATGGCGACATGGAAGTATGGCCCGACGACTGCAAGGCCCTGCTGGACGTTCTGCTGGCTCGCGAGGAAACACCGGGCAAGCTTGCACTCAACGAGAATGGTCGTAAGCTGATGGCTGACTGGCTGTCCCGTGGACGACTGGAGTGGGTCAATGACAATTGATAAGGCTTTCCGTGTGCGTAAGGCCAAATGGCCGGAGGATCTGGCCGCCCTGCGTTCCATCCGCGAACCGGTGTTCGTGGAAGAACAGAAGGTGCCGCTGGAACTGGAATGGGATGACGACGATCCGGTCTGCATTCATGTGATTGCCGAAGATGCCGATGGCCGCCCCATCGGCACCGGCCGTCTGGCGGCGGACGGCAAGATCGGTCGCATGGCCGTGCACCAGGAATGGCGTGGCAAGGGCGTCGGGGGTGCCATTCTGCAGGCCCTGCTCGATGAAGCCCGCTACCAGAATATTCCGGAATGCTATCTCCACGGCCAGACCGCCGCCCTGGATTTCTATGGCCGCTACGGTTTTGAGGCGGAGGGCGAGGAATTCGACGAAGCCGACATTCCCCATCGCATGATGCGGCTGCGCTTTCCCGGAGGCGACTCATGAACGATCAGCCGGGTGGCCCGCTGGAAACCCGCGACGACAGCCGCCAGGCCGCCCGGCATCTGGCAGAACTGGTGCGACGTGAACTGCGAATCTTCACCCGCGACATGGACCCGGCCGTGCTGGATCAGGTCGAGTTCCTGGAAGCCGCCCGCCAGTTCGCCATCCGCAGTCAGCACACGCGGATTCGCGTCCTTGTTCAGGACGCCACCCGAGCCGTCAAGGAAGGCCACGGCCTGACCCGTCTGGCTGCCCGCCTCAGCTCCCACGTCAGCCTGCACCGCCCTCATGACGATGACGTCAGCCACGCCGACACCTTCATCGTCGCCGATGATCAGGGTTATCTCTACCGCCCCCTCGCCGACCGCCTGGAAGGCCGCTGGCACGCCTACGACCCTGCCGAAGCCCGACGCCTGGCCCGGCGCTTTGATGAAATGTGGGAACGCAGCAAACCCGAACCCGAATTCCGCCGCCTGGGCGTTTGAGGGATGAATTATTAAATGCGCCGCGAAATGGACGCAAAATGAACGCGAAATAATTGATGGTTGAAGGTGATGGTCTGCAGTAACCGCTACAGAAGCTGGTAACTCTGACTTATTCAGCTTATTCGTCGTCACTACCATCTGGATTCATTGTTAGATAACTTTCTTTCGAATATTTTGCGTCCATTTAGCGTGCATCTCGCGGCGCCTTTATCTTGTCTCAATAGGATCTGATCATGACCTGGAAGCCGAATGTGACGGTGTCGGCGGTGGTTGAGGAGAATGGCCGCTTTCTTCTGGTGGAAGAAGAGATTCGCGGGCGCCTGCAGTTGAACAACCCGGCGGGGCATCTGGAGGAAGGTGAGAGCCTGGTGGATGCCGTGATCCGTGAGGTGTATGAGGAAACGGCACGGGATTTCGACCCCGAGTGCATCAGCGGCCTCTACCTGTGGCGCAATTCCGGCTCGGACAAGACCTTTCTGCGAGTCAACTTCTTCGGTCATGCCCGCAACTTCAACCCCGCCCAGCCCCTGGACACCGGCATTGTGCGCAGCCTCTGGCTGACCCGCGATGAAATCGCTGCTGAAATGGATCGCCTGCGCAGCCCCATGGTGCTCCGCTGCGTGGACGACTATCTCAACGGCCGCCGCTACCCCCTCGATGTCCTGACCCACATGCCCGAGGGCTGGGACTAAACTCTCGTTGTCGTTGTCGTTGTCGTTGTCGTTGTGCGCCATCCCCCCACCCCGGGTTACAATTTCCCCCATGAACAGCAAAACCCGCCAAACCGTGGTCGTCGGGCTCTCCGGCGGCGTTGATTCCTCTGTCTCGGCCCATCTGCTGGTCGAGCAGGGCTATGACGTGCGCGGCCTGTTCATGGACAACTGGGACGCCGACGCCGAGGGGGACGAGGGCTACTGCACCACGGCGGAGGATTTCCAGGACGCCCGCCGGGTGGCCGAGGAGCTGGAAATCCCCATCCAGCGGGTGAGTTTTGCCAAGGAATATCGTGACCGGGTCTTCAGCTACTTCCTGGAAGAATACTCGGCCGGGCGCACGCCCAACCCGGACGTGCTCTGCAACACCGAGATCAAGTTCAAGGCCTTTCTGGACTACGCCCTGCGTCTGGGCGCGGACTGGATTGCCACCGGCCATTACGCCCGCTGTCACCGGGACGAACAGGGCGCCCACCTGCTCAAGGGCGTGGATCGCAACAAGGATCAGACCTACTTCCTGCACGGCATTCGCCGCGAAGCCCTGGCCAAGGCCCTGTTTCCGGTGGGTGAGCTGCAGAAGAACCGGGTGCGGGAGATTGCCGTGGAAGCCGGCCTGCACAATTACGCCAAGCGTGACAGCACCGGCATCTGTTTCATCGGCGAGCGCGCCTTCCGCCAGTTCCTGGCCAATTATCTGCCGGCCAGTAACGGCCCCATCGTGACACCTGAGGGCCAGCAGATCGGCGAGCACCATGGGGCCCTGTATTACACCATCGGCCAGCGCCAGGGCCTGGGCATCGGCGGCGTGCCGGGCTACCCGGACGCTCCCTGGTACGTGGCCGACAAGAACGTGCAGGACAATGTACTGATTGCCGTGCAGGGCCACGACCACCCCCTGCTCCAGCACGTGGGCCTGATCGCCACCGGCCTGCACTGGCTACGGGAACCCCCGGCCCTGCCCTGGCGCTGCCAGGCCAAGACCCGCTATCGCCAGGCCGACCAGGACTGCGAAATCCACGACCTCGGCAATGGCCGCGTGGAAGTCCGCTTCGACACCCCCCTGCGCGCCGTCACCCCGGGGCAGTACGTGGTCTTCTACAACGGCGACGAATGCCTCGGCGGCGGTGTCATCGACCAGGCCCTGCGCCGAGAGCAGAAAGAACAGATTGAATTGGCCACAGATGAACACAGATAAACACAGATTCAATCCCGGCCTGCTGGTAGCGCTGTTGCCCGAACAGGAATTTTGGCACCAAGCAAATCAAGGTGGCATTCAACAACATCTGTGTCCATCCGTGTTCATCTGTGGCTAAAATGTCTTTCTAGTATTTCGCGTCCATCTTGCGTCCATTTCGCGGCGCTTTCCTGATTTCCCATGGAGCAAGCAATGAACAAGTTGACCGGCCGGGTGGTGGCGTTGGCTGCCCTGTTTCAGGCCGTCAAGGGCGTGGATGACATCGCCCACAAGGGCAAGACGGATGACTGGCGGCTGGAGACGGCCGTGAACAGCGTACTGACCCGCGACGCGGACAGTGCGGCCGACATCTTCGGCGGTGTAAGCCAGCTGCGTGACGGCCTGATCCTCTTTCGCCGCCTGCTCACCGAGCAGGTGCCGAACAATGAGATGATCCTGACTCGCTACGCGGTCGCCGTGCTCCACCTGGCCAAGAAACTGCGCGGGCGCCCGGAACTGATGGAGGAGCTGTCCAGCGGCATCGGGGCGGCCCAGCGCTCGGTGGATCATTTTGGCCTTCTACACGAAAACGTCTTCGCCGGCCTGGCCGACACCTGGTCACGCTCCGCCGGCCAGATTCACCCCCGCATCATGGTCAGCGGGGAGGATAGCTACCTTCAGGATCAGAAGAACGTGAACAAGGTGCGGACCCTGCTGCTGGCGGGTATTCGCGCCGCGGTGCTGTGGTATCAGGAAGGGGGCAGCCGCTGGAACCTGGTTTTCCGTCGTGGCGCCCTGTCCGAGGAAGCGCTGCGCCTGGTCAATGAGACACCCGGCGGCTGATGGCCGCCATGGGGTGGATCGGGCATGAAGCCCTGGCCGTCAGGCCAGGGCCTTCTCGAAGCGATAATCATCCATGATGAATCCCCCGCCAATATCCTGAACCACCGGCCCGGTATTGACGAAGCCCGTGGCCTCGTACCAGGCAATGGACCCGGTGTTGTTGACGTTCACCGTCAGCCAGAGCCGTTCAAGGCCGAGCTCACGGGCCCGCTGTTCGGCCAGGGCAAGCAATTGCCGCCCGACGCCACTGCCGCGCTCGGAGCGCCGCACATAGATCTTGCTGATCTTCAATGAGCGCTCGCTCGCTTCCGGGATCACTGCCAGGTAGCCGCTGGACCCGCTCTCCGAAACCGCCAGGTAATACTCCTGCCCTTGCGCGATCTGTTCGGCAATGGCTGCCTCGCTCTGAAACCGTTCCAGCATGTAGGCCACTTGTTCCTGCCCAATGATGGGCTCGTAATGTTCCCGCCAGATTCGCCTGGCGAGACGGGCCGTATCGGCAATCTGTTCCGGTGTATTCACCGCAAGGATGTCATGCATGTTGGAGTCCCATTCGGCAGAAACGGCGGCTATCACCGAGTGAAGGCCCCGGCGACCAGCCCTTACTGTGACTTTCTCTCCTCGTGGTTCTGCCACGGCCAGCGGCCGCTCAGTTCCACTTCAAGCGTAAAGCTCAGGAAGGTTCGAATCAGTACGATCGCCGCCAACACCCCGATGGACTCGAAGGTCAGCTCCACGGCAACGGTGTGAATGATGTCGGCGGCAATCAGGAATTCAAGGCCCAGCAGAATACCCCGCCCCAGGCGCTGGCGAAGGGCGTGGAACACGGCCTCGCTGGGTTGCCGCTTGAACAGCCCGTAGCCGGCACGCACCAGGCCCAGCAGGGCAATGAGACTGATGATGCCTACGCCCACGGCCTCGAGTGCGGCCGCACACCAGGCGGCAAAGGGTTGGATCATTTCCGACATGGCCCCTCTCCCTGACTAAAGGATGACCAGGCAGCGGATCAATGGCTGCAGCCTGCCGCCCGGGTGCTATATTGATCATTATCAATATACACGGAGGAATCGGCCATGGTGGAAAGCACGAGCGCACGGCTGGATCTGGGTGGCGATCACCCGGTGAATATACACGCAGTGACCCTGAGCCACCCCTGGCTGTGGCTGGCCGCGGGCTGGAAAGATCTGCGCCAGGCCTCCGGGCCCAGTGTCGCCTATGGCGCCATCTGGGTGCTTATCAGCCTGGTGCTCGTGGGTGGTCTGTGGCTGGCCGGCCAGGGTTCCTGGCTGCTGCCCCTGTTTGCTGGTTTCATGCTCATGGGGCCGATCGTTGCCGTGGGTCTCTATGACATGAGCCAGCGCCTGGCCCGGGGCGAAACGCCGGATCTGCGCGCCGCTCTCCTGGCCTGGCGGGCGAATGCCACCCAGATCTTTCTCATGGGCCTGATGCTGATGATCTTCCTGCTGGCCTGGATCCGCTTTGCCACCCTGCTCTTCGCTCTTTTCTTTGGCACCAGCATCCCCACCGTCGAGGCGGGCCAGGTCTATTCCGAGCTGCTGCTCTCGGCACCCGGCCTGGGCATGATCGTTGTCGGCAGCCTGATTGGCATGGTCCTGGCCTTCGCCGCCTTCGCGCTTAGCGTGGTGTCCATTCCCCGCTTGATCGATGAGCCGGAAACCAGTGTGCTGGAAGCGGCCATCATCAGCCTTTCCGTGGTGCAGAAAAATCTCGCGCCCATGCTCCTCTGGGGCGTGATCCTGAGCGGGGTGACCTTTCTTGGCCTGGCGCTGGGCATCATTGGCCTGGCCGTGACCCTGCCCCTGCTAGGCCATGCCAGCTGGCATGCCTACCGGGATCTGGTATCGGAGGGGGAGCGACGCGCCGGCTAGGGTCGGGGTTCACCTTCGGCGGCTCAACCGTTTCATCTGCCCCATACAAACCGTGGGAGACGCTAACCCGTCTGTGCCAGTTTATCCTGGGTACGATGCTCAAAATCACTGGCATCATGGCGCTCATGTAGCTGCTCGTGGGGCTCGCCCCAGGTGCGATTGACCATTCGCCCGCGCTTAACCGCCGGACGCTCGTCAATGACCCTGGCCCAGCGGATCACGTTCTCGTATTCATGCACCGCCAGGAACTCGGCGGCATCGTACAGGCGCCCCAGCACCAGCTGCCCGTACCAGGGCCAGATGGCCATGTCCGCAATGGTGTATTCCGAACCAGCAATCCACTCGCGCTCCGCCAATTCCCGGTTCAGGACATCGAGCTGGCGCTTGGTTTCCATGGTGTAGCGGTTGATGGGGTACTCGTAGTACTCCGGCGCATAGTTGTAGAAGTGCCCGAAACCGCCACCCACCAGCGGTGCGCTGCCCATCTGCCAGAACAGCCAGTTGAAGGTTTCCGTTCGGGCCGGCTGAGAAGACGGCAAGAAGGCAGCAAACTTCTCCGCCAGATAAAGCAGGATCGCGCCCGACTCGAACACTCGCCGTTCGGGTTTCACGCTGTGATCCACCATGGCCGGAATCTTGGAGTTCGGGTTGATGGCGACGAAGTCGCTGCCGAACTGATCACCCTCGAGAATGTTGATCAGATGGGCATCGTATTCCGCGTCGGTGAACCCCCGTGCCAGCAGTTCCTCGAACAGGATGGTGACCTTGACCCCATTGGGGGTGGCCAGGGAGTAAAGCTGAAACGGGTGGCGCCCCACCGGCAGTGACTGCTCATGCCGGGGGCCGGCCACGGGCCGGTTGATGCCGGCGAACCTGCCCCCCTGGCTGCTCTCCTCGGTCCAGACTCTGGGGGGCGTATAGCCTGTCTCACTCACGGTGGCGCTCCTTGTGTTAGCCAGTTAATCAGGGACTCCGGGCAAGGGGCATGAAGCCTTTGACCTCCATCCCAGCTTAAACGGGCAAGTGGTTCAGCTTCAAAGCCCGCTCCCGTGAATACGCGTCATTCGCCCCTTGAAGCTGCCCGCCCTCCCCCACACATCCTCTGACAGCAGACCGCGCAATATGCCGCGGGCTCGCCGCCTGCTCCGGCATTCGCCGCGAATCCAAGAATCTTCGGATAATCAGAACAGGAGCGGCGCTCTGGCCATTTGCCAGTACAGCCAGTTGCGCTTCTCCGCCCGGCCCTGATGACCACCCGGATCGCATTCCGCCCCTGAAAAGGCCCGTTCCAGCCGCTCCTAGTAAAACACGGTCATATTGACGCCATTGGGCGTTGCCAGGGAGTAAAGCTGAACTGGATGCTCGCCCAGCGGCCAGATCGAGACTGGCAAAACATCTGCCGTCACCATCCTCTCCTCACCCCCACACACGGACTGGTTCATCGGCCTGTCAATCCCGTTCGCTCATTGACCGTCCTCGTTGTTCCTTGAGAGTAAATGGCTGCTCTCTGGCACGCTGCAGGCACGTGAATTACAGAAAATGCCAATCAGTGGAATAGCAATATTAAATTGGAACAGAAATTCTTCTAGCCCTACCCTATCCCCCGTTACCATTCGACACGATTTGCTAGGGAGATTAGCAATGAAGAAATTGACCCTGCCCCTGGCGGCTGCGACGGCAGCATTGCTGTCCTCGCTGGCCCTCACGGGCCCCGCCATTTCCGAGCAGCAACCCCGCGCCGCCGATTACTGGTGGCCCAACAAGCTTGACCTCAGCCCCCTGCGCAATCACGACCCACGCTCCAATCCTTACGGTGAAGACTTCGATTACGCGGAAGCCTTCAGCGAGCTGGACCTGGAAGCCGTCAAACGCGACATCGAAGCGGTCATGACCGACTCCCAGGACTGGTGGCCGGCCGACTGGGGTCATTATGGCCCACTGTTCATCCGCATGGCCTGGCACAGTGCCGGCACCTATCGCATCTTCGACGGCCGCGGTGGCGCCGGCGGCGGTCAGCAACGTTTCGAGCCCCTCAACAGCTGGCCGGACAACGTCAACCTGGACAAGGCCGAGCGCCTGCTCTGGCCGGTCAAGCAAAAGTACGGCCGCAGCCTCTCCTGGGCCGATCTCATGATCCTTACCGGCAACGTGGCCCTGGAATCCATGGGTTTTGAAACCTATGGCTTCGCCGGTGGCCGTGACGATGACTGGGAGCCCGACCTGGTTTACTGGGGCCCCGAGTCCGTCTGGCTGGGTGATGAACGCCACGGCGAGGGCATCAACGAAGGCGGCGAACTGGACCGCCCCCTGGCCGCCTCCCAGATGGGCCTGATCTACGTGAACCCCGAGGGCCCTGGCGGCAAGCCCGATCCCCTCGCTGCTGCCGAACAGATCCGGACCACCTTCGGCCGCATGGGCATGAACGATGAGGAAACCGTTGCCCTGATCGCCGGTGGTCACACCTTCGGCAAGGCCCACGGCGCCGTGTCCCAGGACTGTGTCGGTGCCGAACCCACCGACGCCCCGCTCGAGCAGCAGGGTCTGGGCTGGCAGAACGAGTGCGGCAGCGGCAAGGGCGCCGACACCTTCACCAGCGGCCTGGAAGGCGCCTGGTCCGCCAACCCCACCCGCTGGACCCATCAGTTCCTCCAGAACCTGTTCGCCTTTGAATGGGAGCAGACCGAAAGCCCGGCCGGCGGCATCCAGTGGGTACCCAAGGACGGCCAGGCCGCCAACCTGGTGCCAGATGCCCACGAAGAAGGCGTGCGTCACGCGCCGATCATGTTCACCACCGACCTGTCGCTGAAAAAGGATCCGGCCTACCGGGAAATCTCCGAGCGTTTCCTGGAAAACCCCGACGAGTTCGAAGAAGCCTTCGCCCGCGCCTGGTTCAAGCTGACCCATCGCGACATGGGTCCACGCTCCCGGTATCTGGGCTCAAAAGTGCCGGACGAAGCCATGATCTGGCAGGATCCGGTCCCCGAGGCCGACTACCGTCAGATCAATGACCGCGACGTACGCCGTCTCAAAGCGGAAATCCTTGACTCCGGCCTGACCGTGCCCGAGCTGGTTCGCATCGCCTGGGCTTCGGCGGCCACCTTCCGCAGCAGCGACATGCGCGGAGGAGCGAACGGTGCCCGCATCCGCCTGGAGCCACAGCGGAACTGGGAGGTCAACAATCCCGAGGAACTGGCCCGGGTGCTGGAAACCCTGGAAGGCATCCAGCAGGACTTCAACGACAGCCAGCGCCGAAACAAGCGTGTCTCCATGGCTGACCTGATCGTCCTCGGCGGTGCCGCCGCCATCGAGCAGGCTGCCAGTGAGGCCGGTCATGACGTCAGCGTGCCCTTCACGCCGGGCCGCACCGACGCCAGCCAGGAACAGACCGACGTGGAATCCTTCGCGGTACTCGAGCCCAAGGCGGACGGCTTCCGCAACTACTACAGCGACGACAGCCGCCTGTCGCCTACCCAGGCCCTTGTCAGTCGCGCCGACCTGCTTGACCTGACAGTGCCGGAAATGACCGTCCTGGTCGGCGGCATGCGTGCCTTGGGCGCCAATACCGGCGGTGTCGAGCACGGCCTGTTCGTGGAAAACCCCGGCAAGCTGACCAACCATTACTTCGTTAACCTGCTGGACATGTCCACCCAATGGGAGCAGTCCTCGGACAACCCCGGCCTCTACCTCGGACGTGATCGCGCCAATGGAGAGGTCAAGTGGACCGCCACCCCGGTGGACCTGATCTTCGGTTCACACACCGAGCTCCGTGCCGTCGCCGAGGCCTACGCCTCCAACGACGCCGACGAGCTCTTCGTCCAGGACTTCATTGACGCCTGGACCAAGGTGATGAACCTGGATCGCTTCGATATCTGAATCAGCGAAAAAGCGGGTCACAAAAAAACGGCGGCGTCATCCGACGCCGCCGTTCTCTTTTCCAGTACCACGACATCGCTCAGTCGATCCCGAAACGCCGCTCATTCTCCTGCCAGGCCCAAAGCCCCACCAGCACCCCAAACACCGGCACGGCTACCAACAGCATAAATAGCACAAACCCCAGCGAAGGCAGCTGTCGGGTACTCAGGGCAAGCAGCAATAGCCCCGCCACCGCAACGGGCAAGGCCCAGCCCAGGATCCCCCGGTAAAGCACATACCGCCACCGCCCCATCCGACGCACCCGTTGCCAGTACAAGCGGCGGTTCTCGAACGCCCTCATCTCAGTCGCCGACACGCGCCATCCACGCGGCTTGCACGGTTTCGATACCCTCACCGCCCGGGTCTTCGATCGAATCCATCCGCATGCCCCTCCTGTCTGCCAACTGACCATTCAGACGCCGTTTATACCCGGCCTGCGCGCCAGTGCGGCAGGACACGTGCCTAGCGGTGGTAATCTCCGGCCCGTTCCGGCTGGAAAACAATCTCCTCGATGCACACCCGCAGCACACCACCGCCCGGCTTCGGCCACTCGATCTCATCCCCTTCGGAAAGACCGAGAAGCGCGCTTCCCACGGGGGCCAGAATCGAAATCTTCTTGCCACTGGAATCCATGTCCTTCGGGTACACCAGTGTCAGGTTGAACTCCTCCGCCGAAGACTGAACCTTGAACCGGACGGTGGAATTCATGGAAACCACCGTCGGGGGAACGTCCCTGGGCTCCACAATCTCCGCTCGGCCCAGTTCGGCTTCAAGCTCCGCCTTGCCGGGAAACGCACCTTCCGGGAGGGAATCCAGCAATGCCTCGAGGCGGTCCGCATCCAGGCTTGAAATCACGATATTCGGTCTGCTGTTCATTAGGGATTCTCTGATCGATTCCTTGGACGTGGCATTGCCCTGCCACATTGGTCAATGCCAAACAGTCTGTTCCGTCGCCAATCATTGGCACGGGGTCCAGTGTACGCCAAGGTACAGGTAAAACGAACCAGCCACGGCGGATCCCCCGGCCTCATTCAACTGCGGATTGTCGAGCGATACCCCCGGTTTATGGCGATACACCGCCACCTCTTCAGATTGGCGCTTTCAGTTTTACGGCGGGTCGCGTAAATGTTCGTAACTTCAAGCACTTATGGGCCCAAGAAATTGCCGGAATTCCGCTGAAAAAAAGCTTTGCTTACGCTCCGCGATACTGCTAGATTCAGCACATTCTAAAGTACGCCTGAGGAAGTAGTATGAAAAGGATTACAGGTTTACTGTTGGCGGTGCTCTTGCCTGGCCTTTTCTTGCAACCAGCACTGGCCCAGGATCAAAAAACCGCCTTGGTGCCCTTGCCCTCGGTTGACGACTTCACGAGAGGCAAGGATGGCTGGGGCTTCGGGCTGGGCCTGGGTGTTGAATACGAATCGGCCTACGAAGGGTCGGATGAATTTGGCTTCGAAATCGATCCGGCTGGTGCGGTTCAATGGCGTAGAGGTCATGATATTTTCTTCTGGGCCGGTGAGGCGCTGGGCTGGCGAGGCCTTCGGTCCGATATCTGGCTGTTCGAGGCCGCCATTGGCTTTGATGAGGGTCGCAAGGAAAGTGACTCCGATGACGGTCGATTGGATGGCCTCGGCGATACGGATGAGGGCATTGAAGTCGTTCTGCAAGCGCGCCGTGCTTTCAACGCCGATTGGCGATATTGGCTTGATGGCCGGGTTGTAAGCGGTGAGAACGGAAATCTTGGCCTTTTCGGCATGGGGCGCCGCTTCGGCGAGAAGAAGGACGGAAGCGGTTCTGAAATTGGTATCGTTGCGGTTTTTCACGATAGCGAGCGTGCCAATAGGGATTTTGGCATAAACCCATCACAGTCTGCTGCATCGGGACTGAATGAGGCCAATTTAAGTGGCGGATTCCGCTCGATTGGGATCAATTACAATTATCGTACTTACATCAACGAGAACTGGCAGGTTTTCGGCGAGGCGCTCTACGAGCATTACGGCAGCGACATTCAGGATAGTCCAATCGCCCGCAACAACTATGAGGCTGAAGTAGGCATCGGATTCATTTACGTATTCTAGACCGTGTAGCTGATACCGCAATTCGCTGGCTTTGGCGCGCGACGGTGGAAAAGTCGGATCGCATTGGTGGTTTTTTAGAGCACTCCATGTCACCCACTGAAGATCGTAAAACTTAACCAGACGTAAACGCAGTAACTGACAAACAGAATCGCGCCCTCCACACGGCTTAACCGGCGCCCCGTATACAGGAATACCAACAAAAGCAAAGATGTGCCAAGCATGACCCATTGATCGAACTGCAGGATTCTCTCGGAAACCGGAAGTGGCTGGAGCAAAGCGGAGATCCCTAGAATGCCCAGCAAGTTGAAGATATTGCTACCGAGGATGTTCCCCACAGCGACATCCGCGTGGCGCCGGATCGCCGCTATCACCGAAATGGAAAGTTCCGGAAGCGACGTTCCCACCGCCACCAATGTCAAGCCGATAACAGCCTCGGAAATACCAAAGTGCTCAGCAACCCCCACGGCGCCCGTCAGCAGCACTCGTGACCCACCAATTAACAGCAGCAACCCAAGAACCACGGCCACAACGATCCACAACACGGTCTTGGGCACTGCGGAAAGCTCATTCGCTTCAGCTTTGTAAACATCCGCTGCAGGTGCAGCATGGAAACGCTCGCTCCAGTAGGCCCACGCCAGATACATCATTAAAGCAACCAGAAAAATCGCTGCGTCCGCCCTCCCCAGGGCACTTCCTCCAACGAGAACCAGTAACAATATGCTTGCCGCTACTCCCGTGACGGCATCCCTGCGCAATGCCAGCGGTTTGACTGCCAGCGGCGTGATTAGCGCACATATTCCCAGAATCAGCAGGATATTGCTGATATTGCTACCCACAACATTACCGATCGCGATGTCTGGTCGCCCTTCAATGGCAGCATTTACTGATACCACCAATTCCGGGGCCGACGTACCAAAACCTACGATAACGAGACCACTCAGCAACGGCGATACACCAAGGCGCTTTGCCGCTGCCAGCGAGCCACGAATCAGTGCCTCACCCCCTGCAGTCAGCAGGGCGATGCCCAGAAGAAGAAACAGCACGTTCTGTGTCATTTAACTCCCTGGAAGGCCTGTGGCGCCAACGCCCGGCTCACACGCCGGTTAGGAGCCGCGGAGCGGCGGAAAACCGGTCGCCGTGCGGCCGTTGCTCATGTTTCGTCATCACCGAGCTCGGACATCCGCAATAACTGGCTACTACGACGCACAGTCAGAATATCAACCTGATCTTTGGTGCTGTAAATAACCCGATACGCTCCAATTATCAGCTCCCTGATGCGTGGCGAGCCCACCTCAGGAACCATTCGCCCACTTTTAGGAAAGTCGGCTAACCGCTCTACCGTGGCAAATAAATCTTCCACCCACCGTACCGCAGCATCTGGGTTATCTTCTGCGATATACCGCGCTGTATCCTCAACACGCTCCAGCGCAAGGGGGGACCAAACAATCTTCATGGGGCCAGTCTGCTCAGAACCCGTGTTTTCGCATCTTCATGCGCAATACCTTCCCCGGAGGCTATCTGTTCTTCCGCCTTATACACTTCTTCCAGGATCTCAAGACGCTCTTGCATCCTCTCGTACTCGTGAACATCCACCAATACGGCAACGCCCCGGCCTCTCTGCGTCAGCACCATAGGACGACGGGTTTCATGGATCTGCTTTACAAACGTGGCTACGCCTGCCCGGAATTCGGACAGAGGACGGATATCTTCATCGACACGAACTCTAGACATGGGAATCACTCCTGTACGCTCTCGTGTACATCCAAGTGTACAGCCTCTCATGGATGCAGGCAAGGTACCTGAGGGAAGAAACATAACGCTTAGCGTAACCGGCCGGCTTTGGAGCGCCAGCGGAAAAGCCGGTCCGTGTTGACGCTTTTGTTAGGGCCATTGTCTCTAGGCCTCCCGACTCACATATTTCCGTGCCACATCTAGTAGTTCCGGGAGAATGGCAGCGAGATTTACCGCCATCTCTTCATCCATAGAGATTTCAAGGGTATGCTTACCTTTCTCGACGAATTTGGCCTTCTGCATTAGCTCTTGCCGCAACGCAGTACTTATTTCAGTGTTTTCAATGAATCCAAGATAGGCTTGAAAGAGTGGCTTTGCCGGCCCTTGCTCTGACGCAGGATAGCCGTAGAACAGGCTCAACAACGAGCCGGAGGCCAACGGGAAGCGGATGCTGAAGCCTTTCGTCCCCCAGACAATCTCGTACCCAGCTTTGACCGCAGAATCAAACAGTTCAACAAAGAAATCGCGTATCCTGCCGGAACATTCAGCGAGAAACTCTTCACGTGTTGTTTTTTTAGAAGATCTAGAAGTGCTGGATTTTTGCTGCCTGGCAAATTCCGTCTGCCCAATTACCCGGGGGACAAGAGCTCGAACCGCTTGTCCTTCATATTGACGAATTTCAATGCCCAGTACCTCCACAAGGGGCATATGCTCGTTAAGGAACTCAATAATTCGTCGCAGCTCGGTCGGGATGCTATCAGCAACAAAGAGAAGGCGTACCTCACCATTTCGCAAGTGGCGCTCGACAGCTGTCCAGTATGCCTCTGTATCGGGCTCAACAACTTCTTCGTCGCCATCGCTCAAAAACTCACGAAGTTTAAGTTCAAGAGCCTCAAGACCTCCGCTTGCTTCCGCGGCCAATGCTCGAATTCTATCCTCAGGCCAATAGACCTTCGCATTGGCTGCGTAGTCCAACATCTGACCTACAACTTCACGCCGTATACGGGTATCTGAACTTCGCTTCACCTCAACAAACGTTGGTCTTCCATTCTGATCCAACAACAAATGATCAATTGCCCACCTATCAGAACCGCCTTGCCGGTCTGGAATGCCAACCTCTCTTTCAATGAGGAGCCACCGAGGCGGATTATCAGGGTCAATTTGTTCACCCACCAAGATCTCCGGATGGCATTCCACCAAATGTTGTAGCAAATCTTCTGACTCATATTGCCTATGAGGAACCCGTTCGAGCCCTCCTTCAGCATTGATTAGAAATATGGTGTCACTTCGCATTGCTTGAATCCTCAGGCCCTAACGTTCATGCGTAACCGGCCGACTTTGGAGCGCTAGCGGAAAAGCCGGTCCGCGTTCATGGATTTGTTGGGTTTCATCGTGTCTCACGAAGCCGCCTTACCTCTGGGCTATGGTCTGATATCACGCGATTTATGGCCTGGTCTGTTCGCTTTCCGATATACGGCTGTCCAGCTGCGACAAGAATTGGCATCACTCGGCGCAGATCCCCTGAACGACCTCGGCTAGTTACCGACAATTGCCAAAGCTGCGGCGGATCATCTTCTAGTGAGTATTCTTGCAATGAGTACGCTGAAAGAAATAGATACCTAAAGTATGTCGTTTCACTGTCTTGCACCGGCCTGTAGCCAGCGACCTGGTAATCTGGTGTGAATATTGGTGCCTGACGAATGCGCGTCTCATCTCTTGGATCGCCGAGCCCCCAAAAAGCGATCACTACAGCATCAGCTGCTTCTATATCATTAACAATGTGTAGACCTGCTTCTTCAAATGCGGACTTGAGATACCCATGATATTCTTGAAATTCCAGCGACGAGCGCGAAATCCCGTCGACGCCGGAATGTATATAGTAGTAGCGAACATCCTCGTGAGGGACTGCCAACCCACTGACATGGGTGTTATACCTAACGCCACAACCAGAAATTACCACAAGGAAAACGCATACCATCAAATTACGCATCACGCCATGGCACCACATCTCTAACCCTCCTAGCGCCTGATCCGACGCCCTAATTGAACCTCGGACTCCCAGGGAACCATCACCGACATATAGATTATCAGTCTTAACATGATTTTCAGACTTCATAATCGCCTATGCGCTGGATCTTGATCACTCTGAGCATCTATCCGCCATAGTGATTCCGGGAGCAACCGGCGAGCTTCAGAAAGAAAACCGGACCTGTATTCCTTGCTAGAAAATCTGAACGTGACCGCGTGCCCATCACGCCTCCAATCTTTCTCCTTTGTTCCACCCCATGGAATTCGGTTGTTTCCGGTTCTTTGACTGTACTGCGAGAGAGCCCGCAAACAATTCACAACTGCCAGATCATCTGATTTTATGGTAATGCTGAACTTGTAAGTGGCATGGCTACTCATGACTGCCCCTATGAAACCCAACGCTGGACATAACCGGCGCCTGCGAAGCAGGCG
>NZ_JAVDDT010000011.1 GCF_030848495.1 Natronospira bacteriovora
CTCGATGCGAAAACCCTGAAAGAGGAAGGGCGAATCAATCCAGGGGCGGTCCAGCTCCGCCACATACATGCCGACCTTGAGGTCGCGGATATCGATTTTCTTCAATGCCATCCGGGCGGCCTCCTGCCTCTTCCCAACTGTTTTCTGTCTCTGGAATCTAACAGTTGGCCGCGGCCGGGTCTAAACCTTTCTTGAATCGGCGTTAGAAAGACATCGAATCTGCACCATTTATCCCTAAAAACGTGCAGAGCTGTGGAGTGAATCCGGATTTGCAGGGGGTGGGTAGCCCCTGGAACGCGCCCATCAAATCAACGCCTCGACTGCTCCCCGCTGTTCCGCGAAGAATCAAAAAAGCCCCCGGCTTACGCCGGGGGCTCCTCAGATGTGTCGCACGGATTAAAAGGCCAGGTTCATGAGCTTCTCTGTCGAAAATCGGTCATCAACCGGATTATCGCTGTCGGAAGTGTCAGCCTCGACCGACTTTGCAGCCGACCCGCTCAACACATTCAGCCCGGATCCCGAAGTCGGGCCCGGCTCACCAGGCCAGATCGGCTGCAGTGTACCGGGATGCAACATGACCAGATAACCGTGGCGGTTCCCGTTGACCCCGATAATGGCGCCTGCCGCCACCACTGCATTTTCATCCTGGGTAACGGCGAGGACATCACCCTCGAAATCCACGCTGACGGGCTTCAACGTGAAGTCACCATTGTCAAAGTTGAAGACCGCCAGACCGTCCCGGGCGCTGCCATTCGCTTCACTGAAGTAACCGGACACCAGCAACTGGTCGGTCGAGTCCAGCAGATGAAGGTCAGTCACCGTGCCATCAAGGTCGGGTGGGGTACCCACGACATTGCTGCCGGGGGTCAATACGGTGATATAAGCCTGGTTCTGCCCACCGGACTCTGTGAAACGACCGCCTGCCATGACATAACTGTTGCCATCATTCAGAACGGCGTTCACGGATCGGTCAACACCGCCATCCCAGCCAGTGCTGTTCAAATCACTGGCAAAGGTAGCCGCCAGGTGGGCGGGCGCACCGCCACCGATCTCGTCGAACCAGCCACCGACGAACACAACGTCATCACCTGAATAATAGGCAAGATCAAGAACCGTATCGTTGACCTGAGGGTCCGTCATGCTCGACAACGCGCCGGTGACAGGATCGACCAGGGCCAACCGGGTCAGAGGCTCCCCGTTGATTTCGGTAAAGTCACCACCGATGGCAATGTTTCCATTGGCTGTCGTGATGGCCTGTACCGCACTGTTTGCTTCCGGGTTCCACTCGAGGAGCGTGCCATCAGTCGCATCAAAGGCAGCCGCATTACTGCGACTCTCGCCCTGGGCAGCCTCGATCAGGCCACCCGCATAAAGCTGTCCTCCTTCGAGATGCAGGACGGCCGTGGCCAGGCCATCCACCCCGGCGTTCCAGTTGGCATCCAGCTTCCCATCCTGGCGGGAGAGGGCAGCCACGCTGCCAATATACTCACCACCAGCACCCCAGATGCCGCCGTATACGGCCATTCCATAATCGCTTTCGACAAATCCAAGCGGAATCCCATCCACATGAGGCGCCCAATCCGGATCCACGGCCATGTCACTGCCAAGCGGCAGACGACCCACGTTGATGGCCCTCTCACCGCCAATGCTGCGGAAAAGACCCGCGACATAGAGCGCATCGTCGCGAACTTCCACCGTTACCGCAATGCCATCAACGCGCAGGTCACGATTGATATCGAGCCCGCCGGTATCGAGACTCAGCGCGGCAACTCCTTCCCATGAACTGCCTGAGACCTCATCATAATGGCCGGTGATATAAAGGCGCTCCGGCCCAACAGCGATGTCCGTGACGGTTCCATTCAGATTGGGTGTGAAACCCGGGTCAACGGCTCCATCATCGTGCGACACGGCAACCAGATAATTTCTGCTTTCACCGTTTACAGAACTGAACGATCCGCCAATATAGACTGACTCACTGGATGGCAGAATCGCCAAGGCGGTGTCATTCACATCGACATCGAAATCTTCCACGTAGCTACCCGTGCTCAGATCAAGGGCAGCGACATTGCTGTTTGACGCGTCGGGCGTGTCGAAACGGCCGGCCACGTATAGGCGTTCGTCGTGAATGGCAATGGCGTTTACCTGGGCGAAGAACAATGTGCCCGCCGGGGCTTCCGGCGAGAAGCCGCCGTCAATGTTGCCATCAAAATCCAGTGCGACCAGGCCGGTGAATCCGGTATTGCCATTCACCTCTTCGAAGCGGCCGGCCACATACAGGCGATTGTCATCGATCAGCATTTCGTTGACCCGTGTGATACCGCCATCGAGGGATGCGGTCCACTGCTCATCCAGTGTTCCGTCCGCATTCAGGCGAGCAAGGTGCGCCCGAGGCTCGCCGTTGATGGACGCGAAGTTGCCACCGATATAGAAGCCACCATCGGGGTCCTTGGCGACGGCGGTGATTTGGGCGACTACCCCGTCTTCATTGCGCACATCAAGGAATGGACCGGTCAGAGGGGTGCCAGAGAGATCGTCACGAAAGTGAGCGATACCCTGGTGCAAACCGCCGTAGTACTGAAAATAACCACCGGCAATGAGGTGCTGATCCGTCAGAACGGTGTCCAGGACGTAGCCGGTCAGGTGATAAGTGAGCGCGGTGGCCGTGGTTACATCCGATTGCATGCCATTGGCCTGCATGACCAGATGGTAGGTAGTATCCAGGCGCAATCCATCATTTTCGGCATCAATCACGGCGCTACCGCCACTGACACCGTAGCTGGCGCCGCCATCCGCACACTGCTGCACATTGCTCCAGTCACAAGCGCGATCGCTTGAGTAGAGAATGTCGACGGTACCCGCCGGTGACCATTGCAGTGCAATCTGTCCTTCCTCGTTGAGCGCAGCAAGGCTGAAATCACCACACTGGACGAGCACATCATCGATGGCCTCATCACTGATCTCGCCGGATTCGTTGTCAACGAGGCAGGCACTGTCTCCTGGCTGCTCCGAGATGGTTACCTCATAGCTATCGCCATCGGCCAGCAGAGTATCGAACTCAAAGGCACCGTCGGCATCCAGTGAAAGGGTTTCTTCACCGTTCAATGTGAGCTCCACACTGTCACCCGCAAGTCCGCTCAGCTCACCGCCGACGGTAAACCCCTGGGGCCCGGAATCCCCGGAACTACTGGAGCACGCAGCGATGCCCCCGCAAGCGACGAGCACCCCGCTTAACAGAAAACCGTTCGCAGCCGTGCTGCCCTTCTTCGTCTGTATGTTGATCATGATGACCTCCCTGACTGAAATTCGGGCCGGACCTATGGATTCGGCCGCCAGTTCTCGACACACTCACCCTGCCTGTACGGCCCGTTTTACACACCCCCCCATACGGGGCACCGCGTCCCCACCCAAACGAATGGGTATCTTGCTGGCGTTGCTTCTTCGCCACGAATCTCGCGGGATGCGCAATTGTCGCAGCCGACTGCCAGGCGATTGAAAAACGGCATGGCGAACGGGAGTTCCGGCGGGTAGACTGGTTTTGCAAACGGTGCCCGATTGCCTGCGCTGTCCGGGCTGGAGGATGCGAAAATGCAGAGAATGAGCAACACGATCAGACTGCTTGCATGCTTGCTGCTGCTGCCTCTGGCGGCATGCGGCAATGATGAAACCATTCTGGTGGACGGTGGTGACCCGAATGGGGGTGACGAGGCGCTGCTTCGGGTTGTTCACGCAACGCGCGATGCCCCGGAGCTTCAGATGACGGTGACTCGTATCGATGAAGAAATGGAGGTAGAGATCTACAGCCAGGCCCTTCCAGCGGGCGGGCAATCCGACCCGATTGCAGCTGAACCTGGATTGCTCCGCCTCTACCTGGCGCGCGCCACGGCGCCGGACATGACATTGCTGGAAGCCGAGTTTGAGCTCGCCGAAGGTGAACGCCGCTCTCTTGCCGTCATCGGCAGCCTCAATGCTGATGCACTTGGAATTGCAAGCATCGCTGAGCCCGTGGAGAGTGCCGGCGCCGATGAAGCCGACGTGCATTTCCTCAATGCCGTGCATGTGGATGGCAACAATTGGCCCGTCACTCTGAGCGCCAGCGGCGAGGACATCGTCAGCGGGGCAGATTTCGGTGTCTGGCAGCCCGCGGTCGCGGTGACTGCCGGATCCGGCAGCAGTTATTCTCTGGTGGCCCGCAACAGCGATGGCCTGAACATCACGCCGCCGGTCGGCTTCACGCCTGACGCCACCAGACACTATCTGGTCATCGCGGCCGGCGTCTGGGGTGACGGTGTGCAGACCACCGACCCGGTCTTGCGGGTCGTCGCGGCCATGAACGATTGATTGGGGAACCTCTTTACGGAGGTTCCATGGACGATTCCGGGCTTTTTCTCATCCAAATGGGTGAGGCGGGGCGGCCCATTCCGGTCTAGATTCTGACTCGAGATTCGGCAGGGAAGCTGGTCTCATGCAGCGGGGAGGCTCCTTTGCAGGGGCCTCCTTTTTTGTTTCTTCGTGGAAAGGCCGCCGACGCCAATCCTGGCGTGGCGCCCGTCAGCGGATGACGCCCTCGGCACGCAGGCGTGAAAGCCGCTGTTCATCCAGCCCCAGCCGCTCCATCAGCACGGCTTGCGTATCCTGTCCAAGCGCCGGTGGCGGGCCATGGCTTTGGGTCGAGCCGCCACGACAACGGATCGGGCTGGCAATGGTCGGTATCTCACCGAGGCGGGGATGGGTCAGTGTCTGCACCAGGCCCCTGGCCCGCACCTGGGGATCGTCCATCACCGCCGCCATGTCATTCACCGGTCCCGCCGGCACGCCGGCCCGTTCCAGGGCGGCCAGCCAGTCGCCCCGCGGGCGGCGGCGGATCACCGCGGCCAGCCGTTTCACCAATATCGCCCGCTGGGCGACCCGATCGGCATTGCGCGCATAGGCCGGGTCACGGGCCAGGTCCGGCAGATCCAGCACATCGCACAGTGCCTGAAACTGCTTATCGTTACCGGCGGCGATCACCAGCCAGCCGTCCACGGCCTCGAAGGCCTGATAGGGAACGATGTTCGGGTGGGCATGACCCATGGCTTGAGGCACTTCACCCCCAACCAGATAATTCATGGCCTGATTGGCCAGGGTTGCCACCTGCACGTCCATCAAGGCCATGTCGATGTGCTGTCCGCCGGCCCCGGCCTCGCGCTCCCGCAAGGCGCCCAGGCAGGCGATGGTGGCATAGAGGCCGGTGAGGATGTCAGTCACGGCCACGCCCACCTTGGCCGGTTCACCCCCTTCCCGGGCCGGGCTGCCGGTGATGCTCATCAGGCCACCCATGGCCTGCAGAAGGAGGTCGTAGCCGTTCCGTTGCGCGTAGGGGCCATCCTGACCGAAACCGGTAATGGAGCAGTAGATCAACCCCGGGTTCTGTTTGCGCAGACTGTCATGATCCAGGCCGTATCGGGCCAGGCTGCCCGGACGGAAGTTTTCCAGCAGGATGTCACTGTCGGCCGCCAGTTCGCGCAGCAGGGCCTGCCCTTCGGGATGACTGAAATCGATGCAAACCGACTGTTTGCCACGATTGCAGGCGAGAAAATACGCCGAGAGTGCCCCGGGGTCACTGTTCAGCCACGGCGGCCCCCAGTGCCGGGTGTCGTCACCGCGCCCCGGCTGTTCGACCTTGATAACGCTGGCGCCCATATCCGCCATGAGCTGACTGGCCCAGGGGCCGGCCAGTATCCGGCTCATGTCGAGAACCCGTATACCATCGAGCGCTTTCATGGGGCTCCTCACAATGAGCGTGACGAAAAACTTGCAAGCCCTTGTTTTACGGGCCATACAAAAGTGTATCAGGGCCAGCGATTGGCAGGGATGCAGCCATGTTACACGAAGCCCACCCCCCGGTTTTCGATCAACTCCTGGATCGCGCCATCCGCGACGGTTCACGCTATCTTGAACTCAGGCGGGCCGATTCACACATCCAATTGCACGCCCTGGTTGGCGGCAGCTGGCGCGCCCTATCCGTCACCGAGCAGGACGCCAGCGAGATCTGGGAATGGGCCGCCCAGCGACTTCTGGGCAAGCACCCGGAAGCGGCATTGAACGGCCAGCGGCCCACCAGCGCGGAACTGATCGGTGACTATGAAGACCCCAACAGCAGCGATGCCAGCCGGCCACGGCTTAAAGTCCGATTGCGCTGGCTGTCCCGGGCCGCGCCGGGCAGTCAGATGAGCGGCACCATCGCCCTTCGTCTGGTGGATGCACAGGGCTCGACACACTGAGCCGGCAGACCTTTCGCGACGTGGCCAGTTCAATCATCAGCCACGTAGCGAGCACAGTTTCGACCCGCATTCTTGGCTTCGTACAGGGCACGGTCGGCACGCCCGAGCAGGGAATCCAGGCTGTCACCGGGCCCGCCGCTGGCGACGCCGATACTCACCGTCAGTGGCGGTGAATAGGCGATGCCTTCCTGCTTCACCCGGCAACGAATCTTGCCGGCGAGCTCCATGGCCGCCGTGGCATCCGAGTGCGGGCCGAGCACGAGAAACTCCTCCCCGCCCCAGCGGCAGAAGTGATCCGACTCTCGCAGTGACTCGGCAATGACACGGCTGATGCGGCGAAGCGCCTCGTCGCCGGCGGTGTGCCCGTGTTCATCGTTGATTTCCTTGAAATGGTCCAGATCCAGAAAGAGCATCGACACGGGAAAACCATATCGCTGACTACGCCGCAGTTCCGAATTCGCCAATGCCTCGAAGCTGTGTCGGTTGCCGATACCGGTGAGGGCGTCGGTGTTGGCCAGGCGGTAGAGTTCCTCCTGCTTGCGCATCAGAGTGACTTCGACCGCCTTGCGCCGCTCACCCTCCTCAATCAGGCGACGATTGAGCCGGGCGTAACGCAGAGTCAGGATACCCAACAAAAGCAAGGCCATCACACCGCCCGCCGTCCAACGCATCAGCCAGGCATAATCCGGCTGTGCCGTTTCCGCATCGAACAGAAAACCGTCCAGCACTACAGGGCCGGGGGCCATGCCCATCTTCACATAGTAATCGCCGATCATCTGCCAGCGCCCCGGGTTCATGTGCCCCATGGAAACCAGTTCCGGCATGATCAGTTCCCGCAGGGCTTCGGCTTCGAACAGCAGGTGCTCTCTTGCCTTCTCCGGCGCGTAGTGGGTCTGAATATGATCAACGGTCTCTTCCACATTCTCCAGGGCGTAGACCCAACCCCGCAGGCTGGCGTTCACGAAGTCCGCCACCATGAGCGGATCCGATTCCAGCAGTGATTCCCGCGTGATCAGGACGTCATTGTAGAAATTGATGCCATAGTCCCTGGGACGGATCAGCCGGTAATCGACACCCTTCTCTGCGAGCAGCCAGGGTTCATTGCTGCTATAGCCATCGTAGGCGTCCACCTCGCCCTGAATCAGATCGTCCAGTGAATAGGTGGTGGGGACAAGATCCATTTCTTCCAGACGGATACCCTCCTGGCGGAGCATGGCAAGCAGTTCGGCACTTTCCGGAGGCGGCATCAGCATGAGGCGTCTGCCGGCCAGATCCAGGGGCGTGAAGATCCCGGAGTCAGCACGCACGATCCACACGATGGGCGATGTCTGTGCAATGGCGGCCAGTGCAACCACCGGCTTGCCTTCCATGCGCTCGATCAAGACACCACTGTTGCTGATGGCAAAATCCACCTTGCCGTCCAGCATGTCTTCCACCGGCTTGAGGGCATGGGGGCCGCCTTCCAGCAACTCCACGGCAAGTCCGGCCTCTTCGTAGAATCCCTTTTCCAGTGCCATGTAGTAGCCGGCAAACTGGAACTGGTGCTTCCAGCGCAGCTGCAGGCGCACATCGGTATCGGCCGTGACCACTCCGAACGGCAGAAAGCCCAGCAGCAAGACGAGCAAAATCAGCGCGATGGACTCGGGGAAGCTTTTATTGATCCTCCCGCGCCTCGCGGGAGAAAGAATCCACTTGGCGGCGGGCGCGAGTGAATTGATCAGCGCTTCCTTGAATGTGGAGTGAATCACCAGCGATCCTGCGTCAGTACTTCAGCCCGAGACGGCGGTAGAGATGAGCCAATAGCCACAAGGGCCCAATCATCAGGAACTGCAGGTCTTCGAGAAAGGACGGCTTCTTGCCCTCGATTTCGTGCCCAATGAATTGCCCCACCCAGGCCAGCACGAAGACCGCAAGCGACACCCCCCACAATGGCAGGGGCAACTGGTCGAGCTGCCAGGCCAGCGCACTCAGGATCACCGCAAAGAGCAGCATGCCCAGAGCCAGCGGTGGAGAAAGAAAGAGATAGTAGATGACAGCCGCCAGCAGCAGCATCGTCGCCCAGTTCAGAAACGGGGTCAGTTCGACCCAGGCCGGCGGCACCGGCAGGGACCACAACAGGCCCACGAGGCTCAGCACGATCAACGGCACACACACCCAGTGTATGCGCTTGTTGGTGGGATGCTGATGACTCTCGCCGTAGGCATCAAGCCATTCTTCCGTGCTGCGCGCCATCGGTCGACCCCTCCCAACGTTTTCCATCAGCTTAGGTGGCGTTCCGGCACAACTCAAGCGTCGCCGGATTTGGTCACGAGCGTGGCGCTGCCATCCCAATTTTCACTCGGCGGTTGCTGACGATAGCGGCTGATGATGTCCAGATAGAGGCCGGCGACCGGATCATCCCGTCGCTTCAGAATGTCGGAAAAGCCGGCCGCTGCCTGTGACCACTGCCGCGATCGATAGGCATCCAGGGCTTCGGCAAACAGCCCAAGTTCCGCCAGGGTGTCAGCGTCAGCCATTGCTTCCAGCATCAGCGGTTCGTGAACGGAAACCGGCGACTTTCGCCCCTTGACCCGAACTCGATCCAGCTCCCGATAAAGGTACTGTGGCGCCCGATCCCGTGTGGCCTGGCTGACGATGACGGGCACACCGTAACGTCGGGTAAGCCCTTCCAGGCGGGAGGCGAGATTCACCGCATCACCCACCACCGTATAATTGAGGCGATCGGCCGAACCCATGTTGCCGGCAACGGCCGTTCCACTGTTGATCCCCACCCGCAGTTGCAGATCCGGCCGGCCATCAGCCTCCGCCATGTTCAGGGCCTGCATGCTCTGCTGCATGGCCAGGGCGGCGGCGACGGCATGGCTGGCATGGTACGGGTCCGGCAAGGGTGCGGCGAATACGGCCATCACGGCATCGCCGATGTACTTGTCGATGACCCCCTGATTCGCCTCGATGTCGCCAGACAGGCGGGTCAGGTAGTGATTGAGGAAATCCAGCAGTTCCGATGGCGGGAGGCGCTCGGCCAGCGCGGTGAAGCCGACGATGTCGGCGAACAGAATGCTCACCTCCCGCTCTTCCCCGCCCAGCTCGATGTCCCGGCTGAGTAGCTCTTCCGCGATGGCTGGCGAAACCACTTTGCCCAGCAGGCCGCGCACCCGGTCCCGATCCTCGAGCCCGTGTGCCATGCGATTGAAGGCGCGTCCCAGGGCGCCCAGCTCGTCCCGTTGACGAACATGGACACGGCTGCGGTAATCGCCCTCGGCAATGCGCACCGCGCCCTCGCGCAACTGGCGCACCGGCCCGCTCACGCGGCGGGCCACCCAGACGGCACCCACTGCCGTCAGACCCAGGCCCAGCAGCATCAGCACCAGCAGTATCCGCTGAAGGCGCGCATAGGGGGCCATGGCGGCATCCAGGGAACGGTGCATGCCGGCCATGAGCTGGCGCTGATCGTCCATGCCCAGGGGATACAGCAGGGACACATAATCCTCACCGGCAAGGCGCAGGTTGAAGGCGCTGCCCGGCGACCCGGGGTTCGTCGCCAACTGGTCGGACAGGGCCTGTCGCTCGGCCGCTGGCAGGGTGGATGCAAGCGGCCGCCACGCGGTCTCTTCCCGGACCATCAGACTGATATGCGACTGGGTCACTTCGCGGAAATGCGCCACGAAAGGATCATCCACCGCAAAGCCCATGGCCACCCAGGCATCGTGCCGCGGGATCAGAACCGGCACGACCACCAACTGAAAAGGCTCACCGTCGATCAGCACGATTGCGGTGGCCTCGCCATGGGGATCTGCCTGTGCTGCCGCCAGCAGTTCCGGGTGAATGAATGCCGCGGCTTCCTCCCCCTCGCCCAGGGTGCTGGCGATGACCTCGCTATCGAGAGAGAGCAGGTACATGATGTCCGCCCCGATGCGGTGACCATGGTTGTGCAGCATGGACTCGATGGTCGGCCCGTCGCGGGTGGCGTAGGCAGACTTGAAGGCGAAATCGTCGGCCAGCAGCACGGCGGCCTGAAGAAGGCGAGTATCCCGCTCCTCCAGGAGACTGGAGAAGACCCCGGCGGATACCTCCAGGGCGTTGCGGATCTCCGTGCCGGCCGTGATGCGGCCAGCCCAGTTGCTGAAACCCAGCGCGACGGCCTGAGTGAGCGTGAACAGCGCCAGGAAGAGAACAAGCAGGCGGGTCTGAAAGCGCCGGAATCGAAACATCGGCTCAGCTCACTCCTGCCGGGCATGCAAGGCAACTGTGATCAATCCATTCAAGGCGGCCGCCGACGACGGACGCGAATGGATTGATCGCAGGCTCCCTATCGGTACCCACGACGACCGGGGCGTGGTGCGCGACGGGGTGAAGGGCCGCTCTGAATCTCCAGTGTCGAATCCAGCTTCAGACGTTCGCCCGCGGCCAGCTCACCTTCATGCAACGTCATTCGCCCATCGGATAGGCCGTGATGCCAGACCTCCACTCGGTAACGTCCCGCCGGCAATGAAGGACTTTCCCATCGACCACCCTCATCGCTGAGCCCATGCCATGGCGTATCCACCACATAGATGTGGCCCAGCATCCAGTCATGGATATTGCAGGCGATGGTGACAATCCCCGCCTGGGGAAAATGCACGGGCCTGGCCGGCATGCCTGTATACAGGGGCAACTCGAAGGTCTTGGCCTCGGAGAAGGAATAAACGTGATGACGGATGTCATCCTTGTTGGGGAACATCACCTCGGTACCCACGGGGATGGTAATGGCGGCCGGAACGAAGGCCCGATCAATCTGGTCGATCCGGACCCGGGGCGAATCAGGGCGGTCCGGCTCGGCGTCAAGTGTCCGCACCACCACCGCAGCGTTGGCAAGCCCGTCCCCCGCGGAATCCATCAGATGAACATCAAACCCGGCCGCCGACACCGGCATGGCCAGAACAGCGGACAGCAGGAGTGGCACCAGCGTGGTGGAACAGCTCAGAGTTCCTGCATGAAGCTTAACTGCCATCGCGTGGCTCCATAGGAAATGTCATTGTCGGTGGTTACATCGGTGAAACGCCCGATGAGGTTGATGGAGGCACGATCACCCAGCGGAATGGACACGCCGGCCTGAACACTCCAGGCCTGCCCATCAATGCGGTAGGTGCGAAAACTCTCGCCAAAGACCGGGTCATCCAGCCACGGCAGCTGCTCGTCATCGAAGAGATCCGGATCGGTGGTGCTGGCATTGAAGTCGCCCCTCTGATAGGCAAGGCCCGACAGCCAGAGCCAGCCATTGTCCATGCGGTAATCCAGGTCCGTCTGCAACCCGAGCGTGGAGAGGCGGAAGACATTGTAGGGGGCATTGCCTTCATCCCGTCGCACATTGTCCGGCGACTGGCGGTCGTAAGCCAAGCCGACCCGAAGCTGCCAGTGCTCGCCAACACCGCGCCCGGTGCTTGCACCGATGGACTGGCGCGTGCCTTCTCGCCACTCGTCCTTCACCCCGTGGTAACCGTAATCCAGATGGGCGGCAATCCAGGGAGCCTGCGGCCCCAGGCCCAGGCGGCGGTGGTAATGACCGGAAACGACGAGGCGGGATTCATTGAGATCGTCAAATCGATCGTGCAGACGCGCGCCAATCGCCACAGTGGCATCCAGGGTGCCCCATTCCCGCAGGTCGAAGGGACGCAACCAGGCCAGTTCGGCATCAAGCAGCGTATCGCTGCGTTCGTCTTGTGCCTGCGCGGCCCGGTTCAGGTTGTCATCATGACTCAGCTGAACGGACACATCGCCGAACCAGCTCATGGCCGTGACATCGAGCGGCAGAGCGGCCAACAGCAACGGGCAAGCGGCACGGATACAGCGCAACATCGCGTCCTCCCGGCAGGGTGAACCGGATACTCCCCGGCATTCGGCCACCCTGAGTATAGACGCCAGATAGGCACGCGGCGCCCCGCCTCCCCGCAGCGGGTGGAAAGGATAGAATCATTGCCGCTTGGTCTCGCTGGACTATCATTGAGGAATGTCGATACGGTTTCGCGCCATCCCCCTCCTGTTGACGGCACTGCTCCTGTTGTCGGGTGCCGTCATGGCCGATCATCCGCTGCACCCGATCCAGGGACAGCCGCCGGTGGCGCGCTTTGCCATTGATCTCGATGTATTCGCCCAGAATCTGGCCATCGCCCAGGGCCCCGACGGACTGGTCTATGTGGGCAATGCCGACGGCCTTCTGACCTTCGATGGTGCCCACTGGCGCCATCACCCGCTGCCGGATGGCTCCCGGGTGCTCACCCTGCTTCATGACGGCGAACGGCTCTACGTGGGGGGAACGGAGCGTTTCGGCTACGTGGAGCACGATCAGGCCGGTGTGCCGCACTTCAGGGATCTCACCGCGCTGTTCAGGCCCTTGATGGGCGAGGAAGGCTTTGGGGAGATATGGGACATCCTGCCCACCCGGGACGGCGTCTATTTCCGCGGGCTGCGCCACCTCTTTCATTACGCTCACGATGACGGCGCCACCCGGCTATGGCACCACCCCGGACGATTCGGTGCCCTGGCCACGGATGCCGATGGCCTCCTCCTGCTTCAGTTCCGTGAAGTGGGCCTCAAGACCCTGGTGGACGGACGCTTCGAACTCGTCGCCGGTGGTGAGCAGCTGAGCGATTTCGTCTTCCACCTGCTGCCGGGCGCGGACGAAACACTGGTGGCGGCCGCCATGGACGGGCGCTGGCTCGCCTACAGGGACGGTGGCGTGGAAACCTGGACGGCACCGGCCGGCCTGCCCGACGCCAATCACTTCACCGCCTTCGCGGTGCTGCCGGACGGCAGCTGGGCCCTGGGCGGGCGCTCCGGCGATCTCTATCTGCTTGACCCGGAAACGTCCGCCTACAGCCGGATCGGCCTGGGAACGGATGCCTTGCAGGCCATCACCCCGAGCCGGGTGGGAGGCGGGCTGCTGGTGCAAACCGACCTGGAGACGCTGCATGTGGACTGGCCACCGACCTGGACCCTGTCCGATGACGACAGTGGCCTCATGGGGCATGTCACCCGCTTTGCCCGCTGGCAGGACCGGAAACTCATCCTAAGCACTTCCGGCGCCTTTCTGCTGGATCAGACCGACAGCAAGCCATCCGGCCTCAGTCTTCAACGCTCAAACTGGACACAGTTCGAGGCCTGGGACTGGCTCGCCCTGGCGCCCGACAGGGCGCTGCTTGCGGAAACCTACCATTTGATGGAAATCACCCCCGACGGGGCGACGGCGATCTCCGATTCCAGCCTCTATCCGCGCAGCATGAAGCGCAGTCGCTTTGACGACCGCCTCATCTACGTGGGTACCGCACTGGGCCTGGCCATCGCAAGGCAATCCGGCGATCACTGGGAATGGCTGCGCCTGCCGGAGAAGCCCGCTGCACGGATCCTCGGCATTGCTGAAATCGCGCACGGCGAACTGCTGCTGGCAAGCCATCATCACGGCATCATCCACGTCACCCTCAATACCGAACTGGACGGCATCGATCAGTGGCGGGCGGTGGATGCAGCGTCCGGCATCGATGACGGCAGCGGTGAAAACGGCCTCTGCCATCTCCTGCGTCATCGGGATGGCCGGATCACCGCCAGCACCAGTGGCGGTCTCTGGCAGTGGGACGGCGATTATTTCCAGGCAGTTTCGCAACCCGGCCTGGATGCGCATCGCGCCGACCACAGCCCGTTCCATCTCCGGGAGGGCCCCAGGGGCGAACTGTGGGCCTTCAGCCACAACCGTCTCCTGCGGCATGCCAGAGACGATGAATGGGAACGATTCGAGGTGGCCGAAGCGCTCAGCCGTGGCGCGATCACCGAACTGGGCTTCGATCGCGACGGGCATGTGCTGGTGGGCAGTATCGGGCGGCTGCTGTTCCACCACAGCGGCATCCGCGCTGATCACGGTGAGGTACCGCAGGTCTCGCTGCGACGTGCCATCCTGCAACACGCCGATGGCCGCAGGGAAGCCCTGGCGCTGGACCCGGATCGGGTTCACCAGCTGCCCCGCGATCACTACGCCCTGATCCTGGAGCTCGCCGTGCCGGACTACGCCACCAACTCCGGCGTCCGCTTTCGCTCCCGACTGGCCGGAGTGGAACCTGAAATCTCGGACTGGTACTCGTCGAACCTCATCACCTACTCCTTCCTCAGCCCCGGTGACTACCGCTTCGAGCTATGGGGACAGGACGGACGCGGCCGCACCAGCGAGGCGGCTCCCTTCCGCTTCGAGATCCTGCCCCCCTGGTACCAGACCAGCTGGGCCTACAGCCTCTGGGGTCTGCTCATGGTGCTGTCGGGGGTCAGCCTGACCGTGGGCGTCATCCGCTGGCGCACCTATCGCATCAGCGCCGAACACCGCCGCCTGGCGGAAATCGTGGAAGGGCGTACCCGGCAGCTTTCACTGGCTAATCGCCGCCTCAAGGACATGGCCAACATCGACGGCCTGACCGCGATTGCCAACCGGCGCCGACTGGATGAATACATGACGGAGGCGCTCAATCACTGCCGTCAGGAAGGGGTTCCCCTGGCGATCCTGCTGCTGGACGTGGATCACTTCAAGGCCTATAACGACCAGGGAGGTCATGTCGCCGGTGACGTGGCGTTACGCCAGATCGCCCTGATGCTGGAAGAGGCACCCCGGCGCCCGGAGGATCTGGCGGCCCGTTACGGCGGTGAGGAATTCCTGCTGCTCATGCCGGGCGCCAGTGAGACGGCGGCACGGGAAGTGGCTGAAGGGATACGCCGACGGGTAGAAGCGTCCGATCTCGAACTGACGGTGTCAATCGGTGTCTCCAGCCGTGTCCCGTCAAGGGACGACAACTGCCAGCGACTGATCGATTCCGCGGACCAGCCCCTTTACCGAGCCAAGGCGGAAGGCCGAAACCGGGTTGTCTTGGCCGGTTAGACAGGCGACGGGCATCCATCGGCTTCCCTCGTTTCCGGCCCCTTGTCCACCTTCAGGGGCGTGGGCCGACCATGCCCGTGCATGGAAATGGGGCAGTTTTTGACATATCGTTAAAGGCAAGGGAGTGCATCGGGCCGTTTCGTCGCGTGGCCGGGACAGGGAGACCGAACCGGGGGTGGGCTTTATCCGGGCAGACGGAGGAAAAGATGCTGACTGATTGGCGATTCGGCCTGACGTTCATTGCGCTCCTGTGGCTGGGCCCAGCCGCTGTGCCGCCGGCAAGCGCTTCCGACAACCCCCTGATGCTCTCGGCAGAGGAACGCCGAAGTACCGAAGGCCACCTGCAGGTTCACGTGGACAGCGCGGCCGGGCGTGATTTTTCCGCCCAGCTCGAACGGGCGCGTGGCGGGCAGTACCAGCTCAGCGAGGAAGCCTCGCCCCACTTCGGTTATTCCGACGCCGCCATCTGGCTCTATCTGCCGATCAGCGCGCCCGTGGATGAAGGGGGGGAATGGCTGGTGGAAATCCAGCACCCGCTGCTGGGCGAGGTCTCGGTGGAAGCCCATCATGCAGACGGTCGCGTACAACGCTGGGAAGCGGGCCAGAAGGTGCCCTTCGCGCAATGGCCGAAGGAGCATCGCAACGTCACCATCCCATTGCACATGGAAGCCGGTGAGCAGGTGGAACTGCTGTTTCGGATTGCCAGCAACAGTTCCCTGCAGACTCCCATCGTTGTGTGGCCGGAGGCGGCCTTTGCCGAGGCCAACCAGCAAGCCAATCTCTGGTTCGGCCTCTTCTATGGCGTGATCCTGGCCCTGCTGCTCTACAACCTGCTGCTGTATTTCGGCCTGCGGGACATCAGCTATCTCTATTACGTCGCCTACGTTGGCCTCTATCTGCTGTCGCAGCTGATTCTCAATGGCCTGGCCTTTCAGTATCTCTGGCCACGGGCCACCGCCTGGGCGGAGATGTCCACATCAGTGATCGTGGCCATGGCCTTTGTCGCCGCGGCCCTGTTCTCGCGATCCTTCCTGCAGCTACCCTCGCGCATGCCCGTGGCCAACAAGGTGGTGCTGGGTCTGGCCGGTGCCTTCGTGCTAGCCGTGCTGCTGGCCATCGTCTTCAGCCCGCGTGTCGGGGTTCAGCTTACCGCCGGGCTGTCGGTCATCAACACCTTTGCGCTGGTGGCCATCGCCACATTGTCTCTGCGAGCCGGCTTTCTGCAGGCACGCTACTTCCTCCTGGCCTGGACCATCTTCCTGCTGGGCACGGCCATCTACGGCCTGCGGGCCATCGGCCTGCTACCGAATGTCTTCCTGACCGAGTTCGGTGTACAGATTGGCGCCGTGGTGCAAATGCTCATGCTCAGTTTTGCCCTCGCCCACCGCATGCGAGTCACGGAATGGGAGAAAGCCCGGGTGGAGCGCGAAGCCAAGGTCAATCTGGAGAAACGCGTCCGGGAACGAACCGCCGAACTGGATAGCGCGCTGGGTGAACTGTCCAACAGCAACAAGCGCCTGGAAAACCGCACCCGCCTGTTCGAATCCCTGGTGGAGGTGAACCAGTTGGCCCCGGGCGTGCGCAACCCGGAATCCCTGCTGGTCCAGACCCTGCCCCTGCTGGCCCGCGCCCTGCCGGACACCGGCCTGGCGGTGGTGGCCCGAGTCCCCAAACGGGCCACGGCCATCACCCATGTGCATTTCCACGGCATCGAGCCGGCCATCCAGAAACGCATCCTCGGCCTGCTGCGCGGCAAACGCATCGACAGCGAGCTGCCGGTCAAGCTGCCGGATCTGGGCGATGGCCACCAGGGCCTGCTGATCACCATGAACAACCGTCTGCGTCAGCTGGAAGGCCTGTTCATCATGGTGAAGAAGGGCAGCAACTTCCAGGCCGATGAACGCGAGGCCGGCGTGCTGTTTGCCGACCACCTGGGCGCGTCCATGGAAGCGGTGCTGCTGCAACGCCGCCTGGAAGCGCGTGCCGACACGGAGATGAAGACCGGCCTGTACAAGCGGGCCCACCTGGAGAAGGTTCTGCACCGCGAGATCGAGCACCGCAAGGCCCATGACGCCCTGGATTTCGGGATGCTCTGCCTGCGGGTGCACGGACTGGACAGCGCCCGTGAACAGTACGGGGATCAGGCGGCGGAGCAAATCGTTCTGGCCACTGCCCGCGGCCTCCGGGAGCATTGTCGCCCGGGTGACGAGGCCGGCCACTGGCGGGGTGAACAGCTGGCCCTGGTCTGCCCCGGCACCCGCCGCCAGGAAATGGAGAAGTTGCAGACCATGCTGGGCAAGGCGCTCAACGGCCAGAAGCTCACCCTCACCGCGCGGGACGGCAGCCCGATCGACTACACGGTGATGGTGGAGATGGGCGCGTCCACATCGGATGAGGCGACGCCTGAAGCCGTTTCGGAGCAGGCGGTTGAGAACATGCGAAAGGGCGCTCGCTGATTCGATTCTTCCCCTTCTTGCATCCCTCCCCGCGGCTATTTAATCTGGCCGCGGGGAAAGGGATGCCCTGATCCGCGAACTCGATATCGGTCTCACCGGGCGCGAGGGGGCGAATCAGTGGTTCCCAGGGAACAAGAATAAAGGGGACGATCATGCACCAGCGCTCACTGCTGCCCACCGAAGCACCTCGCCATCTTCTGCCGCCGAACGCGGTACGCCGCCAGCCCTGGTGGAAGAGCCGAAGCAGCCGCAAGGATTTGCGGAGCAATGTCTGGAGCCAGGGCGGGCTCGCGGCATTGGCCGTCTACACCGGCAGCTGGCTGACCACCGTCCCCCTTGAAGTGCTTTTCTTCATCGGCGCCCTGCTGTTCGCCTTCTACCATGAAATCCGGGCACGCCAGGTGCTCTTTCAGATCGGGGATGGCTCTTCCCCGCACCATGTATTCGCTTCGGCTGGCCAGCGCCAGGATTCAGAACCCTCTCGTGAAACAGGGGATCGGCCACGGCCACCCGCAGCGGTCGCCCGCCAGGCGCGTCCTTCCCGGGACTGAAGCGGGCTTCCTCTCATGCTGATTCTGCCCCTGCACAAGAAACCCACCCGGGAAAACTTCCCCGTCGTCACGGCCCTGATCCTGTTGATCAACGTGCTTGTCTTTTTTGTCCTTCAGGGGGGTGACGGTGCCGTTGAAACCGAGGCGGGGCAGTACTACCACGACAGTGGCCTGTCGGCACAGGAATGGGAATGGTTCGGCGAACACATCTCGCCGAATGACCAGCCTCACTGGGATTATCGCCAGGAGCTGGATGCCCTGGCGGAGGAGGATGTGCCGGACGCCTTCATCGCCCTTTTCCGGGCCAATGTGCTCGAAAGCCATCCCGATTTTCTCGAGGCCGCCGAAGCCGGCGAGTTCCTCAGCCGGGATTCCGAGGACTGGGCGGACTGGGCGCAGCAGCGTGAACAGTTCGAATCCATGATGGATGAGAGCTTCACCCAGCGTTACCTGCTCAAATACTGGAAGGTGGAGCCGGCGAACCTGTTCGCCCACATGTTCATGCATGGCAGTTTCATGCATCTGTTCGGCAACATGCTCTTCCTGGTTCTGCTGGGTCTGTTGGTGGAAGGGGCCCTGGGGCGATGGCTGTATCTGGGCGCCTACCTGCTATCGGGTCTGGGTGCCGCCGGCGCCACGCTGCTCATGAACTGGGGCATTCCCACCGGCATGCTGGGCGCCTCCGGGGCCATTGCCGGTCTCATGGGCCTGTTCGCCGTCCTCTACGGCCTGCGCAAGGTGCGCTTCTTCTACTGGTTCTTCGTCTACTTCGATTACGTGCGCGCCCCGGCGCTGATCCTCCTGCCGGCCTGGCTGGGCTGGGAGCTGCTGCAGTTTTTCATGGACGACAGCAATGTGGCCTATGACGCGCACATCGGCGGCATCGTCACCGGGGCCCTGCTGGGTGTGCTGGTGCTGAAGCTCAACTGGGAAGACCGCGAATTCCTGGATGAGGAAGTGCGTGAAGACGATGACCGCGAGACATTGCTCCACGCACGCGAAGCCTTGAGTGAGCTACGACCGGACAAGGCCAAGCGAGCCCTGCGGCCATTGCTGGAGCGTCACGGGCAGGACATTCAGGTACTCAGGCTCTGGTACGCCGCCTGCAAGCTGCAGGCCGGTGACCCGGAGCGCCATGAGGCGGCCGCCGCCATCTTTGCCCTGCCCGGCCGTGATGCGGCCAGCCGTGCCTTCATCCTGGAAACCGCCCGGGACTACCTCGGGCAGGGCCGGATACGCCTGCGCCCGGCCCAGCTGACATCCCTGGCCGGCCGCCTGGCCGGCTGGGGTGAGACAGAGGAGGCACAGCGACTGATCCGGGCGCTGGGCCGAATGAAACAGGTACCGGCCGGGATGGCCGATGCCTGCCTGAAGCTGGCGCACGCCTGGCTGCTCAAGGGCGAGCCGAATCGGGCCGGCAACTGCCTGGCACTGGCGGACAGATTCGTCCAGACGGCGCCTGAACGCCAACGGATCCAGGCACTTCGCCGACAGCTCTAAAGCAAGGCAGGTCCATTCAGGCCGGCTTCGGCTTTGGTGATGTCAGCGGGCCCTCCGAGATCTGACTGGCCAGCCGCTCCATCTCCCCGCGTTTCTCATGCTCCGGGAATCGCCGAATCAGCTGCCCGAGAATTTTCAATGCCTGCTCATCCTTGCCGCGGCCGAACCACAGGGCGCGGGCCGCGAGGTAATAGTTCTCGGCCACGTCCGGATGCTTCGGATGCTGCTGGGCAAAGCCATTGGTGAGCTTGATCACCGATTCATGGTCAGCGAATCGATCCATCACCTGGGCCAGGTCCAGTACGGTCCTGGCTTCCTTCGGCCGGAAGTTCGGATCCAGCTGCAGGCATTCCTTCATCACCAGCATGGCCTTCTTTTCATCTTCATGCCCGTAAAGCAGGATGGAAATGTATTCACGTCCGTGCTCAAGGAGCTCTTCCTTGCGCCCCTGCAGGGACAGCAGCTTGCGGTAACGCTCGTGCTCTTCCGGCAGGCCGCCCTGATTCAGGGTGGTGCGCAGGTGCGCAATGGCACCATCGGTGTCGCCCTGGCGAATGCGCTCCTCGGCCTCCTGCAGGGCGGGTGTTGCCGGCACCGACACCTGTTTGCCCTCACGCCGTTTGTCCACGCCCTCGCCGTCAACCTCGACACCCAGGGCTTCGTGGTTCTCGTAGACCAGATAACCCATGAGGTGGAAACTGGCGATCAGGAAATACCCGCCCACCAGGAACAGGCCCACGGCCCCCAGCCAGCCGTAACCGGCCAGCCAGGCCATCAGGCCTTCCGCCATGGTCTGGCTGAGGGACAGCATCATCAGCAAGAGCACGGCAATGAAATAGGCCCAGCCGATGCGACGAATCACATTGAACCAGGCCAGGGGGTTGAGGGCATACAGCAGGCTGTTGGTCATCACCACGATCATGATGGCGGCCGGCCAGGCGAAACCCACGGCCAGGCCCACCAGCGCGGTCAGCAGCATCGACCCCGTGGCAATGGCCACGGCAACCACCAGCAGGATGAGACCGAACAGCAGCAGAAACTGCTTGGCCAGCATCCAGCTGGTATTGGCGCTCTGTATCTCCGGCGGTTCCATCCAGCCCCGGGCGGTGGCCTCAAGGCAGTCCGCAGCAAACTTGTAGAGGCCGACATAGGCGACCAGCACCAGCAGGAAGCCGATCAGGGGAAGAAAGATCCCCACGCCGTACAGCAGGGCAAAGAGCCCCAGCGATGTCAGACAGGCGGAATGGAATGGATAGGCGAAGATGCGGGGCAGTCGTTCCCATACCCGCGGAATGCGATTCTCATCATCAAGCAAGGCCATCTGGCTTTCCCCTCTTGTCTCCCTGGCGGGCCTTTTCGTTCATCACCATCGTCCGGATGGTGACAGCGCCGAAACGCGGTGGGCCCGAATGTCCTGATGGAAGCCGAACCGGGCTCCCCGGCCACGGATCGGCCTGTCGATTGTCGCTGCCGGGCTCCGCTCATGCAATCCGGGCATGATGTCGGGTGCGGAAGCCTTGACAGAATGGACTACACATGTAGGCTTGAAAGCATCAAACTTACAACTGTAGTCCAAGCCATGAAGATATCCGAATCCGAATCCCGTGTCATGGAAGTGCTCTGGGACGCGCAACCGCAGCACTCCGGCGACATCGTCGCTGCCGTCACCGCCCGGGAGGACTGGAGCCCGAAAACCGTGCGCACCCTGCTGGCCCGATTGCTGGACAAGGGCGCCGTCCGGCGGGAAGGCGGCAGCCGCCCCTTCCTCTACAGCCCCTGCCTCAGCCGCGAGGATTGGCTGCGGGAGCAGACCGGGCAGCTGGTGGACAGCCACTGCCAGGGGCGTCTGGCGCCCCTGGTATCGGCCTTCGCCCGTCGTGAAAAACTGTCCGAGGAAGACCGCCGGGAGATCCTGGCCATCCTGAAGGAGATGGAAGAATGAGCCCGCACGCTATCCTGCACTGGCTGGCCCATACCAGCCTCGCCCTGGCCCTGCTGCTGCCCCTGGCCTGGCTGTTGTCGGCCTGGATGCGTCGCTGCGGCGCGGGGCGACTGGCCTACGCCTGCTGGCTGCTACCGCTGCCGGCATTGCTGCCGGCCGGCCTTCTTGCCACGGGGGCACCCCTCGCCACGCCCCTTCCGCCATCGCTGAACCCCACCGTTGTCATGGACACCCTGACGGTCACGGGCAGTGAGACCGGATCGTCCCTGAGCGGCGTGCTGCTCGCCGTCTGGCTGGCCGGTGCCCTGCTGCTGGGCGGATTCAGCCTGTTCAGCCAGTGGCGCTTCGAGCGCGGCCTGCAGCAGGGCGCCCGGCCGGGCTCCGCCATCACCGGGCCATGGCGCCGTTGGCTGGACTGCAGCGCGATACCGCGCTGGCTGTCGGTCATGCAGACCAGCGCCTGCCGCAGCCCCATGCTGGTCGGCGTGGTACGCCCCCGCCTTGTGCTGCCGTTGGACAGCCGGGACCGGGTCGCCGACGAGGGCCTGTTGATGCTCGAACATGAACTGGCCCATCTGCGCCACGGCGATACCGTCTGGAATGCCGTGCTGCTGTTCCTGCGCAGCCTGTTCTGGTTTCACCCCCTGGTCCATCTGGCCGCCGGGCGCATGCGCCGGGACCAGGAACTGGCCGCCGATGAGAGCGTGGTCGTTCAGCTCAAGCCATCCACGCGCATTGACTATGCCCATCTGCTTTGCAGCTCGAGTGGCCTGGAGCCGCGCCACCTGGCTGTGTCCTGGATCACACGCGGCTCACTCAGGGAGCGAATGATGATGATTGGAAAATCACGCGAGCAACGACTGTCCGTGGCAGGCGGACTGGGGATTCTGCTGCTGGCACTGGTGAGCGGCACGGCCTTGGCGGGCAGCCTGGTCAACACGGCCAGCGACACGGACCGGCATCAGGCCACCGAGGCCGACCCGGCTGAACACAAGGACGGCGCACTGAAACCCATCGTGCGGGTGGCACCCAAATGGCCGAGAGAAGCGGTCCAACAGGGCATCGAGGGTGAAGTCACTATGGAAATGCGGGTACACAAGGATGGCAGTGTGAGCGACGTAACCGTGGTCGCCTCCAATCCGGAAGGCGTCTTTGATGAAGCCGCGGTGGAGGCCGTGGAGCAGTGGAGAATCCACCCCGCGATGGAGGAACTGCCGGATGGGTCGGTGGAGGTGCGTGCGGCAACCGTCCGCCAGACCATCCACTTCCGGCTCGACTGACACAAGCAGCCCCGGCCACCGAGTGTGGCCGGGGCCTCCTTCAATTCCTGATCATGCCCGCCTCATTCAGCGCTTGCCGGATGCCGTCCAGTTGCGCTGCCGACCAGTCTTCCCCAGCCGGCAAGTTTCCCCACACCACACCCGGCCAGCAGGCGTCACCCGGGTAGCGGCCCACCACATGCACATGCAGCTGCGGCACCAGATTGCCGATGGCGGCCATGTTGGTGTGTTCACTGCCATGATGCTGTTTCACGAAGGCCGCCAGGGCGAACACCGCCTCCATGAGAGGCTGGCGTTGCGCTGCTGGCAGAGCCTGCAGCTCGCGCTCATCGCTTTCCGGCACCATCAGGTACCAGGGCAGCGTGGCATTGCGCTGCAGCAGCAGCCAGCCGGCGGCCGAACGCCCCAGTACATGGCAATCCGCCTGCAGGCGCGGATGCAGCTGGAACTCACTCATGAATCGGCGCCGGCCTTGAGCGCCTCGTGACGCCGCTTGATTTCCTCACGCACCCGCTGGATTTCATCCGAACTGTCCGAGGCCGCCGGCGCATTGTCGTAGCTATCCGACTGGGACAGGCCCAGCGTCAGGGACAGGATGGAGAAGACCACCACACTCAGGCCGGCCAGCAGGAGTATCAGCGGCGGGGTAAGCGCGCCGGTGAAATAATCCAGATCCGCCACCGCAGCGGCCTGGATCTCGAAGCCGCCCATGCTGACCACGTACATGCTGAGCACGGCCAGGGCCATCACGGGCGCGGCCACATAGCGATAACGGGGCCGCGGACTGCGGGCCAGATACATGGCCGGCACCGCCAGCAACACCGCCAGGGCCACACCCGCGAACAGGAAGAACTCATCGTGGACAATCAGGCCCTGGACACGAATGGCTGCGGCCGCCAGATAGTTCATGGCGGCCAGGCCGCCGCCGATGAACACCGCCGCCAGCGGGATCAGACCCGGCACATGCCCCCAGCGATAGGCCAGATACAGGCCCGGCAGAAAGGCCAGCAGCGGTGCCAGAAATGCGGCCAGCGCAAGACGGGCATCAAAGGTAATCAGGGTGTCCGGGGTCACCGCGAGCAGACCAAGGAAGTACGGCGCCCAGGCCGTGCAGCCGGCCAGGATCATGGCGGAAAGCAGCAGCCAGGACAGGCGGGTACGCCCGGCCGGCGCAATCCAGCGGGCGGCGGAGAAGGTGGACAGGGCGCCGAAGGCCGCCACCAGGAAGGAAACCACGAGCAATCCATATACGACATCCGAAAGCCAGAAATCCATGGCCATTCCCCTCTGTTGCAATCCGCCTGAATGTACAAGGTTTTCGGCTTATGTAAAAGGCGCAGGGTCTGGCGGCAGTTGCTCGGCCGCTGAAGGCCGGCAGGTACTGACTGCCCTCACTCCCGCAGCCAGCGATCCATCCAGGTCTCCAGGCGCTCGTACATGTCCACGCGATTCTCAAGGCGGCGGTAACGATGGGGCTCATCCGGATAGCTGTGGCTCTCGAAGACCTTGTCATGCTGTTCGAGGGCCTCTACGACCAGCTCGAACTGACTGAAGGGGGCGCGGGTGTCGGCCTCGCCATGCATGATCAGGATCGGCGTCTGCACCTGATCGAGCAGACGAACCGAATCACTCACCCGATAGGTTTCCGGCCGCTCCTGCGGGGTGCCACCGTGGCCGTCGGCGGTGAGGATCCGGCCCAGGCGGTCGGTGTATTCCCAGGCATGGGCCCAGTCGTAAATGCCGCCCATGGGCACGGCGGCGTCGAAGGCCTCCGGTGCCCGGGTCACCGCGGCGAGACTGATGATGCCACCGTAGCTGTAGCCATAGATGCCCACCTTGCCGCTGGACCAGGGCTGCTTGCGCACCCAGTCGGCCGCGGCCGCCGCATCCAGGGCCTGGGCATTGGACCAGTCCTCGATGGCCATGTCCTGAAAGGGGCGACCGAAACCGGAACCGCCTCGATAGTTCACCGCGAGCACCACATAGCCCTGCTGCGCCAGGCGCTGCTCCACCAGGTTCAAACCGTTGAAATAGGAATTGGTGCCGCCCCCGTGGACCTGGATCAGGGTGGGGTAGGACTGGCCGGGATCGAAACCCGGCGGCAGGAAGCGAAAGGCCTGGATGTAATGGCCATCAAAGCTGCGATAACTGATCTCCACCGCCTCCTGCACGCCGGGCCAGCGGGAGGCGAAGGCGGTCAGCGTTCGCGGCTCACCCCCCTCCAGGGTGAGCAGATCCGCCTCGCGGCCCCGGGTGGAGGTGGAACGCACGACGACAAAGCGATCGCCGCTGGCGCTGGCGTCATAGGCATGGATCAGGCCACCCATGTTGCTGACCCGCGTCGCAACACCACCATCGACGGGCACGCGCCACCATTCCAGTTCAGCCCGTTCATGCACGGGGAAGAAAAGCTCGTCGCCGTCCGGCCCCCAGATGGGACGGTCCATGGCCATGGCGTGCACCGCCATGTCGACCCGCTGTTCGCGACCGGAAGCCACGTCCACCACATAAATGTCCGCCATGTCCCCATACCACATGCCCGCCTTGTCGGCGCCCATGACGGCAATGCGTTCACCATCCGGGGACCAGCTGGGCGTATACCAGGCCATGAAGGAGCGGGAGAGCTGACGCCGCTCCCCCGTGGCGACGTCCACAACCCACAGGTTGTCGCCCCAGTAGTCGCCTTCATTGGAGATGAAGGCAATGGATTGCCCATCCGGGGACCAGGCAAGGCCAAAGCGGGCCTCTTCGAGGGTCATGGCGCCTTCGGTCAGCGCACGGGCCGGTTCACGGCCCTCATCACGGCCCTCATCACGGCCCTGGGCATCCACCAGCCACACATCCTGATGGCCCGAGCGGCCGCTCATGAAGGCAATGGTCTTGCCGTCCGGGGAGATCACCGGTGCCCGCACGTCACCGTCATCCCGGGTCAGCCGACGGGGCCGATCCGAATCCCGCGCCACCCGCCAGAGCTCATGGTCACGGATGAAGACGATACCCTGACCGTCGGGAAACCAGACCGGTGAATGCCCCTCGACCCAGAATTCGCTGTCACCGCTGTCCACCGACTGACGATGGATGCCCTGGTGACGGGGCGTATCGACACTCAGGGCCAGTTCCTCGCCATCGGCGGACAGGCTGACGCCCATGACGCCATCATGCCCCGTGGCGCGGCAGACATCGGCCGCACAGATGGCCTCCCATTCCAGCGGCTGCTGGCGTGATTCGGAGACGGCAAGGGCGGGTAGAAGCAGGAAGGAGGCGAGGACGAACAGGGGGCGAACGAGACTCACAGGCAGCTCCTCAAAGCGGAAGACGGGTTGGCGACATGACAACTTGCATTCGGACTATTGACCATTCTCCGTCACGAGAATTCCCGGCAGGCCCCCTGGGCCGGGGAACCCCGTCATTGGTGGCCGGTCAGATAACGAATTGCCCCATACCCTGAATCGTGTGCACCCACGGTTGCACGGTGGGCATTGACGTATCGTATAAGCTGTATTGAATGACCCGAAGTGGATTTTCACCATCCCGCAACCTTCAGACATGGAATGGCCGATGAACTCATCACGCTCTGAGCAAACATCACGCATGCAACGCTTCGCCCTCTTCGCCACCACCCTGCTCTTCTCCGGCACCAGCCTTGCCGCCGTACCGATCATTCAGCCCGGCGCCCCCGGCCAGGCCAGCAAGGAAGTCAGTGCCGAAGAGGCCCGCAGTCTGGCCAGCATCCAGTACGTGGAAGCCGATGTCCGTTTCATGCAGGACATGATCGTGCATCACTGGCAAGCGGTGGACATGTCCGAGCTGGCCGATGAGCGCAGTTCAAACCAGGAGATCCGGGATCTGGCCGGCCGAATCCTGGCCTCCCAGAAGGATGAAATCGACTTCATGCAGGAATGGCTTCGGGAGCGCAATGAAGCGGTACCCGGCCGCCACGATCACCATGGCCATGATCATGCTCACCATGACATGGCCGGCATGGCGTCCCCGGAAAAGATGGAGACCCTGGCCGACTCCCGGGGCAATGATTTCGATCGCCTCTTCCTGCAGTTGATGATCGAGCATCACAAGGGCGCGCTGGAGATGGTCGAGACGCTGCTGCGTCAGCCCGGCTCGGCCCAGGATATGGTGATGTTCGAGTTCGCCAATGACGTCACCAACGATCAGGATGCGGAGATCGACCGCATGACCCAATTGCTGGCGGGCCTGTCCACCGACCCCCGCGTGGGTCTGGCCGCCGGCTTCAAGGATGCCGGCGAAGCGATCTGGAACATGGAGCACCTGGCCAACGTGCCGCGTCCCCCCGGCTTTTATAACCCGGACAACCCCGCGGGCCTGCCCATGAGCCGTCTGCGTGAACTGGCCGGCGAGGAACCCAGCGAAAGCGACGAGAAGATGGAAGGACGGCGCTCCCTGCTGAGCTTCGTCAATTCCGATATCGCCTTTGCCGGCGACAAGGTCATTGCCGGCAACTACCACGGCTTCAACATCTACGACATGGCCAACGGTGACACGCCGGAGCTGATCACCTCCGTGGTCTGCCCCGGCGGCCAGGGTGATGTATCGGTCACGGGTGATTTCCTGATCATGTCCGTGGAGCAGCCCCGCGGTCGCCTGGATTGCGGCCTCCAGGGCGTGGCCGGTGACGTCAGCGAGGATCGTTTCCGTGGCCTGCGCATCTTCGACATCAGCGACATTCGCCGCCCGCAACAGGTGGGCGCGGTGCAGACCTGCCGCGGATCCCACACCCATACCATCGTCTCCGATCATCAGGACGGCCGCATCATCGTCTACAACTCGGCCACCAGCTTCGTGCGTGATGACGAGGAGCTGCCAGGCTGTTCCGACAAGCCGCCCCATCGTGACGGCCAGACCGCTCTCTTCCGCATCGACATCATCGAAATCCCGGTTGATGATCCGGCCGCGGCGCGCATCGTCAACAGCCCCTTCGTGTTCGCCGACAGCGAGACCGGCGCGCCCGATGGCCTCTGGGACGGCGGCGATCACGGTGATGGCACCCAGCGCACCCGGGCCACGGACCACTGCCATGACATCACGGTCTTCCCGGCCCTCAACATCGCCGCCGGAGCCTGTGCCGGCAACGGCATCCTGTTCGACATCACGGATCCCATCAATCCGGTGCGCATGGATGAAGTGACCGACCCGGGCTTCGCCTACTGGCATTCGGCCACCTTCAACAATGCCGGTGACAAGGTCATCTTCACCGATGAATGGGGCGGCGGCACCCGCCCCCGCTGCCGGGCCTCGGACCCGCTGCACTGGGGTGCCAATGCCATCTATGACATCGTCGATGGCAAGCTGGAGTTCCGCAGCTATTACAAGATGCCCGCCCCCCAGACCGAGCAGGAAAACTGCGTGGCCCACAACGGCTCCATCGTGCCCATGCCCGGTCGCGATCTCTTCGTTCAGGCCTGGTACCAGGGGGGTATTTCGGTAAAGGATTTCAGCGATGCCGGGAATCCGAGGGAAATTGCCTTCTTCGATCGCGGCCCCATTGACGAGGAAGAGCTGGTCACGGGCGGCTACTGGTCGGCCTATTGGCACCAGGGACGCATCTACGGCACCGAGATGGCTCGGGGCCTGGATGTCTTCCGCCTGACCGTCAGTGACGAGCTGAGCGAAAACGAGCTGGCCGCCGCCAAGCTGGCCGGTGACCGGGTGTTCAACCCCCAGAAGCAGCGCCAGATTGACTGGCCGGCCGAACCGGTGGTCGCCCGCGCCTACCTGGATCAGCTCAGCCGTGGCGAAACCCTCAAAGGAGACCGCCTGGCCGAGCTGAGTGGTCTGGTGGACCGTAGTGAGCAGGCGCTGTCCGCTGATGGTAACGACCGCCGTCTGGCACGCAGCCTGCGCAGCAACGGCCGCGACCTTCGTCGGGAGGCGCGCAACCACGAGGGCATGGACAGACGGCGCCTCGAGGAACTGGCGGATACCCTCGCCGGTCTCTCCCGCCAGCTGCGATAAGCCCCGGCTCGATCAAGGCCATTGCAGGCCCGGCTCCCAGGAGCCGGGCCTTTTTTGTTCCCCAATCCATGCCTCCCCGGCACACCAAGCGTCCGTATCCGACAGCCAGGATCCAAATTGCCGACAAGCGCTGTCGGTGACGACCTACAGCTGCTGACGCCGGCTGCCGACGGTAGCCACAGCGCCCCCGGCCTAAGCTTGCGACTCATCAAAGCCCCGGGAAGGAGGAATGCTGTCATGGTCAACACGGATTATCCGGAAGTCTTCAATCGCCTGATTGCCAGGCACGGTCACGGCAAGGTGCGCTACCTGGAACTGAGCCGGAAGGACGAGATGTATCAATTGCGCGGCCTGGTGGACAGCCAGTGGAAATCCCTGGTGGTGGATCAGCGGGAGGCGGCACGCATCTGGACCTGGGCCACGGATCGCATCGCATCGCGTCATGCGGTGTTCGGCAATATTCAGCAGCGGGAACGACTGCCGGCGATCGAAATCGTGGGTCGCCTGGGTGGTCACCGCCAGGTCAGTCGCCTGAAATTGCGCTGGCGGGCGCGACCGGTTGAGCGTCTTGCCTCTTCCGGCACCCTGACCATGCGCATGAAGGATCTGGCCGCCTGATGAGGGCGGCTCAGATCTGCCAGGCGTAGCTCATCTTGACGAAGATTCGCTGAGCATCACGGCTCAACGCCTCCCGGCTGGCGCCACTGCGGCGATCCGAGTATCCGGCAATGAACTCCGTTCTTGGATCCAGGCGCCAGGTAAAGGTGAGCTGGTTGGCCCAGATGACCTCGTCCTCACCCATGCCGTCCGGGTACAGGCTGGCGTCACGCTCGATATCGGCCCACTGGGAGATAAGCCGCAGGGAAGTACGCAGGCCCGGATACCAGCCGGCGCGCAACTCCCGGGTCGAGGCGGTGAACAGGCGGCCTTCATCGACATCCAGTATTTCACGCTGATAGCGCAGATCCAGCTCCAGATGGCGGCCGATGTCGGCTCGCAGTCTGGGTGCAAAGCGCCGTGACTCACCGGCGCGCAGACCAACGAAATCAATCTGATCCCCGCCATCGGCTTCCGCTTCCAGACGCAGACCACGGATTGGCTCGTACTGGACGCGGGTGAACCAGCGTTCACCGTCAAATCGCTGCCCACCCTGCCACTGCTCGAACCGGCTGCTCGCCACCGTCAGGCGTGACTGGCGCTGCCCCTGCAGGGCAAGTTGCAGTTCGTCATCGCGAAGCAGGCGCTGATCGTCCACCAGGCTGTCGCGGCGACGGTGCTGTACACGCAGATCCGCTTCGGTGAGAAAGCCACTGCCATCCCCGAACCAGCGGGTCCCCGCCCAGGCCGAGTTTTCCTCGATGCCGGTCTGGGGCATGAAGCCTAGATCGGCACGAAATTCGGCATCCCGGTGATCATGACTGAGGCCGGCATAAACATTGCGGCGCTCATGCTGGTAGTTGAGGTAACGTGCCTGGCCTTCTTCCGGCTCGGGCCCGTTGTCCTCACCCAGGCCGTCACGGGTCTCGCTGCGGGCCCATTGGTAGCGCAGGGTGTCACGGCGGCTGGGCCGGAACTGACCGTCCAGCGACACCACATTGTTCTCGTAATCCTCGGCCGTGCGCCGGGTCAGCAGCAGACCGACGCCGGAATCCCGCAACACATCCCGCCGCAGACGAAAGGCCGTCGATTCGCTCTCCTGATCCAGGCGCAGGAATTCCGCCGACTCGGGCCCCGGCCGGATCAGATTCAGCTGGCGATCACGTACATGGAACAGGCCGACAGCCTGGGCACCCAGCTGCCCGGCCAGCTTGAGCCCGGCGGAGGGTTCGATGAGATTGCGTGTCTGGACCGATTCCATGGGCGTCTGAAAGACATCCGCCGACTCCTGAAAGAAGGGCCGACGTTCCTGGCGCTGGATGCCAAAGGGCTGGTTGATGTCCAGCTCCAGGGGATCCACCGCCACCTGGGAGAAATCCGGATTGACGGTACCGGTCAGGGTCAGGCTGGGCGTCAGCGCCCACTGGGCGGTGACCCCGAGATTGCTGTCCTGCTCACGGACCTGGCCGTCACCCGTTTCAGCCGGGAAGCGGCGTTCCCCCAGGGAAAGTTCGGGAGTGAGCTCCAGGCGACTGCCACTGCGGGTGCCGGCAAATCCGTCCACCGGGCGCACCTGACAGAGATAGCAGTCATTGCCCCGCTCCAGGGGGCTGAGCGCGAAACGCCGGCTGTGCTCCCGGTTGTAGAAGCGCACCAGGTCCAGTCCCCAGGTCATCGCCTTATCGCTGGCCGGAAAACGCAGGCTGCTGAAGGGAATGGCGATCTCCACCTCGTAGCCGTCGTCGGTGATTCGGCCCGCGGAGTCCCAGATGAAGCCGTAACTGCTGTCCTCGGTGCCGGCCAGCTCATTGATGAAGAGATCCGCCTGCACTCCGAGGGGATTGACGAACAGCTGATAGCCCCGGCGCTGGCCACCATAGGGATCCAGTGTGATGGAGACCAGATCGTCGCCGAAGATGTCATCCCGCTCCCGGAAATAGGCACGTATGCGGGAAGGATCGGGGTCATGGGCGCGAAAGGCCACATAGAGATGTGTATCGCTGTGAATCAGCCAGGCCTGGGTGTGCAGGGGCGCGGGCGTGTTCTCGCCCGGGCGGGTTTCGTAGGGCAGCTCGAATTCCGCCGCCTTCGACCACACCGCTTCGTCCAGGCGACCGTCCACCACAATGGTTTCGTCAGTGTGGGGGATGAAGGGGCGCTCCGCGGCCAGCGCCGTCGGGCCAATCAGCAGAACAAGCAACAGCAAGCCAAGCGAATGCCGCACGACGGTCTCCAGGGCCGGATGGTCGGGAGGGGCGGACTGCCCGAAGGGGGCAGTACGGTACCGCTCGTCGCCTGAAGTCTCAAGGGATAAGCCGACGGGCTGTCACGGCAAGGGGACGGATGGCCGATACGGTCGCGAGCCAGAGGCCTGAACGGCTCAGAACGCCCAGGTCAGCACGGGGAAGACCACCGGGCCTTCCGCGGGCAGATCCATGCCGGGCTCACGGCGCAGGTTGAGGACGCCAAGCTGCACGCCCCGCAGTGAACCGGCATAGTTGACCAGGCCCAGCTGCAGGCCCGCCAGGTCCCGGGCGTAGTTGACCACGCCCGCCTGCAGGCCACTGTGGCCGGCATGGTTGATGTTGACCAGACCGAACTGGCCGGCAAAGGCGTGACTGCCATGGGCGCGGTTGAGGCCACCCAGCTGGAAGCCGCCCAGTTTGCCATCGATACGATTGAAGGCGCCCAGCTGGGCGCCGGCCACATCGGCACCGCCCCGGTTGATGACCCCCAGCTGCAGGCCCGTCAGGGAACCGCCGGTGACATTGATACCCCCGATACCGATGCCGGACAGGGCGCCACCACGGATGTTGACCCCGCCCAGTTCCAGGCCACGTGCATCCTGCCCACCCAGATTGAAGACGCCGAAACGCAGGCCCGTGTGTTCCCCACCGGCGATGTTGAGCACGCCCAGGTCAATGCCAGCACCGTCCTCGCCGGTGATGTTGAGCAGGCCCAGGCGAGCACCCATCTGCTGCTCGCCGGCAATATTGATCAAGCCGAAGCCCAGACCCCGGGCATTGTCACCGGCCAGGTTGATCAACCCCAGCTCGAGGCTGTTGCTGTCGTCACCGGCCACGTTGATCAGGCCCAGCGCCAGCCCGCCGCGGCTGTCGCCACTGAGGTTGATCAGGCCGAACTGACCGCCCACGGCCGAGCCGCCCACCGCGTTGATACCGCCAAACTGCAGGCCGCGCAGCTCCCCATCCAGGCGGTTCACCGCAAAGGGCATACCCAGATCCACACCGTAGAGGTTGCGGTTACGGGCGTAGAGCAGATTGAGGCGAATGACATGGATGTCTTCGTCGGCGGCCGGATACTGGGCGGGCTCATAAATGGCAATACCCGGCTTGGCCTGGGCCGTGCCCATGACGAAAACGATCAGAACAACCATCCAAGCAAGCCGACTCACGCTGCGCATCATGCACCTCAAGCAGGAAACAGAAGGCGCTAGCAGAACGCCTGACAGCGGCAGCAGTCTATTCCCGTGGACACGGCAAATCCAGTGCCTGAACCACAACGATCCGGCTTGGCGGCAGGTGGACGACAAGCGTAGGATGGAGGCATCAGACCAGGCACAAGGAGGCAGGAATGAAAGGCGACAAGGGCGTACTCGAGTTTCTCAACAAGGCGCTGCGCAGCGAGCTGACCGCCATCAACCAGTATGTGCTGCACGCCCACCTGCTGGAAGACTGGGGGCTGGATCGGCTGTATCAGATCGGCTTTGCCCACGCCAAGGATGAAATGCATCACGCCGAAACCATCATCAAGCGCATTCTGTTCCTGGGTGGTCACCCGGAGATGCAGCAACTGGACGACCTGCTCATCGGCAAGGACGTAAAAGGCATCCTCGAGAATGACCGCAAGGCCGAGGAATACGCCCTGAAACTCTACCGGGAAGCGGCCGCCCACTGCGAGAAGGTGCAGGATTACGCCACCCGTGACCTTTTCACCGGCCTGATCACCGACGAAGAGAAACACTTCGACTTCCTGGATACCGAACTTGGCCTGATCGACAAGATGGGGCTGGAGAATTACCAGCAGTCACAGGCCCGGGGCGAATAAGGTTCGATACGCCTACGCGATAGCCGTGATGCCGGAGATGCGGGCGCTCACTCAGGCGGCGGCGATTGCCGTGGATCCCGATAGGCGGTCAGGGAACGGGCCAGCAATCGCCACTCCCCCTCTCGTTCCACGAAGACACTCAGATAACGGAGCTGAGGGGGAATGGGGTGACCCATGACCGTACCCTCCACATGCAACAGCCCGGACACCATCGCCGTGTCCCCGTTGCGGGCAAAATAATCATGCTCCACGCGCAGTGACGTGACGGAAAGATTCTCCGCCGTCGCCAGCACCTCATCCCGCGTCTCGACAATACCGATATCCACGACCAGGGTGTATTCCGGCAAAGTAAGGCGTGAATACAACGTCACGTCATGATGCAGGATGTAATCCACGAAGCTGTCGTGGTTGAGCGTGGCAAGATGGGCTTCCAACCGGCTATTGTCGTCGGCCGCTACAAGCGGTGAGGCGCACAGCAGGTAGCCAAGCGACAGCAGGACATACGATTTCCAGCGAATCAGCACCACAACCTCCCCGACGAGTCATTTCACCACTGGCGGGTATTCAGCAACGCTCTCACACCGGCTCCGAAAGTATAGATGATGTTTGCGTGGGTGCTATTCCCCCTGCAATTGATCTATGTCAATTACTTCTTGCAGCCGATGGTATGCATTTGACGGAATCCCGTCAGCACATCCATTCATCCGGGGGTCAATGACATGCTGAATCTGCTCACGCGATTTTCCATTCGCCTGCGTTTACTGTTGATGCTGGCACCTGTATTGCTCGGCCTGCTCTACTTTGCCGCTGTCGGGAGCCTGGATCGTCACACCCTGGCCGCTGACATGCAGCGGATCGAGTCCCTGACGGAAGTAGCCGTGGCAGTCAGTAACGTGATGCACCAGGTTCAGCTGGAACGGGGCATGTCGGCTGGCTACCTGGCCAGCGGTGGTCAGGATTTTCGCCAGCAGCTGGGCGGTCAACGGGAGGCAACAGACCAGGCACTTGAAACCCTGGCGCAGGCTCTGGAACAGACCGGATCCCTCGGCACGGACATCCTTGGCGACCTCAATCTGGCGCGCGGCATACTGGAAACGCGCAGCGCCGTTCGGCGGGACGTAACCCGCCTTGCCGGCGAGCTGGACGACACCATTGCCTTCTACACCAGCGCCAACACACATTTCGCGGCAGCCATCAGCCGTATCCCCCGTCAAAGCGACAATGGCAGCATTGCCAATGGCCTGACCAGTTATGCCAACCTCATCCATGCCAAGGAGCTGGCGGGCATCGAAAGAGCCATGCTGGCGGCAGTGTTCGAGGCTGATTTCTTTACCCCGGCCCAGTTCCAGCGCTTTCAGTCGCTCCTGGCCCAGCAGCAAACCCGACTCGACGCCATGCGCGCGCTCATGCGAGGTACCCAGCTGGAACGGTTCGAGCGCGCCATGGGACATCGCGCTGTAGAAGCCAGTGACGACATGCGACGCATTGCGCTGGAGCGGGGTGTGGATGGTGGATTCGATATCCGTGCCGCGGACTGGTTTCAGCAGCAGACCGCCCGTATCGAGCAACTGCACGCACTGGAAACCGGCCTCGCTCGCAGCCTGACCGAAGAGGCTACGGCCCTGCGCCAGGCGGCCTGGTCCGGACTTGCCGGCTTCGTCCTCTTGGCACTTACATTGGTGGCGATCTCCCTGGTGCTGGGCTTCCTCATCGGCCGCAGCGTCATCGATCCCATTCGGCAGGCTCTGCTGGCACTGGAAGACATCGCTGACGGAGATGGGGATCTCAGGCGGCGCCTGACAGTCACTGGCCGCGACGAGATTGCCCAGCTATCGACGGCCTTCAACCGTTTCACCCAGAAGATTGAGTCAATGGTGACCCAGGTTAAGGAGACAGCCGCTTCCATTCACATGGCATCGAACGAGATTGCAGCCGGCAACGATGATCTGGCGCAGCGCACCCAGGAGCAAGCCAGCAGTCTGGAAGAAACCGCCTCGAGCATGGAGGAGATGACGACAACGGTTCGAACGACCGCGGACAACGCCAGAGAGGCTGATCAGCTGGCGTCCAGCACCCGTGATCATGCAGAGAAGGGCGGTCAGGTCGTTGCCGAAGCCATGCAAGCCATGGGTCAGATCCGCGAGTCCAGTGACAAGGTGACCACCATTATCAGTGTCATCGAGGAGATCGCCTTTCAGACCAACCTGCTGGCACTCAACGCCGCGGTGGAAGCGGCTCGTGCCGGCAACCAGGGGCGTGGCTTCGCCGTGGTGGCCAGCGAAGTCCGGACACTGGCACAGAAGAGCGCTCAAGCGGCTCGGGAGATTCGCGAACTCATTACCGACAGTGCGTCGAGAGTCGAGGTAGGGTCGGAGCTGGTCAATGCCACCGGAGACAGTCTCACGGAGATTGTGGACGCCGTAAAGCGTGTGACCACAGTGGTATCCGAAATTGCCACCGCCAGCGAGGAACAGTCCAGCGGAATCGAGCAAGTCAATTCCGCGGTTTCCCAGATGGACGAGGTGACACAGCAGAATGCTTCGCTGGTGGAAGAAGTCACCGCGGCGAGCCGTTCCCTCCAGGAGCAGGCTGCCGTACTCAATGACATGGTTTCAGCTTTCCGGGTCAGCGATGAGTCCGGGAGGGCGACGAAGACAGAGCGGGATGTTGTCAGTTCCCCGGGAACTCAGACCTCACTCGAAGGGAAGCCAGGCCGCCACATCGAAGCCATTGACGCTGCCAGCGCCTGATGTCCGATGACCCCACGGACAGTCATCACTGCCCCGAAAGGGACAGAAACTCCGGCATGCGCTCTTCCAGGCGATCGCGGCGGTCACGGGAATGGGGGTGGGTGGAAAGGAAGGCGGGGACTGACAGGGTCGCCTCTTCCATGCGCTCCCAGACCTTGACCGCCTCGCGCGGGTCGTAGCCGGCCATGGCCATCAGCTGGGCACCCAGGTAGTCGGCTTCCAGTTCGTGGCGGCGGCTGTAGGGCATTTCCAGCAGGAACAGGGTCGCGATCCCGGCGGCGGCCAGTATCCGGTCAGCCTCCTCCCGGGTATCGGCCATGGCTGCAGCCAGGCCGTAGGTGGCACCGGTTGCCAGCAGGCGCTGACTGATGCGCTCACCACCATGGCGGGCAATCACATGGGCCACTTCATGGCCCATCACCGCGGCGATGCCGTTCTCGTTCTCCAGCACCGGCAGAATGCCGCGAAAGAAGACCACCTGGCCGCTGGGCACCACGAAGGCATTGATGGTGTTCGAATCCACCAGATGGAAGGACCATTCCAGATCCCCGAAGCCACGCGCCTCCAGCATGGGTTCAGCCGCCATGACGATGCGCTGTCCAATCACCTGCAGGCTTTCATACGCCTCGCCTTCGGTGATCTCCCGCTGGCCGCGCATGATGGATCGGAAGGCCTGCTCACCCATTGCCATCTCGGTTTCCGGGGAGGTCAGCAGGAGCTGCTCACGCGCGGTTTGGGGCACGGTCTGGCAAGCGGTCAGCAGGATAACAAGGCAGATGACGGTGACGGCGTTTTTCATCGTTCCCTCTCGATGGCAGTGAACCCCGATTATAGCCACCAGGCTCCGCGACACCGACCACAAAAAAACGGCCGCCTGATTGGCGGCCGTTTCGGGGTCGTGCTTGAGGGCGGTCTTACTCGCCCTGACCGAGACTGAAACCGAGCTGACCATCGAAGGTGTAGAGCTGCTCGGTCTTGATGAAGTCCAGGCCGGCTTCGTTGATGCGGCCCAGCAGGGTGATCACATCGGCGTTGCTGGCCGTGACGCCCTCATCGGCGCGGAAGCGGCAGCGCCAGTGATCGGTGCAGAAGGTCTCCGGCAGGCCTTCCGGCCACACCTTGACCCCGCGATTGGTGATCAGGCGCAGCTCGAAGGGCGTGCCCTCGGTGAGCCCGGCGAGACGATCACCCAGGGCCTTGGGATCACGACCGGACTCGTCGTAATCCAGGAACACGTCCACACCCACCAGGGCCTTCTCCGAGCGATCCGCCGTCGGCGTCCAGGCGTTCTCGAAGTTCGGCAGCTCACCGGCCGGGGGCACGACCATCTTCTCCGGCTTACGGCCCAGATTCTCGATGATGCGATCGCCAAAGGCCTGGGTGCCCACGCGCTCGCGGCTGTGTCCTTCCTTGTAAAGATCGCCCGTGTGCACGCCTTCTTCCAGGGTCACCATCCAGGCGTCCTGGATCGTCGCGGCGGTGTCGGCGTCGCCCAGGTAACGCAGCATCTCGCAGGCCGCCAGCAGCATGCCGGAGGGGTTGGCAATGTCCTTGCCGGCGATGTCCGGGGCGGAACCGTGCACGGCCTCGAACATGGCGCAGCCCTCGCCGATGTTGGCGGAACCACCCAGGCCCACCGAGCCGGTGATCTGCGCGGCCACGTCGGACAGGATGTCGCCGTAGAGGTTGGGCGCGAGAATGACGTCGAAACGATCGGGCTGGTCGGCCAGCAGCGCGGTACCGATATCAATGATGCAATGCTCGGCTTCGATGTCCGGGTACTCGGCGGCCACTTCCTTGAAGACCCGATGGAAGAGCCCATCGGTGAGCTTCATGATGTTGTCCTTGCTCATGCAGGTGATCTTGCGGCGACCCTGGCTGCGTGCCAGCTCGAAGGCATAGCGGGAAATGCGTTCACAGGCCGGGCGCGAGATCAGCTTCAGGCACTGGGTGACTTCCCGCGTCTGGCGATGCTCGATGCCGGCGTAGGTGTCTTCCTCGTTTTCCCGAACGATCAGCACGTCCATGTCCGGATGGCGGCTCGGGACCACCGGATCAAGGGAACGGCAGGGCCGGATGTTGGCGAACAGACCGAGCGACTTGCGCAGGGTGACGTTGAGACTCTTGTAGCCACCGCCCTGGGGCGTGGTGATCGGCCCCTTGAGCAGGACCCGGTGGGTGCGAATCGCGTCCCAGGCCGATTCCGGAATACCGGAGCTGACGCCGTCGAGGTAGCAGGCCTCGCCAACGGTAATCGGGTCGAACTTCACGGCCGCGCCAGCGGCCTCCAGGATCTTGACCACCGCACGGGTGATTTCCGGGCCAATGCCGTCACCTTCGGCCAGGGCGACGGTGGTGGCTTCCGTCGCCGGGCGGGCGGCGCCGTATTCATCGTTCTTGGGGGCTGCGCTGGACATGATCCTCTCCACTTCTCTGCGGTTTTCAGGCGCGCGAAGTGTAATTCTCGCAACAAGTAGAGTAAAGTTAATTATACTTGATGTTCGATTAGATAATTATCTAATCAAGGATGGCTCTTATGCACCTCACCCTGCACCAGCTCCGCATCTTCCGCACCGTGGCCGAAACCGGCTCCATCACGCGGGCGGCCAAACAGCTGCATCTCACCCCGCCCACCCTGTCCATCCAGCTACGGCAGCTGAGTGAGGCGGCCGGCCTGCCCCTGTATGAAGTGGTGGGGCGCCGCCTGCGACTGACCGAAGCCGGGCACGACATGTTCGAGGCGGCACGCGCCGTGGACGAACCCCTGCGGCGGCTGGAGCAGCAATTGTCGGCCCGCCAGGGCATCGAACGCGGCCGCCTCAAGATCGCCGCCGTCTCCACCGGCGAGTACTTCATGCCCCGGGTGCTGGGCAATTTCCGCCGCCAGCACCCCGGGATCGAGGCCAGCCTGAGCATCCTGCCCCGCTCGGCCCTGATCGAACGTCTCAACGAGGGCCTGGACGACTGGTATCTGATGACCCGTCCACCCTCGGATCGCCGCCTGGAAAACCAGCAGGTGGGCATCAACCCGCTGGTGATGATCGCAGCGCCGGATCACCCCTGGACCCGGGCCCCGAGCATTGGCTTTGATCTGATTGCCCGGACCGGCTTCGTGGTACGTGAACAGGGCTCCGGAACACGCCTTTGGACGGAAGAATGGCTGCAACGCTTCGGGGTGGAGCTGCGCCCTGAGCTGGAACTGGGCAGTAACGAAGCCATCAAGCAGGCCGTGCGCGGCGGCCACGGCCTGGCCGTGATTTCCCTGCACGCCGTGCAGCTGGAACTGGAAGCGGGTGAGCTGGTGATGCTGGATGTGCCCTACTTCCCGGCCCCGGTGTACTGGCACCTGGTACAGAAACCGGATCGACGACTGACACCGGCGGCGGAAGCCTTCCACAACCATCTGCTGGCGGAGATGCCCCGGCTCGATCAGCAGCTGGTACAGCGCCTGCACGACAACGATCAGCCCTGGCCACCCACGGATCACCAGGCCTGAGTCAGCGCCGGTAGAACTTTCTTCCGGCGGGTCGGCGAATTAATATTGCCACCACGGACAATGTGTCGAGGATCACCATGGAACGCCAGTATCGATCGAAGATGGACGCCTGGATCGTGCTCGTGCTGCTGGGCAGCGCACTGGTCTGTCTCTGGGCCGGTGGAGTCCTGCTGATCGAAAGTGAGGGCGACAAGTTGGTCATCGCCCTGCTCATTGCAGCCGTAGGTGCAGGGTTGCCCCTCTGGATGCTGCTGGACACCGTCTATGTGATCGATCAGGACATGATCCGCGTCCACAATGGCCCCTTCCGCTGGAAAGTACCGCTGGCGAACATCCAGTCAGTGAAGCGTGAACGTACGATTCTTGCCGGTCCCGCCCTGTCCATGGATCGCATCGTGATCCAGTACGGGCGCTGGAAGATGCTCATTATCTCCCCACGTGATCCCGAAACCTTCATCGCCGAGCTGGAGAACCGCCGCGCCTCGCTCAGCCCGTCCGTGAGCTGAGCCTCACAACGGCGTGATGCCATCGCGGCTGATTCTCAATGGCTAACTGCCTGAGCCTTCATCCCCTCAAGCAAGGCCGCACGGAAGGCCGCCGGCTGGTCCACCCAGGCATTATGGCCGGCGTTTTCCAGGAGCACGTAATTCACGGAATCGCTGCCGGCAAACCAGTGGCTATACAACTTGCCACCAAAATCATTGAAATCATGATCGCCCATGATCACGGAGACGGACTCATGGTGCCCCAGCAGATCGTCAATGTAGTTCCAGGGCTGAGATTCCATCATGTCACGGCCAGCAGCCTGGCCCGCTTCGACCGCATAGAACATGCCACCCTGCATTCGGGGCCATTGACTGATGTCGTAAAGATTGACGGAAGAGAAATTAACGCGCCAGCGCATGGAACGCTCACGGGCTGACAGTTCATCGCCATCCAGACCACGGCGTTTCAGTTCTGCCTGCACACGGTCGCGCTGCTGAAGTCGCTGTACTGCCTCATCACGCGGCACCATCAGCGCTTCTTCCTCATCGTCCAGCGGCCGTTTCAGGTTGGCCGGGGCCAGCAGCACCAGTTTCCCGGTCACCTCAGCGTGTTCAGCGCGATAACGTGCAGCCAGATAGCCACCAGCCGAGTGCCCAATCAGATTTACTCGCTCAAGCCCCAACTCCTTGCGCAGGGCATCCAGGTCGTCAACATGGGCCTGCACGGAAATGGTCGACACATCGCAGTCCGACCGCAGGCTACCCCGCTGATCGTAAAGGACGATGCGAAAGTCCCTCTCCAGCCCCGCCAGGGCCTGACGCAAATAGGCATGCTCAATACCAAAACCACCATGCAAACCAATCCAGGTTTCGGCTTCGGGGTCACCGAACTCGCGTATATAGAGCCGGCAATCCTCATCCACGGGCAGATACCATTCAAACCCGCCGCCGTGGCTCATCGGATCCTGCAAGGTGCGCGCAAACACATCCTCTTTCATTTGCTCGCGCTCATCCGCGACCAAGTCGGTGGCATGGGTTGTGAGCAGGCACATCGCCAGACTGACAGACAGACCGATAGGCAACCGCATGCCCCCCCCTGCTTGTATTTTGGGATTATTGGAACACTGATAATGCGGTAATAGCCTTCCGATCTCAAGGCAGCCGCGGATTCGCCTGCGCCCGCACCAGATGCTGACAGGAAAGCCAAAGCGGCGGGCCCCACGGGTCGGTGGTGCCAGACACGCTGGCACCACCACCGGGCCTGGCTTCCTCATTCGTATCGGGCGGCCTCTCCCTCTTCGGGGATTGAGTTCAGAATGAACTCGCGCAGGTCGCGATTGGATTGGCGCAGGTCGTCATAGCGCAGGTACATCATGTGGCCGCTGCGGTAGCCCTTGAAGCTCAGGCGGTCGCGCATTTCGCCACTGGGGTCGAGCTGCCACATGCTGTACTTGGCGTCGAAGTAGTTGGTGGCGCCATCGTAGTAGCCGGCCTGGAACAGCACGTTGAGGAAGGGGTTCTGGGCCATGGCCTGGCGCAGGTTTTCGCCCGTCCGATTGTTCTGTCGATCCCAGGGGTGCACCGGCCCGAACATGTTGTACTTGATGTCGGTCTCGTATTCGAGCTCATTGCGGATGTAATGGTTGATGGCTGGTGTGAAGGCATGCAGCCAGGCCGTCAGCTCTGCCCAGTAATCCGGCCGCTCGCCCACGTTCTTGCGGTCGATGCCGAGATAGCGTGAATCCAGCCGCCCCACGGTGCGCCCACGCTCCCGCAGCAGATCCTTCCAGAAGAAGGCCAAATCGATGTCCAGATTGCTGCCCAACACGCTCTCCACGGATAGCCCGGAGTAGCGGGCTACCTGCTCGGCGATTTGCTGGCGCTCGTCTTCGTCAATGAACGCGCCCCGGGCCAATGCCGGCAGATACTCATCCAGAGTGAATTCCTCCACTTTGGGCAGAAGCTCGTAGAGATCCAGGGCCTGCAGATCCTCGCCCAGGGCCTCGTGATACCAGGCCGTGGCGGCAAAATAGGGCAGGCGGTTAGCCGCCTTCACCGGCCCGTCACGGTCGATGCCCATGTCGGTGGGCGAGACCAGGATCACACCGTTAAGGTACATCCACTGGCGGTTCTGAAGCTCCAGGGCCAGGCCGGCGACCCGCGTTGTGCCGTAGCTCTCGCCAATCAGGTACTTGGGCGAGTTCCAGCGTTCATGGCGGGTGACGAAGGTGTTGATCCATTCCGCCAGGTATTCAATATCCTGTTCGACGCCGAAGAAGCGTTCCTTCTGCTCCTCGCGGCTCAGCTTCTCGCCCTCCTCGTCGGGCACCACCCGGGAATACCCGGTATTGATCGGATTCACGAAGACGATATCGGCCACATCGAGCACCGAGTAGGGATTGTCCTTGATCCCATAGGGCTGCACCGGATAACCCTCATCGTCGATCTCCAGCACCCGCGGCCCGGTGTAAGCCACATGCATCCACACCGAGGCCGAGCCCGGCCCGCCATTGAAGGAAATCAGCAGAGGGCGACGGTCCCGATCACGTACATCGGTGCGCTGATAATAGGTGTAGAACAGCGTGGCAATCGGCTTTCCGTCCTCGTCCCACACCGGTTGGGTGCCGGTGGTGGCCGAGTAACGCACCCGCTGCCCTTCAATTCGCATGTCATGCTCGGTGACCACGGCATCATCAATCGCAATGCTGCGCTCACTGGCCAGTGCTGTCGCCGCCAGCAGAAGCAGAAGAACAGCACCCAGTCCTTGATTCAAGATCCGCATACTCACCTCATTTGCAATTGGAAATCACTGAAATCGGCGACCGCCAGCCGACAGGCATCCCGCCTTCGACCGTGTGCGTCGCATTCAGTTCTATGTTCGAGCTGCGCCACCCATCCCGTCATGGGTACCGCTGACCCCATTTACTGGGCCATCCGGAACCGGCACGACACAATTTGCGTGAGAATCCGCCTGGACAATTCAGCTATTCGGATGAACAAGGAAACCAAGGATGAAACGAATTTGCCTGATATTCCTCTTGCTCGCAATGACTGCAACCGCTCATGCGGCAGATCGGCGTTGGCAAGCGGCCATTGAAACAGCGGACCTGGAAGCGGCCCAGCAACTGCTCGCAGATGGCGTTGAAATGAATGTGCACATTCATGGTGTCGAGAGCCGGCATTCCGGTTCAGTTACCACGCCACTGAACTGGATTTTTGAGCAGCGCGATCTAGCCGGCACCTCCCTGCCCTGGACGATGATCGAGGCTGGAGCCGACCCCAACTTCAGCGCACCCGATGGAACCACCCCGCTCTATGTCGTAGCGGCCAAGGGCAATCGGGACGCGGTACGTGATCTGCTTCATTATGATGTGGATGTGAATGCCGCCGCAGAAGGCGGCTGGACGCCAGTGCTGGCGACGGCCAACGGCCAGGGCCTGGGCTCCCACCGCCTGGAGATCCTGCAGCGCCTGGCCGCGGCGGGTGCCGACATGAATGCCCAACAGGAGGATGGCTGGAGTGTGTTGACGCTATTGGCGAATCGGGAAGAAGTGGAACTCATTTACAATCTTCTCGCTGATCGACAAATCGATATTGACCCGAATACCCAGATCAATTCCGGCTGGTCACTGCTTACGATCTACGTCAACCAGAATGACAACCCTCGTTTTCTGCGTCAGATCCTCGATCTCTCCCACCGGGACATTAACGTGAACCTGAAGAACGGTCGTGGCGAGACGGCTCTGGACATCGCCATGATCCGTAATCACACGAATTCGGCGCAGGTGCTTCGTGATCGAGGTGGTTTACAGGGTGCCAATGTGCCCGACGCACCGCCGACCCAGACGGCCTCGACTGAAGAAGAAAGCAGCAGCGGGAGCGGCTGCAGCATCGGGCGGGGTCCGTTCGAATTGCTCGTCCTGGCCCTCGCCGCCCTTCTACTCTCCCGGCGCCGAATGGGCCACATCAAGGCCTGACTCAGAGACTTAAAACAACAGAACCCTGCGTGGTTTTCCACGCAGGGGCAAGCGGGCCATGTCAATACGCATACGACTGAAAGGTGAAATAATGAAAAAGCAGCTCGCCCTTTTGAGCATCTTGCTCAGCCTTGGCCTGACCAGCGCACCGATCAAGGCCGATGGCATCACCGCGACAATGCTCTGGCCGGAAATGTTCCCGCAAGCCAGTCTAGGCTGGTATCGAGACAGTCTGGATCCGGTCATGGATGTACCGTTGAAGCTGTGCGCCCTGAAAACAGATGACACGGAGAAGGAGCGACTGCTGATCGGCTATGCAAACCGTCTAACGTCTAAAGGCTACGCAGGACGGCCAGCAGCAGAACCGGTCACATCATTGGAAACTCTCTACGAGCCACTGTTTCGTTCGGCGCGGCATGGCCATGCCGAGACATTGGAGGAGTTTGAGTCACTTTATCGTCGCGTGCTTCGCCCGATCGGGCCGTTCTTGAGCTGGGAAGGCACCCGAGGACGAACTTCCCCAGAAGGTCATGGGCCTCAGCCATCCGTATTTGAACGCTGCGATGTCTTTATTGGCAGCGAATCGGACGTCACCGCTGTTCGTGACATCGTGCATGAGAGTTTCCTGGTTTTTATTGATGATCCGAATGCGCCCCGTTTCACTCCTGTTACGGACCAAATCTGGCCATTGGGCGAACTGGTGAGCAACAACGAAGCGCTTCAGCTCCATCAATTTGAGACATTCTCCGGTGACCAACGCACGGAGGTGCTTGATAGCTGGGCCAAGGTTACCCAAGGCCTGGAAGATTACGCGACCTTCCAGTTCCGTGAGTCTCTCGACGCCAACAATGACCAGCTGTTTGAGCTGGCGGCTCATGGAGTGAGCAACCCGGCTGAGCGGGATGCATTATTGCAGAGGATGAAAGGCGTGAATTACCCGGGTGGGCAATCCCTTGGGAATATGTTGGCCTTTGTACGCGACGTTTCGGCAGCAGGCTCTGATGAGACTGCAAGGAATCGGCGGGTCGCCAGAGACCAGCAGATCACCGAGGCTGCGGCTGAGAAAGAAGCCCGCCGCCAAGCTGAAGCCGAAGCAGAACGTCAACGGCGTGCGGAAGCTGCGGCTCGCAGACAAGCCGTCCGGGAAGCCCGTGAGGCGGAGTTGAGAAAAACCCATCCCTATGTCGCACGCTTGAGCTGCAGCCCCAGCGGCATGACTGACCATTTGAGGCTGGATGCCTGCTTCATTCCCAGCCACGGTAGCAATCACAGTCGATTGCGTTTGACCAATGACGGGAGAATGGAAATCTTCGAATCCATGGAGGTCTATGCTGCCGGCACCCGTCGGAATGATGGTCTTCACATCGACCTCACACCCAATTTTCACATTCAGGCACAGAATGTTGCTTCCAGCCTAAGCCTTGGCATCGAGATCACCGATCGACGCACCGGGGAAGTAGTCTATGTGAATCGCGTTGGCCAGTTTGGTGTCATCAATATAAGTAATTAAATGCGCATTTGGTGGAAAGGGAGGCGGGAGCCTGCCTTTCCACCAACTCCGAAATCATCGCTCGCTCACTACTGCCGGATTAGCGTAGCTGTGTTCCAGGCGCCTGTTTTGGCGAAGTTTATGTCTTATAGAAGGGCAGAAAGAAACCTCAGACAGACAATTGCCTCGTTTACTGATTCCGACGCAAAACAATACAACGGTGGGCGCCCTTGGCTCTTATCTGGGCTTTTTGTCCCGCACTCCAGTCGCGGCGACGGAATCCGTTGACGCTTCACTTACAGATACGATACGTTCGTAGCTTGAAAGGGCAAACCTGTCGAAAGGCGGGGACGCAAAGCAAACGGTCTAAGGGGACTTCACCCTAGGACAGCGTAGCTACCGTACAACTCAGCATCGCACTCCTTGACCATACTTCCCTTTCTAGCGCCCGAGCACCCCCACCGGTGCAAGGCAAACAGAAGCTCTCCCTCGAGAGAACAAAATGGTAAGGAGACCATGTCAATGATCCGATCCGCAATCACCACCATTTCGGTGCTTTCCGTCCTGGCTATGACTTGCCTGTCCGCGTCGCAAGTAATTGCCTCTCCTCTAAAAGTCAGCAACCCAGAGAAGCTTCCCTATTGGACAGCTGTTTCGGAGAACTGCCCATTCTCGTCAGGAAACACCGGGACACGCACCTCCCTCCATCCGATTCTTACACAACCCCTCGGATATTTCCTACAGAACCGCGAGGGCGAGTATTGAAGAATGGGCTCAAGAATCAATAAAGGGGGAGGACCAATGCCGATTGCCAGGAAAGAACAGGTCTGCCTCGAGGCCACACCCTATTACCATGTGATTTCCCGCTGTGTCCGGCGGGCCTTTCTTTGTGGCATGGACAGGCTCAGCGGCAAATCCTACGAGCACCGCAAGGACTGGATCGTGGAACGGCTCAGCGAGCTTTCCGAGATCTTCGCCATCGATCTTTGCGCTTATGCGGTGATGAGCAATCATTGCCACCTGGTCGTCCGACTCGACCCGGACAGGGCCAATGCCTGGTCCGAGACTGAGATCCTGGAGCGCTGGGAGCGCTTGTTCTCTCTCCCCGTCCTTGTCCAGCGCTATCGCTCGGGCCAAACAACGGGTGAAGCCGAGATAGACGTGGTCCGACGGATCATCGAGACCTGGCGGGAGCGGCTTTCGGATCTTTCCTGGTTCATGCGCTGCCTGAATGAGCACATTGCCCGTCGAGCCAATGCCGAGGATGGCTGCACTGGTCGTTTCTGGGAAGGGCGATTCAAGTCCCAGGCCCTGCTCGATGAGCAGGCCCTGCTTACCTGCATGGCCTATGTGGATCTAAATCCCGTAAGGGCGGGTATCGCCGAAACCCCCGAAAAATCTGATCACACAGCAATTCAGCAGCGGATTCGGGAGGTTCTGGGCAGGGAACCTCGCAGAGATTCGGCCAAATGTCCCCGCCTATTGGATTTTGCCGGCGGCGAGCGCTGGGATGGGCCGGATGGCCTGCCCTTCTATCTTGACGACTATACAGAGCTGGTCGACTGGAGCGGGCGGATTGTTCGTGAGGGCAAGCGCGGGGCCATACCAGAAGATCTTCCGCCGATTCTGGACCGTCTGGAGATCGATGGCCGCACCTGGATGCGCGCCATCCGCCGGGGCCAGAGATTGCAGTTCCATCACGCCGTAGGACGGGCCTCAGCCATACGAGTAGCGGCCGAGCAGTTCGGGCGTGCCTTTTTCAAGGGCCTGAGCTTTGCCCGGCAGTTGTTTCCTGATCCCGGTTAGACCTAGCCGGCTTCCACCATTGAATCTAGCCCATCAATTGCCGCTCAAGGCGAGGCACCCCTGCCCGACTGTAGCCAATCGGGGACGCATTCTCTGTAGCTCAGCGACTGTAACCATGGAATAGCACTCCATTTCTCAGGCGAAACCATTCGCCTCAAACCTCCGCGTTCCCCAAAGGCAGAAAATGAGTACGATGGAGTGGTGGATGTCCTTGTTCTTTCTATCCCGGTCACGCACATCGGTGCGCTGATAATAGGTGTAGAACAGCGTGGCGACGGGCTTGCCGTCCTCGTCCCAGACCGGCTGGGTGCCGGTGGTGGCCGAGTAACGCACGCGCTGCCCTTCAATACGCATGTCATGCTCGGTTACCACCGCATCATCAATGGCAATGCTGCGCTCGCTGGCGAGCGCCGTGCCTGCCAGGAGACTCACGATCAGAAAGACAAGCGACTGTTGAATAATCCGCATGAGAAACCCTTTATGGCTGAATACAGATCAGACCGGCAGACGTCAGGGTCCGCCGGGGCTCCCCGCTTCGACGCATGAATCCACGGAAGGTTCGGTCTGAGAGAGGCTGGCCAGGCTCGACAAATCACGGCGAAGTGAGGAGTTTATGGGTATGTGCGAAAGGAGCGAGACTATTCGCCTCGCTCATCAAGCTGCTTTAGCAATTCCTCATAATATCTGACGAAGAACGTAGTCCTATGCTCCGCGAGCACTTCCAGGAACGTATACCATTGACTGTACAGCCCCGGATACATGGGCTCTCTTTCCATATTCTTCAGGTAATTTCGATAGATCTCATCACATTGAACTTCAATGATGGGGTTCTCGGCATCGCCGGTGGGAGCGTAGTGGGTGGCTCGTGCCCAGAGGCCATCTTTCGCTGGTTGCTTCACTCGGCTGACCCCCATATCACTGCTGATCCATAGATCACCATCGTGCATGAGCATATCGTGGAACACGAAACCGCAGCTGGCCCTCCTCACCGATGCAGCCCGAACTCGCTCCGTCCCCAAATCCACGACGAGTAGACCCTTTGCTGGATACTCACCGATGCACTCCATATTATGGTATGTACCCAGCCACAAATGCTGGCCGTCATGGGCGATGGCATTGACTGAGCTATGCAACAAGGAGGTTGTGCGCCGCACAGTAGGCTCACCGGAATCATCCAACCACCCCCATCCACCGAGATCACCCACGCCCTCTCCGTGATAGAAGCTTAGACCGAAATAGGTTCGGTCATCTTCATGCACACAAGCACCGCCAGATTGCTCCAAGCGCACCACCGGTGGGAGCAGCTGTTTCTCTGTCTCACTCAAGCTCACGGCCGGGAATTCGCAAGAAGCAACATTGCTCCTCTTGCAGCCTCGTTGTCGCCGGCAATCTTTCTTGCCGATCGAACGCCACCCAGCCTCAGGATCGTAAGCAATCGTGGGCCGGTTTTCCATTTGATGGCGTTCAGCTTCCTGCGATAATTCATTGAGATGGCCTGCGGCGGTGCCATTGCCAATGATTGTCGCATGCACAAGCCCATTCTCAACGGAGAGCTCACCCACAGCTGGCAGATGATGGAGGTCATAACAATGTGCTGCCGAATTGGCGGCATGCGTATAGAAAGTCATGGCCAGCGCAAACACAACCATTGAGAGGTATCTGGCGCAACGGCATTCTGCCTCTTTAAAGAACCCACAGCTGGAAAACATCGGCACCCCCTCCCAAAATGAAGTTATTCTCTGAAGTCTGGTTTGCTTGCTCGTCTATTCGACAACGAACCACCGGGGCACCCACCTTTCTCTATCCGTGTAGCTAGCACTTCGCGAAATCAGCAACTAGCCAATATACCTTGCGGGTGTCTCTGTACTTTCCCTGCCCTCTAGCGCTGGAAGACAATCTCGCCATTTACCACGGTCAGCTCAACACCGACGTCCTTCAGCGCCAGCTCATCCACGGCGAAGGGATCCTCTTCCAGTACCACGATGTCGGCCAGCATGCCGGGTTCGAGGCGACCCTTGATGGCTTCATTGCCCTCGGCATAGGCATTGTTGGCGGTATAGGCCCTCAGTGCTGTTTCCAGGTCGATACGCTCCTCCGGGTACCAGCCGCCCTCCGGCTCGCCATCCAGGGCCTTTCGGACCACCGCGGCATAGATGCCCTGCATGGGGTTGGCTGGGTACCAGGAGGCATTGGTCCCGGGCCAGTCGCTGCCAAAGCTCAGCATCACGCCCGCCTCGTGCAAGGTGCGAAAGGCATAGGCCCAGCGGGAGCGGTCCGCGATGCGTTCCTCCATCCAGCGCATGTCGTCGATGGCATGGAAGGGCTGCATTTCCGCGATCAGGCCCATCGCCGCCATGCGCTCGGCCACATCGGCATCACGCAGAACCTGGGTGTGGATGACCCGGAGGCGTCGATCCGCCGGTCCGTTCGCCTCGATCATTTCCTCGTACAGATCCAGCAGATGATCAATGGCCTCGTCGCCGATGGCATGGACCTGGGGCCAGTGACCCGCCGCATCGGCCCCCTTGAGCAATTCCAGCATATTGCCCTCGGGGTACATCATGTCCCGCCACTGCCCGCGGGAATCGATGTGTTCGTAAGACTCGTAGAAGCGGGCGGTGGAATTGCCCATGATCCCGTCCACGAAACCCTTGAGCCCGCCGATCTGAAGCATCGGATCACCGAATCCGTGGGTGATGCCGACCTCGGCCAGGGCCTCCCAGCGGTCCAGGGTGGGGCGGGCATAGACGCGGGTGGTGAGGCGACCTTCCCGGTACAGGTACTGGAAGACCTTGAGCTGTTCCGGCGTGGTGATGTCGTGGATGGTGGTCACGCCCTGCTCGCGCAGCCGCTCCAGGGCCACCTCGGCTTCGGCCAGGCGTTGCTCGAAAGGCTTGTCCGGGACCGTCTCCCGCAGGGCCTCGCCGGCCGAGGGTTCCAGGCGGCCGGTGGGTTCGCCGTCGCGGCATTCCACGCCCTCCGTTTCGCAGTCAAAACCGGCGTGGTCCAGGGCGGCGGGGCTGGCCAGCCACAGGCTCTCGTCCCAGTTCCACAGCAGCACCGGGCGGTCACCGGCAATAGCCTCGACGATCTCGCCATCGGGATAGTAGGCATCCTCCGGGACGTCACCGGCGCCCTGGCCATCGCCGTGCTCCCAGGCTTCATAGGCACCCCACAGCCCACCGGTGATCCAGCTGTCCGCCGGCATCCGCTGGTGGGCCGCCTCAAGCTCGCGGCGAAAGCCCTCGTCATCGGCCACGGGCAGCAGGTTGATGCCCAGCAACAGCTCCCCAGCGCGGTTGAAGTGGGTGTGGTTGTCGATAAAGCCGGGCACGATACGCCCACCCTCGACTTCGATGATCCGGGTTTTCGGCCCCACATGGCCTTGCAGTTCAGGATAGGTACCCACCGCCAGAATCTTCTCGCCGCGCACCGCCACGGCATCGGCTTCAACATCCATGTCCGCAGACCAGACCGGGGCACCGTGGATCAGCAGATCCGCCGCCGGCAACTGGGCGGCCTCCCGCTCTCCACCGGGCTCACAGGCGGCGAGCAAGAGGGCGAATGCAGCCAAAATCTGGCAAATCAACGACGTACAGCGCGGCATGTCAATCTCCTCGCTTGTCGGCGGTCAATCCGATGAAATCAGGCACGATGGATATCAGTGTAGTGCCTTTTTGGAGACTTGATCGACGGGCGTCCGGCTGAGGAAGGGTCAGTCTTCAAAGCCCGCTCTTTTCCTCCCAGGCGGGCCGGCATAACCCGCTGATGGGTATGCCTATCTGGGGCCAGGTGGCGCTCATGCAGAATGCGAGCGCTACTGACGCTTCCGAAATTTGGCTCAACTTGGGATTCGCCGGACGCTATCGCAGTGACCATTTGCTTGATTCTTCCGAAGATTCCTACACTCGTCTGGTCGTGCCCCCCCATCCGCCATTCCCCTCAGCCCTAAGCTGGTAGAGTAGTGGGTGTCCATGTGGGTCTGAGCAATCAGAGTGGCGGCCGAGCAATTCGGCCGAAGCTTCCTGAAGGGACTGGGCTTCGCCAGGACGCTAGTCCCATAACCCGGCTAGGCAAACCCTCATAGCCTAGGAATGACACAGAAACTGCCGTCCAAGGTGGCCTGCCCGCGTCCGCAATAACCCCAACTGGATATTTTTCCGCCACTTTGCCTGCGTCAGGCCCCGTTTAGCACCGCCAAACGACCACTCCACCGACCCTCACGCCACCAGATCATCAACGAATGCGTGTCAGCAGCCAATCTGGGAGATGAATGTCTCGGTTGTTTGTTACAGCACTCAATCTGGGAGGTGGGTGTCGCGGTGATTGATAACGACGATGTCCTCCTGAGTTATCCAAAATCAAACTTAAACCATACTAAGCTGTTCCCCGTATCAACAGAGGATCGTGAGATTTCCTCCAAATGTGAATAATAGTCTTCCCACAGAAGGCTGGAATGGACAAACGAGTCATCAATTCCGCCAGTTTCTCTTTTAGATAAAAGACTGATTATTGAACTAGCACAGACATCAAAATATGCATGCAGATTTTTCACTAGGACACGCAATCCGCCCGGGGTTCCGCTACCGTGAATAATCATATTCCTCGCTCTGTATATCCGCCTAAGCTGCCATTCAATTTTTCCCCAATGAGAAAGCAGTGCGAAACGGATAGTCTTGGCATCTGTCACGAGAGATTCTATCTCGAATATGCGATTTCTAAGGAGAAAGAACTCGCCACAATCTGCTTTTAGCTTTCTCAGATTCTTCTCGTTGCCTTTACTGCTTAGAAGATGCACTAACTTCTCTGTATCACGCTCTCCGTCACATAGGTCAAGATATTTCCGACAAGCACCCTCATCCCATCGAAATAGGTCTTTCCTTAAAAGCTCAAGCTTTGAGGGGAGATATGTCATGAGAAGAATAGGCTTTATAGCTCTCGATATACTTTCTATATGCGACTCATTTCCGCCATTATCCCTTGAAACCAAAGTTTCTAGTGCAGCCCAGAGATTCAATAGCTGCCCTTTATTATCTTCTGCCCGCACGGCTGCCGCATGCAATGCTAAGGCCTGTGTTAATTGCTCCACATCCTTCACCGTTCGCGCACGCACTTGACCAAGGGTGGTGATAGTTCTTGAGATCGCAGAATCAGGGCGAGAATCAGGGCAGCATGTAATTGGCTTAGGAGCCATCTTTATAAGTCGAGATTTTCCAGTTTGCTCATTCTGAACGATCGCCCGTGCGGGTGGGGACAGTGCGCTTTTGTGGTGATAAAAGGCGAGATAGTCAGTAAGACTGGAAGTATAGTCCACCGCTGCTTCATAAGCAGAGTGAACATCCCGAGCGCGAACGGATTCCATCCTTCCATAGGCACCACCATCTTTGACCGTCATCCCATGTTTACGAGCCTCGTCGAGGAGGATAGAGCCTCCCTCACTCTCAACAGTTATGTTGTCCAAACCGCCCTTTTCTATCATCTCGACCATAAGTGAGTTCAATGGGAAAAGGACGGTGTATTGCTGGTACTCAAGTGGAAATAGCGCAAAGTAGTCTCCCACATCTGCGACTTTCGTTATCCCGGCCTTGCGGAGAAAGAAGAATTGTCGAGACTGAGCATACAAATAGGTTTCATGATAACCCAGGTGCATAAGGTTACTAAAATAATGGGAAGCTACCGTTGATATGTCTCGCTTTCGGTCGGCTCTCTGCAATAGCGTCAAAAGGACAACCTCAGAAGCCTGCTTGTAAGCGCTTGGCGTAAGGTGAAGTTTCAATTTTTCTAGATGTGCTCTTCGCGTCCAAGTGCTCGAGTTCTTAAGTGTTTTAGCGATGGTTGACGCGCTATATGGCGCCATCTCTTTAACGACAGGATCGTTTTTAATGCGCAGTGCTAATTCTCGACAAACATGCTCTACATGCTGTTTGTCAATCAAGCCGGCGTTCACGGTATCAATTACATGGATAGCTTCCGCAACAAGACTAGGAACAGCCATAAGCGGGGGCTTGTATCCATCGCTGGTATACTTGAATAATAGCTCTTGTGTTAGTTGCGCAAAGAACGCCAATCCAGAGAGTTTTGACGGGTTTTTCCACGTTGTTAGCCTAGCGTATTGCATGCTTCATCAGCTCCCTGTCGAACATGTCTTTCGACATGCACAAAACTCACCTTTTATAACTTCATTGCCAAGGTTGGAGATGGATGTCTCGGTTATTAGGGTGGCCTGGAGCCCATCGACCCTTCTAACCCAATATCGTTCTCGAGGGTGACAGCGTAATCACCCGTCAGTGACTGGCGTACTCTAGCGCTTCACCGGATCACAGAAGCGTGTGAATAGTCAATTTCCAGTCAGCACCCGGTACGTGCGGCCGTGTCGCCACCCCCCATGCCGCAGCGCGTGCCAGCATCTCTCCAAATCAAAGCTTGCTGCCCCTTGCAAGATGTCTCAGGGGTTGCCATTCTATTCCTGAGGCGGCCTCACATGAGGCGTCCTAACAAAGCTGTCGGGCACTTTCGTGTCATTAGTTTTGTCAGCTTGATCGGCAAGCTCCGCCTCCCGCTCCGCCAAACGCTCTTCTTCCTCTGACACGGGCTTTCTGGATTTTCTGTACTTCGGAGGTGGTGGTGTCCAGGCGCGTAGGTGTTGGCCGATATCACGGTAGAAGGCCGGAAAGGCTTTCTCAATGTCCTCCACCAGCGTTCTAGCGCCGCGGAAACGGCCAGCGAGATCGACCACGCGCATGACTTCCAGTCCGGCAGGCAGGTCGTTCATGCCATCCGGGATCAGCGACTTGGGATCTTCCAGGGCAGTTTCCAGTGGCTGGATGGTATCCGGCGTGCGCCGTGGCCAGGTACAGCGAATCAGGACACCTTTGGCGATATCCGGATTCAACTGGCGGGTGAGCCAGTTGATGGCGGCCGTTGGGCGCTGCTTGTCCTTGGGTGGTTCCAGGCGCATCGACAGATTGATGGTGCGGCGCATGATGTCAGCAGAGAGGTTCACATTGCCGGCCGCATTCGGAATGTCGAACTCGTCTGCGAGGAGCTGGTCTTTGACCAAGCGACCTATGTCATGTTCCAGGCGCTTTGCTGGGTCGTTCGCATGCTTGCGGCGAACACAGACCGAAACCGGCTTTGCCAGTCGGCTGCTGAGCTTGAGTGCCAGATAGCGGCAGAGCTGGTGCCAGTCAGCAACGGCCTCCTGCAGCTTCTCGTCACCCTTCCGGAGCGGCGCACCCTGCTGAACGGTAGCGCACAGATCCTTCCAGGCCGGCCCCATGCGGTCGTATGGCTTGACGCCTGAATTGTCATGCTCGAGGAAGCGAATTAGCTCCTTCAGCACCAGCGCCTGTTCTTCGTCTTCCAGGGTGTCGGAATCGGACAGTACCTGGGCATTGCTTTGCAGGGCCAGCCAGGAGAAATGATAGAGCGAAACAGATCGAGTCTTCTGCTTGTTGACCCGAACCGGGTGATGACTGGGCAGCAACGCGAACTGATTGGAGATGGTGATGACGGCATTCGCGCCCACTTCCCGGGCCAGGTCCAAATAGCGCTCAATCTGGGCGGCCGAGATCTCCTCGTTCTTCACCTTCGCTTCAACCAGCGCCGCCCACTCCTTCTTGCCACTCTGAACGGCCAGCAGCCCATCCGGGCGCGGCAGCTCGGAAGGCTTCTTCCCAAGCACCTTGAAGGTGATTTCCGTCCAGGCGCTCAGCTTCGCCCGCTTGTTCGTCGGTGCCCCAACCTCATCCAGCATCAGATTCGCATAGGCCGGAATCAGGCGGAAAACTGCCAACAACGCCGAAATCGCCCGTGATTCCTTCTGCCGATCACTCCCCACTGGGATCAGCCGAGCCCGCTCCCCCGTCTGAAGCTTATCCAGAACACTTCCATTGCCCATTGTCATCACCGCAAGTCCATGTGATTGGTGGAGAATCCTCCAATCTTGCAATGTTTAAGACTAGCAGAGGATTAGCAAAATGGAGACTCTATGACCATGACAATCCGCTAGGTGGATACGTCCGCTATGCGATCTCTTTGCAATGTTTTCGGCCTAAGACTACCTTAGATGACAGATCAGGTCGGCAAGGAGCGAGTTATGCCTAGGTTAATGGACTGGAAAAGACTGCTATCCTCGCAGCGCTTCAAGGATGGTGGTCGCCTCAGACCCGCCCACGAAGGGCTCCCATCTGCCCGTACCGTGTTCCACAAGGATCATGACCGCTTGGTCTTCTCCCATGCATTCCGGCGCCTGGGACGAAAGACTCAAGTACACCCGATGTCGAAAAATGATCATATACACACACGATTGACGCACACCATTGAGGTAGGGTCCGTTGGGCGCTCATTAGGCTCAGAAATTGGGGGCTGGCTCGAAGATAATGGGGTGCTTCCCAATGACTTCAATCATGCCGATATTGGGGTTATCACGCAGGCGGCCTGTTTGGCTCACGACATCGGAAACCCACCATTCGGACATGCGGGAGAAGAGGCGATAAAGGACTGGTTCAAAGAAAACAAAGGACTTATAAAGGATCAGCTCTCCGAGGATGAACTAAACGATTTCACAAAGTTTGATGGGAATGCGCAAGGTCTCCGAACAATAACAACAATTGAAAACCACCTCTTTGATGGTGGCCTTAGACTTACACTTCCCACGATAGCTACAAGCATAAAATATCCGTGGAACTCATCTCACGCAAAGACGAAAGATAAGTTCAGCGTATTTCGTGATCAATTCGATGTGTTCTCTCGAGTAGCCAACGAGCTCGGTCTCATAGACCAAGGGGATGGGAAGTTCTGCAGGCACCCGCTTTGTTTTCTAGTCGAGGCAGCAGATGACATCTGCTATGCAATCATGGATCTGGAGGATGGTGTAGAACTAGAGCTTCTTACATTTAAGGAACTATATGATGTTTTTGAGGGCTTAACATCAGACTCGTATGATGATCTTATGACCGAACATATTTCGGATCGTCGCCGAATCGCACGGCTGCGTGGTGCAGCAATGCAGTCAATGATCGATCATGCGGTTAGAAGTTTTAAAGAGCATTATGAATCGATCATGGCCGGGGAGTTTTCGGACAACCTCGTGGAGTGCGGGAAAGGTGTGACACCAGAGGCCATCTCCGCTGCAAAGAATGCAGCCCGGAATCGTGTCTTTACGGCATCTAGAAAAACCCAACTTGAGATAGGCTCCTTCTCATCAATCGGAGTTTTACTAACGGCGTTTGTCAAAGCCATAGTGGAACTACATGATAGAGGGGAAGACGCTATGTCTTTTCGTAACAAGCGAATTCTAGAGTCAATGGGAGCGAACAAGCCCCCACGATCCTGGACTTTCTACGATTCATTGTTGCGTGTAACTGATGTTATTAGCGGGATGACCGACGACCATGCCACTTTCTTGGCTGGGCAGTTGTCCGGTTATGGAAAATAAGGGGACTTTAGAACCCCGCGGAATACGCACACCTTCTCCGGTCTTGGTGGCAGAACCCCAATATTGGCCACAGCACTCCCTAAAGTGGTAGGCATTCTTGCAGCAATTTAGAACATCAACCCTCACTGGATCTTAGGGCCAGTACTTCCTGTGCCATTTCTGCTTGCGCGGGAACGATCTTTTTTTCCTCTCTTCCTTGACCATTTCTTCTTGGAAGCCTTCTTCTTGGAAGCCTTCTTCTTGGAAGCCTTCTTCTTGGAAGCCTTCTTCTTGGAAGCCTTCTTCTTGGAAGCCTTCTTCTTGGAAGCCTTCTTCCTGGAAGCCTTCTTCCTGGAAGCCTTCTTCCTGGAAGCCTTCTTCCTGGAAGCCTTCTTCCTGGAAGCCTTCTTCCTGGAAGCCTTCTTCCTGGAAGCCTTCTTCTTGGAAACAATCATAGCCCACCCAATACTCAAGAAATCAACATCAAAACACAGCCAACAGCTTGCTTGAGATAGCCACACATACCTGAGCTCGTCTACTGACGATGCCTAACTGACTGTCGGAGACGCATTAGGAACAAACGATAACACCTATTAAAACCAACAACCCGACTAAACAGGAAACATGCTTCGTCCAAAAAAAGAAAATGGCAGGATAGTTGAGCCAAGCAGGGAACGACGAGGATCGGCTTCCACTCGCATTCGAGTGCCCACTATCCTCGCTAACTTCGGTAGTTCTGGCATACCAACCCCACACAAGGGAAGCAGTCAGATAATGAATAACATCTAACAGCAGTGCCAATAAAAATGGAACGATGACCCACTGATGCTGCGCTGATGTCATCGAGTCATTGCTCGAGAGAGAATCAGGAATAAACGCCCATGCCGCGATTAGCCCGGCTAGACTAACCTGTCTAGCTGCAGAACTCGCCGAAGCGGAGAATCCGTAATAAGCCTCACGTGCTTTGTCAACGGTCGACATTATCTTCTTTCTGGCTTCTTAGGTCCGGTGCTATTGGTATCACGGCGCTTGTTCGGGGTAGGCCTCAATGGCTTCCCGGGCTTACGCGATGACCCAGGGTCAGTTGGCTCATTCTCGGCGGGGTTTCGATCAGTCATAGCTATAACTCGCAAATAGTATGTGAGGGATACCAAACTCGAAAGTGCTTAAATAACCTACTCCTAGGAAAACCGAACACCCCAGAAACCGTAAATGGTGGGCCCGACCTCCTCGCTTGAGTTACTCACTTAGCACTGAGAGCGCACTCAGCTTCCGAGAGACAAGGCGCGGCGGCCCCACCCGCGCGGAGCTTACATTGAGTAAGTGAGCACGGATGGGGCCGCTGCAACGCCGTATCTCGGGAGCTGATGCGTTCTCAGCCGCATTTTGAGTCGCCGCACGACAGGCAGGTAAGACACCCATCCATCATAACCACCGCCGCCGTATTGCACTTAGTGCAAAGCTGCGCCCCGGCCGGAAAGCCGCCGTTGTCTTCCTTCGCCGTATTCTCCGCAAAGGCATCCTTCTGCCCTTGCGCCGCTTCATACTCGGCCCGCTTCTGTTCAACCAGCTTCCGCTGGTGCTCGTCCAGCTCGGCGGGCTGGATCATGCCGATCTTGGTGAGGTGCTTTTCGATGACTTCGCCGATTTCTGCAATCAGGGAAGGCATGAATTTGCCGCCGGGCTTCCAGTAGCCGCCTCTTGGATCAAACACGGCCTGGAGCTCTTCCACCAGGAAGGTGACGTCGCCGCCTTTGCGGAACACGGCGGAGATCACTCGGGTGAGGGCCACGATCCACTGGTAGTGGTCGAGGTTCTTGGAGTTGATGAAGATCTCGAAGGGGCGGCGGACTTCCTGTTCGGTGCCCTGGTTCAGGATGATGTCGTTGATGGTGATGTACATGGCGTGGTCGGCCACGGGGGGCTTGACCTTGTAGGTGGAGCCGATGAGTTCATCGGGGCGCTCCAGGGTTTCGGTCATGTGCACCACGTTGCCTTCGCGGCGGAATTCGCCGTGGGCTTCGGCCGGGGCTTTTTCGGCGGTGGTGGCTTCGTTCTTTGCTTCGTCTTCGGGCTTTTTGATGCCGTAGGAGACGATTTTTTTGTTGATTTTGACGGTCATGGGTCTTTCCTCTTCAATCTGTTCTGGTGCCGGAGTCTTCGAGGCTGAAGCCTCTCCCACACCATTTGTTGGTTTTGGGGGCATCCGCCTTCGCAGCGGATGCCCCTGCCACAGCGGTCCGCCTTAGAAGCGGCCGTAGTAGCCTTCCTTGATCGCGTCGTAGAGGTTGGCGGCGGTGTGGGTTTCGCCGTCGTATTCGATCTCTTCGTCGCCTTTGACTTCCACCGTGCTGCCGTCTTCCAGGGTGAAGGTGTAGGTGGTGTTCTTGAGGTCGTCCTCGCGCACCAGCACGCCCTGGAAGGCTTCCGGGTTGAAGCGGAAGGTGGTGCAGCCCTTGAGGCCATTCTCGTAGGCGTAGAGATAGATGCCCTTGAAGTCTTCGTAGTCGTAGTCCGTGGGCACGTTGGCGGTCTTGGAGATGGAGGAATCCACCCACTTCTGGGCCGCGGACTGCATGTCCACGTGCTGCACCGGGGTGATTTCCTCGGCGGTGATGAAGTACTCCGGCAGACGCTCATCGTCCTGCTCGGTGGTGGGCATGGCCCTGGGGTTGATCAGTTCCCGGTAGGCCAGCAGCTCGAAGCTGAACACGTCCACCTTTTCCTTGGACTTCTTGCCTTCGCGGATCACGTTGCGGAAGTAGTGATGGGCGAAGCTGGGCTCAATGCCGTTGGAGGCATTGTTGGCCAGGGACAGTGAGATGGTGCCCGTGGGCGCGATGGAGCTGTGGTGGGTGAAGCGCGCGCCCTTTTCCGCCAGCTGCTTGACCAGCTCGGGGTTTTCCTCGGCGATCTTCTGCATGTAGCGGCTGTACTTGGCGTGCAGCAGGCGGCCGGGGATCTTCTGGCCCACCTTCCAGCCGTCGCGCTTCATTTCCGGGCGCTTGCGCAGCATTTCCTCGCTCACGGCAAACTCTTCCACCATGATCGGCGCCGGGCCCTTTTCCTCGGCCAGTTCGAGACCGGCCTCCCAGCCGGCCAGGGCGAGTTCCTTGGCCACCTTGTCGGTGAAGTCCACGGACTCGGGGCTGCCGTACTTCATGCGCATCATGGTGACGGTGGAGCCCAGGCCCAAAAAGCCCATGCCGTGGCGACGCTTGCGGCGGATCTCGCCTTCCTGCTGGGAAAGCGGCAGGCCGTTGATCTCGACCACGTTATCCAGCATGCGGGTGAAGGTCTTGACCACTTCCTTGTAGTTGTCCCAGTCGAAGCGGGCCTTGTCGGTGAAGGGATCCAGCACGAACTTGGTCAGGTTCACCGAACCCAGCAGACACGACCCATACGGCGGCAGGGGCTGCTCGCCACAGGGGTTGGTGGCGCGGATGTCTTCGCAGAACCAGTTGTTGTTCTGCTCATTGACCTTGTCGATCAGGATGAAGCCCGGCTCGGCGTAGTCGTAGGTGGAGTTCATGATCATGTCCCACAGGCGCCGGGCGGGAATGGTCTTGTAGATCTTGCAGGCCACCAGTTTGGATTCATTGCTGACGTAGCCATCGGTCTGCGGCCATTCGCGCCAGACCACCTGTTCGGGGTCGTTGACGTCGATGCCGTCGAGCTCCACTTCCTTCTCGGTGACCGGGAAGGCCAGCTTCCAATCGGTATCGCTCTTCACCGCTTCCATGAATTCCTCGGTGATGAGCAGGGAGAGGTTGAACTGGCGCAGGCGGCCGTCTTCGCGCTTGGCGCGAATGAAGTCCATCACGTCCGGGTGGCCGATGTCGAAGGTGCCCATCTGGGCGCCGCGACGGCCACCGGCGGAGGAGACGGTGAAGCACATGCGGTCGTAGATATCCATGAAGGACAGGGGGCCGGAGGTGTAGGCGCCGGCGCCGGAGACATAGGCACCCTTGGGCCGCAGGGTGGAGAACTCATAGCCGATGCCGCAGCCGGCCTTGAGGGTCAGCCCCGCCTCGTGCACCTTGCCGAGGATGTCGTTCATGGAGTCGCGGATGGTGCCGGACACCGTGCAGTTGATGGTGGAGGTGGCCGGTTTGTGATCCTGGGCGCCAGCATTGGAGATGATGCGCCCGGCCGGGATGGCGCCCTGGCGCAGGGCCCAGAGGAAACGCTCATACCAGTGTTCGCGGTCCTTCGGGGCCTCCACTTCGGCCAGGGCCTTGGCGACACGCTTGTAGGTATCGTCCACGGTTTCATCGAGGACGGTGCCATCCTTGGTTTTCAGGCGATACTTTTTATCCCAGATGTCCACGGACGCGTCCTGGACCGGAATCGCCTTGACTGCTGCCTTGTCGACCTTAAGCGCGCTGCTCATGCTGCCTCCTGAAAAATGATGTCATGCCCCGGTCGCGGCGGCGCGCCAAAAGATGCGCACAGCCCTGGCGCCCTGCGCCGGGTTTCTTGGTTATGCCTGCAGGTTGGACTTTTGCCCTACCCCCTCTGTTCGGCCCGGGACCGCTGCCGCGGCGGGGCCTTCGCGCTGATTCCCTCAACGGCAGGACCCGCTCAGACGGGATTGGCCCTGCCCCACGGCCCGTCCCTGTGCCAGTGGATAAGTCTGTGGAAAAGCTGGGGACGGTTGACCACAACATCTTGTGGCGAACTTTGCTAAGCGTAGGCAGCGGGCGGGATTCTGTCAAGAAATTTGATAAGGCTTTATTTTATCATGAAAACAATAACTTGGCACGTCTTGACAGGCTATATACGGCTTTTCCCGCGGAGGAAATTTTTCCGCCCCGGAGCGTGGAGCCGGCCCTGGAGGCCCAATATATTGTGTTTGGGGGTCAAAATCCGATCGCCGGAATCTCGCCGCCTACCTGGAAAGCGTCAATTTCTCCACGATCGAGTCTTGAAATCGGGTGGACAGCCCCTATTTCGACGGTAAGACGAGACGGTTCCCCATGCACGGTTTTCGAACATTCTCAAACACAGTGATTGGCAAGACAGCCAGGAGGTGCAACATGGCAATGAACATTTCCCACTATCGTCGCCGCCCCTGGAGCCTGATGAACCAGCTCCAGAACGAACTCAACACCATCTTTGACGGCGTGCCCGGCTACGAGGCCGAGAACGGCGAGGTGTCCGACTGGGCCCCGGCCGTGGACATCCGCGAGGAAGCCGAACGCTTCGTGCTGCATGCGGATGTGCCCGGCGTGGATCCCAAGGACATCGAGATCACCATGGAAAACGGCACCCTGACCATCAGCGGTCAGCGCCATGACAGCAAGGAAGAACAGAAGGAAGGTTATCGCCGGGTGGAACGCGTGTCCGGCCAGTTCTTCCGGCGCTTCGTGCTGCCCGACAGCGCCGATGCCGAGAGCATCAGCGCCCAGAGCAAGAACGGCGTGCTGGAAGTGGTGATTCCAAAGCAGGCGAAGGTGCAGCCGCGCCGCATCGAGGTGAAGGGCTGACCGCTGCTCGCCGTCACGGCAACGCCGCAAGCTGCTGCCCGGGCCCTGCCCGGGCAGTTTACGTTGGGCCCACCGCGGCGGCGGTGCCACCGCCTGCGGCGAGACGGTAGTCAGGCGCCCGAAAACGCGCCAGAATCGGGGGTCAGAAGCGCTCGATGCGGGGGGAACCACCGGCTCGGGCCAAGGTCTCTCTTAGGCAGGCTCGGTGCTTTGTGCTCGCCAGCACCGGATGCCGGGGGAAGAGGCCGGATCGGCTGCGGCCGGTTCCCGGTCATTGACTTGTCATAAGGGATTTTTGCCAACTCACCAGAGGGAGTGCGTTTCCATGAGTGGAAGTATCCTGCGCAAGGGAGCAGGCATTTTCTTGCTGGCCACAGCGGTGGCAACACCGGCGGCGGCCATGGCGCAATTGCCGGCAACGGACGGGGAGGGCCGCGCCCTGCCCTCGCTGGCCCCCATGATCGACGAGGTGTCGCCGGCGGTGGTGAACATCTCCACCCGCAGCACGGTGGAGGTGCAACGCCACCCCTTTGCCAACGACCCCTTCTTCCGCCGCTTCTTCGACATCCCCGATCAGCCCCGTGAGCGCGAGACCCAGAGCCTGGGTTCCGGGGTGATCGTGGATGCCGCCGATGGCATCATCATCACCAATCATCACGTGATCCAGAATGCGGATCAGATCACCGTTCGCCTGCACGACAACCGCACCTATGAGGCAGAAGTGGTGGGCTCGGACGAGCAGACCGACGTGGCGGTGATCCGCATCGACGCCAATGATTTGAAGCAGATCCGCCTGGCCGATTCCGACAACGTGCGGGTGGGTGATTTCGTGGTGGCCATTGGCAACCCCTTTGGTCTGGATCACACCGTCACCTCGGGCATCGTGTCCGGCCTGGGCCGTGCCCTGCAGGGCGGCGACAACCGCATCCAGGACTTCATCCAGACCGACGCGGCCATCAACCCCGGCAACTCCGGCGGCGCACTGGTCACCCTGGACGGGCGGCTGGCCGGCATCAACACGGCGATTCTGTCCGGCCGGGGCGGCAATATCGGCATTGGCTTTGCCATCCCCACCAATCTGGCCAAGGGCATCATGGAACAGATTCGCGAGGATGGCCGGGTGCGGCGCGGACGTCTGGGCGTGCAGGTGCAGAACCTGACGCCGGACATTGCGGATGCCATGGGCATTGATCGTCGTGACGGCGCCCTGGTGACCCAGGTGGCACCCAACTCCGCCGCCGAGGAAGCCGGCCTGAAGGAAGGCGATGTGATCATCCGCGTCAATGAACGCAGCATCACCAGCATCCGTGAACTGGTCACGCGCATCGGCCTGATGCGTGTGGGCGAGGAAGTGGAGCTGGAAGTGCTGCGCGAGGACGAGCGCAAGCGCCTCCGCGCCCGTATCAGCGACCCGGAAGACACCACGGTGGAAGCCGAGGATCTGCACCCCAAACTGTCCGGGGCCACCTTCACCGAGCTGGATGAGCGTTCACCGCTGTTCGGCCGCGTGGAAGGCGTGCTGGTGGAGGATGTGGAGAACCGCAGCGCGGCCGCCCGGCACCTGCGGCCCGGAGATGTGATCACCTCGGTCAATCGCCAGCGCGTGCGCAATCTCAGCGAAATGGCCGAGGCGGTGCGGGATGCCGATGCCCTGGTGCTGAACGTGCGCCGGGGTGAGGGTGCGCTTTATGTGTTGATTCGATAAGCGTTTCGAGTTTTGTTTCAGGAAGGCCCTGCCAGCGGGAGTTGGTGGGGCTTTTTTTTGAGTGCTGAGTGCTGAGTGTTGAGTGCTGAGTGTTGAGTGCTGAGTGTTGAGTGCTGAGTGTTGAGTGCTGAGGGGGCGTTAGAAGATGCCGGGGCGCTCAGCTCTGGGGGGCTTCGACAGTGAGGTGTGAGGGGTGAGGCGTGAGGTGAAAGGCGGGGCGCCTTTGGCGCCCGGTGGCTGGCCATTGGCCAGCCTGATTCGCGCGCAGCGCGGAAGCCGAAGGCTTCGGGTTTTCACCTCACGCCTCACGCCTTACACCTCACGTTCGGAGCCGAATGACTCGCGGTGCCACCCTCCACCCGCTAACGGCTCCGAGAAGCGCTCATCGAGGTTGAAGCCTCTCCCACAGGCGCGGCATCTTCTAGCGCCGCCTTCCGATTCGCGATTTTCCGTTCAACCAAGTTGAGCGGCGGATTCCGGCCATTGCGCGGATGAATCCGCGCCTACAGGGGGCATAGAGTAGCGGCGTGCCAACCGGGTGATTGATATCGCGGCTGAAAGCCGCTCCCACAATGGGGCTCCGAGCGAGGTTCGCGGCAGATTCAATGTCCCGCCGATCAGGTGGGAGGGCGAGTGGCTGGGTGGCTGTGGCGCGCTCTCGCGCCGGCCTGGACTGAAGGGCGTAGCAGCGCTACGGCCTGAGGGAAGGCCAAGCGAGAGCGTGTCACAGACAGCCAGACACCGGCCAGCGTGATGCCGTCTGCCTGCACCACATCCAACTCAAAGCCACTGAACTTCGATCATGCACGGGCTCCCTTACGGGAGCGGTCCT
>NZ_JAVDDT010000012.1 GCF_030848495.1 Natronospira bacteriovora
CCCTGAGCCGGCAACCACACCCGAATTTCCTCCCCGCTTTTCCGCGAAGAGCCAAAATTTTTCACCGCGGATAGACGGGGAAGGAGCGGGCCGCCGGGGCCGCCTCCGCCAGGCGACCACGGCACGCGGACGCCGGTGGGCGCGAAATCGGCGTAATCAGGCGCTTCCTGTTAGAATGTGCGGCTTTCCCGGCCCGCCCCCAGCCGCGGCAGCGGTGCCGGAGCCACCCGCGCCGGGCAAGGCGGACGGGTGCGAAACACCGGATTCGCCTTTCCTTCGAGCATTCAATTTCAGGGAGCCAATGATGAAGAAACCGCTTCGCGTCACCATTACCGGGGCCGCCGGCCAGATCGGCTACGCCCTCGCCTTCCGCATCGCCTCCGGCGACATGCTGGGCAAGGATCAGCCGGTCATCCTGCAGCTGCTGGAAATCCCCCCGGCCATGGACGCGCTCAAGGGTGTGGCCATGGAACTGGATGACTGTGCCTTCCCGCTGCTGCAGGACATCATCTGCACCGATGACCCCAACGTGGGCTTCAAGGACAGCAATGTGGCCCTGCTGGTCGGCGCCCGCCCGCGCGGCCCCGGCATGGAGCGCAAGGACCTGCTGGAAGCCAATGGCAAGATCTTCGGGCCCCAGGGCAAGGCCATCAACGACCACGCCAGCCGCGACGTCAAGGTGCTGGTGGTAGGCAACCCGGCCAATACCAATGCCCTGATCGCCCAGGCCAATGCGCCGGACATCAATCCGCGCCAGTTCACCGCCATGACCCGGCTGGATCACAACCGTGCCCTGGCCCAGCTGGCCGGCAAGACCGGCCAGCATCACACCGCCATCAAGGGCATGATCATCTGGGGCAACCACTCCGCTACCCAGTATCCGGACATCGCTCACTGCACGGTGGACGGCAAGGGTGCCAAGGATCTGGTGGACGAAGGCTGGTACAAGGACGATTTCATTCCCACGGTTCAGCAGCGCGGTGCCGCCATCATCAAGGCCCGCGGCGCCTCCTCGGCCGCTTCCGCCGCCTCCGCAGCCATCGACCACATCCGCGACTGGCACCTGGGCAGCAACGGCGAATGGGTCAGCATGGCCGTTCCCAGTGATGGCAGCTACGACATCAAGGAAGGCGTGATCTACTCCTTCCCGGTCATCTGCAAGGACGGCGATTACGAGATCGTTCAGGGTCTCGATATCGATGACTTCAGCCGGGAACGCATGGACCTGACGGACAAGGAACTGCGTGAAGAGCGCGACGGTGTGAAGGATCTGCTGTAAACCGCCCTTTCGCCGTCCATCCGGAAAAGCCCGCCAATCACTGGCGGGCTTTTTTTTGGTTCTTCGCGGAGAAGCGGGAAGCGGATTCGGGTTGGGTTGCCGAGGCGGGTCTTGGCGGCAGTGCTAGCCACTGCCTCGCTGGCGTTCTCCGCCGCCGCCGAAAACCTCCTGCAGGCGGCTGATCACTCGAGATGCGGAAGCCGCGGGCAACCGCTCCAGCATTTTCTTCAGCCGGCTGAACAGGGCCTCCTCGAGCTGCGCGGCGGGATCATCACCGGGTGAACCGGCCTGTGGCCGCAGGACGATGCCACCGCTTCCCTGCCTGGCCGCCGCCTGCACGGCCGCCTGCGCGGCCTTGTAGATGGCCTCGATACTTTCGGACTCGTCACTGCCCGGCAGATAGGCGCCCACTGCGACCTGAAGCCGGATGCCGTGCTCACCGGCAAAGCGACGCTCGCCCAGGGTCTCGCTGATACGTTCAGCCAGGGCGCGGACACCCTCGGCATCGCATTCCGGGCACACGGCCGCGAAACGGGCACTGCCCAGGCGAGCAATCACGTCTTCCTCGCGCAGGGTGGCCGCCAGCTGCTGACCCACCTCCCGCAGCACATCCACGGCCACCCGTTTGCCCCGTTCCCTGACCAGGGACTCGAAATCCAGGATATCCAGACGCATGACGGCCATGGGCAGGTCGTGACGCAGGCCCCAGGCACGACTCTCCCGCAGGCGCTGCTCGAAATAACGGCTGTTACCAAGACCGGTAACCGTGTCCTGGATATTGGCTTCTTCCAACTCGCTGGTACGCCGACGCATGCGATCGTGGGTGGCATGGGCGCGGGCGCGGGCCAGCAGCTGGGCCCGGTCGAAGGGTTTGGTGATGAAATCGGTGGCACCCAGATCCAGGGCCTTGTCCCGTGCTTCATCTTCATCGTTGCCGGTCACGATGATGACCGGCAGCTCCCGGATCCGCTCCTCACCGGAATCCCGGATTCGCCCCAGGAGCTCGAAGCCATCCATGCCCGGCATGCCCACATCCGTGAACAGGGCCAGAATTTCGGGATCCTTGTGCAGACGATCCCAGGCGGCCAGCCCGTCCACTTCCACGATCAGATCGAACTCGGCATCCAGAATCTTGCTGGCCGACAGCCGCATGACCTTGGAATCGTCGGCGACCAGTATGCGTGGCCGGGCTTCACTGGCATCACTCATCGGCTTGAAATCCTCATCGGCTTGAGCCCTGTCCCTGCGACATCACGACCGCCCCACGGAATGCGGCCGCCTTTTCCAGCTTATGTACTGTCGACCCCGCCCGCCCCCCCGCGTGCCATGCCTGCAGAAGCGGCGAAATGCTTTCACTGCGGCGCTCACCATTCTATAGTGACCACGCAGATTCGGCACCGGTGTCCGGCACCGGCCTTGCCGCACGGGGGGGCGTTCCTTGCTCCATACTCTTTACCATAGCTGGAATTGATCCAGTCTGGCGACATTCGGGAGTCGAACCTTGATAACCGCCATCACCATCGCCGCCATGTTCCTGATGGTCCTGATCCTTCTCTACCGGGGATCGGGGCTGCTGCTCACGACCTTCAGTCTCGCTCTGCTGCTCGCGGCCTACAGTGCCTATCAGGCCATCGTGGGTGACGTTGGCCCCGGGGTGATCGCGAGCTGGAGCATCCTGTTGCTGGCCGCCGTGGTATTCAATATACGACCGCTGCGACGACGGCTGATCAGCAGCCCCGGCCTGAAAGCCTTCCGTCGCATCATGCCCGACATGTCGGACACCGAACGCGAGGCCCTCGAGGCTGGCACCGTGTGGTGGGAAGGCGAACTGTTTTCCGGTCGCCCGGACTGGAACCAGCTCTCGGCCCTGCCGGCCGGGGTGCTCAGTGACGAGGAACAGGCCTTCCTGGATGGGCCGGTGCAGGAACTCTGCGCCATGGTGGATGAATGGAAGGTCACTCACGAATGGGGGGACCTGCCTCCCGAGGCCTGGGCCTTCATCAAGGAAAATGGCTTTTTCGCCATGATCATTCCAAAGGCCTATGGTGGCCTTGAGTTCTCGGCTCTGGCCCAGTCGGAAGTGCTGACCCGAGTGGCCGGACACAGCCCGACGGCCGCTTCGCTGATCGCCGTACCCAACTCACTCGGCCCGGGTGAACTGCTGGAAAAATACGGTACCGATGAGCAGAAGAACCACTATCTGCCGAGACTGGCACGGGGCGAGGAAATCCCCTGCTTCGGCCTGACCGGGCCGCGCAATGGCTCGGATGCCGCCTCCCTGACCGACACCGGCATCGTCTGCAAGGGTGAGTGGCAGGGGCAGGAGGTGACCGGCATTCGCCTGAACTGGAAGAAGCGCTACATCACCCTGGCGCCTGTGGCCACGGTACTGGGTCTCGCCTTCAGGCTGTATGACCCGGATCACCTGATGGGCGACACCGACGATTACGGCATCACCGCGGCCCTCATTCCTACCGATCTGCCGGGTGTTACCACCGGGCGACGGCACTTCCCCCTCAACATCCCCTTCCAGAATGGCCCCACGGAAGGCGAAGACGTGTTCATCCCCCTGGATTTCATCATCGGCGGGCCGGCCATGGCCGGTCAGGGCTGGCGCATGCTGATGGAATGCCTGGCGGCCGGGCGGGCCATTTCCCTGCCGTCCAACACCACGGGGGGTGCCCTGGCGGGTATCTACTCCACGGGCGCCTATGCCCGACTGCGCCGGCAGTTCAACATGCCCATCGGCAAGTTTGAAGGCGTGGAAGAGGCCCTGGCGCGCATGGGCGGCTATGGCTGGATCATGGACGCCGCCCGGCGCGTCACCGCCACCGCCATTGATCAGGGGCAGGAACCACCGGTGGCCGGCGCCATCCTCAAGTACCACGTAACCGAGATGGCGCGCGTGGTGGGCAATGACGTCATGGACGTGCAGGCCGGCAAGGCCATCTGCATGGGGCCGCGCAACAATACGGCCCGGGGCTATCAGAGCATTCCCATTGCCATCACGGTGGAAGGAGCCAACATCCTGACCCGCAACATGATCATCTTCGGTCAGGGTGCCATCCGCTGCCACCCCTGGGTACTCAAGCAATTGCACGCCGCCCTGGAGACGGATCAGAAGAAGGCCGTGCGCGAATACGACGCGGCTCTGTTCGGTCACCTGGGCTTTACCATGAGCAATGCCGTCCGGGCCTTCTGGCTGGGCCTGACCCGGGGACGTGGCACCAGCGCCCCGGGCGGCGATACCCGGCGCTACTACCAGCACATCAGCCGTTTCAGTGCCGCCTTCGCCCTGATGGCCGATGTCAGCATGCTCACCCTGGGTGGTGCACTCAAGAAACGCGAACGCATTTCCGCGCGGCTCGGGGACATGCTCAGCTACATGTACCTGGCCTCCATGGTGCTCAAGCGCTATGAGGATCTCGGCCGGCCCGGGGATGACCTGCCTTTCGTGGAATGGGCCTGCCGTGACCTGATTTACAAGCTCCAGGAACAGCTTCATGGCCTGCTGCGAAACTTTCCCAGCCCCTTACTGGCGCGCATCCTGCGGCTGATGGTATTTCCCCGAGGGCGCAGTTTCTCCGCTCCCAGTGATGCCCTGGGCCACCAGATCGCCGATCGCCTCATCAGTGAAAGCTCCAGCCGGGAGCGGCTCACGCGACCGGTCTATGTTGGCCAGGACGGGCCCATGAAACAGCTGGCGGATGCCCTGGCCATGGTGGACGCCGTCGAGCCACTGGAGAAGCGGGTGCGGGAGGCCGTTCGCAATGGCCGCATTCCGCACCGGGCAGCGGCGGAACAGTATCGCCTCGCCGGGGAGGCCGGCATTCTGGACGACGAGGAATGCAAACTCATGCTGCGTTACGACGCCCTGCTGACGGAAATCATCGCGGTGGACGACTTCGACGGCCGGGAACTGGGCACACGCCCCTTCGACGGCATTCCGGCCCACAGCGGCACTGACCGGGATGCCGGCCAACGTGACCACGTTGACGCCTGACAACGGCGAGGTCATTTATGAGGTGACCCTGGAGGTCGCCCCCAGGCGCATCGAGGATTTCGACGCCTGGCTACCCGGCCATGTGCGGGAACTGCTGGCCCAGCCGGGTTTCTTCGCGGCACGCATCCAGCGTGACCGGGAAAAGGCAGCAGACGGCTGGCATCGACGGGTAGTGAGCTACCGGCTGCGCAACCGCGAAGCCCTGGACGACTATCTGGCCGGGCCTGCGGAGGCCCTGCGGGCCGATGGCGTTGAGCGCTTTGGCAAGCAGATGCGTGCCAGTCGGCGGGTACTGACCGTGAAGGCCCATCTGAGCGATCTGGGCGAGTGCGAAAACTGCGCCAGCCCGCTATACGGTCAGTATTGTCGCGACTGCGGCCAGCGCCGGGACTCCCCCATTCAGAGCCTGCCCCGGATGGGCCGGGAAGCGCTGGATCACCTGTTCAATGCCGACAGCCGAATCTGGCGCACCCTGCGCGATCTTGCCCTGCGGCCGGGGGCACTGACCCATCGCTACCTGCACGGGGGCCGGGTACATTACACGCCACCGTTCCGGCTCTACATTCTTCTCAGCCTGCTGTTCTTCCTTGGCCTCTCCCTGCTCGGGGGGCAGAACCTGCCCTTGTTCCAGTTCGGGGCCGAGCCACTGTCGGCGGATGTGAGCCGCCAGGACGAGCAGATCGAACGCGGCATACAGCGTTGCCTGGAATCGGACATGAGCGCATTCGGCATCGGTTTTGCCGGCCTGGAGCCGGAACGCCTGACCCGGCGCATGCGCACCCTCTGCATCCAGGTCGCCGCCGGCGACACTCAGGGCGTCTATCGTCAGGTCCTGGGCAATGCCTCAACCGCCCTGTTCCTGATGCTGCCCCTGATGGCGGGCTTCATGCGGGTGATCTACCCGCTATCGCGGCGGTATTTCGTCAATCACCTGCTCTTTCTCACCCACTTCCACGCCTTCCTCTTCCTGCTCCTGATCGTTCTGGGCGGCAACAGCCTGCTGGCCACTCGACTGGACATCGGCGGTGCCTGGCTGGGCTGGACATGGGCCATCGGGGTGGTGTGGATATTCATCTGGCTGGGCATGGCCCTGCGCCGGGTCTATGCACAGGGCTACTTCCTGACCGCCGTGAAATACCTCTTGCTGGCCGGTGCCTATCTGTTCGCACTGCCGCTGCTGATCGTGGCCCTCCTGATCTGGACCCTCGCCGGCTTCTGACAGCATGGCTTCAGGGCCGGTGATCGTCGGTATTGGGCTCTTCCTGCCGGCTCCAGTCGGGTTCTTCCGGCTCGACTTCCGTGCGTGGATCCATTTCCGAAATCAGGGTGGAACCCGTACGCGGCATGGCCACGAAGGGCTCCTGGTCTTCCACGGCCACTTCGGCCGGGCGCCGACGCAGCGCGGTAATGACCGCGGCAACGGCACACACCAGCGCGATGAACAGGAACAGGCCCTGGGGCCCGATCAGGGCCATCAGAAGAGCCGCCCCAACCGGGCCCAGGGTGGCGCCGACACCATAGGTCTTGATCAGCGTCGCACTGGTGGACACCAGTTGCTGCTGATTGACGTAGTCGGTGACATGGGCCACCGACACGGGATAGATGGTCGCACCCACGCCCCCCATGAGCCCGGCCAGGATCAACAGTGGCCACATGCCGGTGTCACCCAGCAGGGCGAGGGCAAGGCTGATGACACTCACCAGCGCCAGCAGCAGCACCAGCACATTGAGGCGGTCATAGAAGTCGGAAACATGCCCCACCGGCCACTGCAGCACCAGGCCGGACAGCACGGCCACCCCCATGAGCAGTGACACACCCCCGGTAGTCAGGCCGATGTTGGTACCGTACACGGCACCCAGGGCATAGAAAGCACCGAACATCAGCCCGGCGGCGAAACAGCCACCCACGCCGAACGGGGCCAGGCGCATGAGATGACGCAGACGGGTGCGCACGCCCTGGGGCGCCTGGGGGTGGACACTGCGACTGAGCGCGATGGGCACCAGGCAGAGGGAGAACAGCAGGCCGGCCACGAAGTACAGCTCCAGGCCTTCCACATCGGCCAGGTTGAGAAGGAACTGTCCGAGTCCGAGCCCGAGAAAACTGATGACCATGTAGAACGAGAAAACCCGGCCTCGCATCCGGGGTTCGGCCCGCTCGTTCAGCCAGCTCTCGATGACGATGAACATCCCCATCATGGTCATGCCGTTGATGATTCGAAGCACAATCCAGATCCAGGGGCTGAGGATCAGACCGTGCACCATGATGACGGCGCAGCTCAGGGCGGCGAAAGCGGCAAAGGCACGGATATGCCCCACACGATGAATGATGCGGTAGCAGACGATGCCACCCAGCATCATGCCGGCATAAAAGCCGCCCATGATCAGACCGATCAGGGGATCCGCCAGTCCGCTGATACCCATCTTGAGACTGAGCAGGGTCCCCAGCAGGCCGCTCCCCAGCAACAGGAGGAAGGTGGAGAAAAGCAGCGCCGCCAGCGATAGCAGGGTCTGCCGCATCGTCAGCTGTCCTTGTTGGCGAATGGTGAAGGTGTGAGCGTCATGATGAAGGCTTGCCGGTGAGAGCGGCAAGGCCCCCGTCACGGAATCGCCAGCCGCTGCGGTTCCGGGTCAAGGTCCTTGCAGCACCCGTTGCAGAAGGGAAAAGCGTTCAGCGCATGCCGGCATTGCGCGGGTTCCAGTCTTCACCATCATGCAGCCGGGGACGATGGATACGGGCGGATTTCTCGCGCGCCAGCCGGGCCGCCGCCGTATCACAGCTCCCGGTTTCGATGTAGTGAAGGGCCTGGGCAAGACTGGCTTCCTCCGGGTCGCCAAAGGCCAGCCCGGTGTCGTCCGACGCCTCGCAGGTCGGCGGCAGACCATCGAAATAGTCACCCTCGTCACTGGCATTGCGCAATTCGAAAGCGGTGGGGAAAAGCAGGAGGTCACACACATCGAATCCGTAGGAGCCGACCGGCTTGCCGAAGGTGGTGTCGCCGATGATTTCCACGTCCATGAAGGGGCGCAGACCGGTCACGATCAGTTCACTGGCGGAGGCCGTGCGTCCGGTGGCCAGCACCACCAGGCGATCCAGACCCAGCGCTGCGGTTTCCTGCTTGAAGGTTCGCGTCACGTCGTTGCCGCTGCGGGCATCGTTGTGCAGCAGTTGCACGAAAACCTCATCCACGACACGGCCGCCGCCGATCTGTCCGGCCAGTTGCTCGGCCACAGCGATGCGCCCGCCACCGTTGTAGCGCATGTCCAGAATGAGCTCATCCACGTCGGCCTCGGACAGTTCGACAAACAGCTCGTCAAGGCGCGCTCGTGCCGGCTCGATGAAGCTGCGAAAGAGAAAATAGGCCACCCGGCGCTCATCGGGAAGATCGAAGTAGCTCACCGCCGTGACGGAATCCACCGGAAACTCGGCCTTTTCCAGTTCCACGGAATACTCCTCACCGGCCGGGCGTCTCGCCGTCAGACTGACCGGCTCGCCCACCACATTGGGACCGAAGGCGGCGCCCAGGCCTTCATTGAGAAACCAGTCTTCCACCGTACGTCCGTTGATGGTCAGCAGGCGATCACCACGGCTCATGCCGGCAGCTGCCGCCGGCCCTTCCTCGAACACGTCCACGACACGATAGTCGTCCGGCGCCTCCAGCAGGGCAAGCGAGATTCCGATGCCAATGGTGATGCCTTCTTCGGTAAAGCTCAGAGTGCTCTCGCGATCCGCCAGGAAGGAAAAGCGATCAGGCGGATCCACTCGCAGGGCATCGAGCATCTGCTGGGGGGATGCGAAATGGCTTGGATCCCGCTCGGGCATCTGGTCCACGTAGAGATACCAGGCCTGCATGATATTCCGCACCCGCCGGTTCTGCCCCACGGTGGAACAGGCCAGCTGGTTCTCCGCCTGCTGGAAACCCGCCGTCTGATTATCCTGGATGTCACTGAGACAGGCAGTGAGAATCAAGGGCGCCATGATGGCCGACAATGTCATCAGGATTGCACGACGATGGTTGGCTGGCTGTCGGGTCATGTCAGTCTGTTACTCCGGCCGGCAGATCCAGGCGCACAAGGCGCAGGTCCCCGCGGTCAATACTGTCCCGGTGGTGATTCCAGAGGGCACGCATGCTCAGACCTTCCACCGGGTGCTGCAGTTCAGGGGCCAGCTCGGCGAGTGGCCTCAGTACGAAAGCATAGCGGATGATTTCATCCCGTGGCAGATGGGGCTGGCTGCCCGGCGGCGTGACACGCTGTCCGACCATGAGCAGATCCAGATCCAGCACCCTGGGAGCAAAGCGCACGCCATCGCGCTGGCGCCCGCAGGCATCTTCGATCTCGTGAAGGGCATCATTCAGCGAGGCCGGCTCGAGATCACTGTGAAAGCGCACCACGAGATTGATGAAATCGTCGCCGTCGAAGCCCACCGGGGTGGAGCGATAGACCGGGGAGATTCGAATGGGACCGAAACGCTGCCGCAAGGCCTCCAGGCCCAGAACGATGTGGCGCTCGGGGTCGATATTGCTGCCGGCACCGACATAGACCACGTTGTCCATCAGACCTCCGCGTAATCGTCCTGCCGACGCTGGATTCGAACCCCCACGTCCGCCGCGTCGGTGAGTGCCCCCTTTTTGTTGAGGGTCAATCCCACCGATGTGACACCGAACTCCCGCACGATGAGTTCACAGATGGACTCCGCCAGGCGCTCCACCAGCTGGTAGTCGCTGGCCTCCACATGCGCCACCACGGCCTTCGCCACCGACTTGTAATCCAGGGCGTCCTCGATGGCATCGCTTCTGGCCGCCGGACGAATGTCCGTGCTCATTTCGATGTCAAACACGATTTCCTGAGCCAGCCGGCGCTCCCACTCGAAGATGCCGACGATGGTTCGGGCCCGCAGGCCGCGGATGTAGACCGTATCCATTCACATTTCCCTGCTGGAAGATTGCAAGCGAAGAGATCCCGTTCAGGCGGCCGCCGTTGGCGGCCGGAGCTCATCCAGACGCCAGCGGGCGCGGGCCGAGATCCCGGGCGGGGTCACCTCCCCGGCCCTCAGGCGGCAATAGCCGGCGAAGGCGATCATGGCGCCATTATCGGTGCAGAACTCCGGCCGGGGAAAGTGCAGACTCGCATCCTGCGCTTCGCACATGGCCGCCATGGCCCTGCGCAGGCGGCGATTGGCTCCCACGCCGCCGGCAATGACCAGGCGGCGCAAACCGGTCTGGCGGATGGCCCGGCGACACTTGAGTACCAGGGTATCCACCACCGCTTCCTCGAAACTGCGGGCAATATCCGCCTTGAGGGTCGGTGAAGGCTCCGCTTTCTGCAGGGCATAGGCCACAGCGGTCTTGAGCCCGCTGAAACTGAAATCCAGGCCAGGTTTGCGGGTCAGCGGGCGGGGAAAATCGAAACGGGCGGTGCCCGTCTCGGCCAGTTCAGCCAGGGCAGGGCCCCCGGGATAGGGGAGGCCCAGCAACTTGGCCGTCTTGTCGAAGGCCTCGCCGGCGGCGTCATCGATGGACTGGCCGACGGTCTGGTACCGGCCCAGGCCTTCCACCGCGACCAGTTGGCTGTGCCCGCCGGAGACCAGCAGGGCCAGGAAGGGAAACTCGGGCGGATCGTCTTCCAGCAAGGGCGCCAGCAGATGACCTTCCATGTGATGGACACCCAGCGAGGGCACGCCCCAGGCCCAGGCCAGGCTGCGTCCGAGGCTGGCGCCCACCAGCAGCGCCCCCACCAGACCGGGCCCGGCGGTGTAGGCGACTCCGTCAATGTCGGTCGGCCCGCAATCCGCCGCGGCCAGAGCCTCCCGCACCAGCGGGGCCAGCTTGCGGATGTGATCCCGGGAGGCCAACTCGGGCACGACACCGCCGTAGACGGCGTGGGCATCCACCTGGCTGTGGAGCACATGGGCCATCAGGCCACGCTCGCCGTCATAGACGGCGACGCCGCTTTCGTCGCAGGATGTTTCGATGCCCAGCACACGCATTGCAAATCCCCGGGAATGTCTATAAAATTGCGCGCCTTTCCCCGGCGCCGCCGTGTGTGCGCCAGGAAATCCAATTCAGAGGTGAGAGTTTACATGCCCAGCGTACGCGTCAAAGAGAACGAGCCCTTTGAAGTCGCTCTGCGCCGCTTCAAGCGTTCCTGCGAAAAAGCCGGTGTGCTGACCGAAGTCCGCCGCCGCGAACATTATGAGAAGCCGACCCAGGAACGCAAGCGCAAGCGCGCCGCCGCGGTGAAGCGCCACATGAAGAAGCTGTCCCGCGAAAAGGCCCGTCGCCAGCGCCCTTACTGAGGGCGTCTGACACCAGGACCGTTCGCCCGCCCGAACCACGGATGAGTGAGTTCGGGCCCCGGATTCCGCCCGCTTCGGATTGTCTGACCATGAGCCTGCGCAACCGCATTCAGGACGACATCAAGACCGCCATGCGCGAGAAGCAGCGTGAGCGGCTGGCCATTCTTCGCATGCTTTCGGCTGCCATCAAGCAGCGGGAAGTGGACGAGCGCATCGAGCTGAGTGAAGCCGACATCACCGCCGTGCTGGAGAAGATGGTCAAGCAGCGGCGGGAATCCATCCGTCAGTACGAGGAAGGTGGCCGCAGCGACCTGGCCGAGAAGGAAGCGGCGGAAATCGTCGTGCTGGAAGAATACCTGCCCGAACCGCTGTCCGAAGACGAGCTCAACGGCCTGATCGACGCGGCCATCAAGGAAAGCGGGGCGGAATCCATGAAGGACATGGGCAAGGTCATGGGCCTGCTCAAGCCCCAGGTTCAGGGCCGTGCCGACATGGGTGCCGTCAGCCAGCAGATCAAGGCCCGCCTGAGCTGATCCCGCCTCCCGCCGGCGGCGAGCAGGCGGCCCAACGGCGACTCCCCCACTGCATTCGCTCACCGAGGCACCACCGTGCCGGCGGCCTGCTATATTCTGAGGACAGGCCCGGCGGGAGCCACCGTCGGCCGATATCCGTCCATCATTCATCCGGCGACCGGTGAGGGAGCATGGCCCGCATCCCCCAGCATTTCATCGACGAGCTGCTCGCCCGTACGGATATCGTCGACCTGATTGACGGCCGTGTCCCCCTCAAGAAGAAGGGCAGCGAGTACGCGGCCTGCTGCCCCTTCCACAGCGAGAAGACCCCCTCCTTCTACGTCGTTCCCGACAAGCAGTTCTACCACTGCTTCGGCTGCGGCGCCCACGGCACCGCCCTGAGCTTCCTGATGGAATACGACAACATGGAGTTCCGGGATGCCGTGCGGGAGCTGGCCGATGCCGCCGGACTGGAAGTGCCCGAGGACGATGACAGCGGCCCCGGGCCAGACCCGGATGGCGCCCTGCGCGAGGCCCTCGCCCACGCCGACCAGTGGTTCCGCCAGCAGCTCAAGCAATCGTCAGAAGCCAAGGCCTACCTGAAGGGGCGCGGCCTGTCCGGGCGCACGGCGGCGGATTTCGGCCTCGGCTACGCCCCGGAGGGGTGGAGTGGCCTGCTGGATACGGCGGCCAATGAGGCCCGTCGGGATGCCTTGCTCGCCACCGGCATGCTGATCCGCAATGACAGGGGCCGGGTCTATGACCGCTTCCGCGGCCGGGTCATGTTTCCCATCCGCGATACCCGCGGGCGCACCATCGCCTTTGGCGGCCGCATCATCGGCGAGGGCGAGCCCAAGTACCTCAACAGCCCCGAGCACCCCCTCTTTCACAAGGGCCAGGAGCTTTACGGCCTGTACGAGGCCCGCCAGGCCCTGCGGGACATTCCTCGCCTGCTGGTGGTGGAAGGCTATATGGACGTCATCGCCCTGGCGGATGCGGGCATCCACTGGGCGGTGGCGACCCTGGGCACCGCCGCCACACCCGACCATCTCAACAAGGCCTTTCGTACGGCCAATGAAGTGGTGTGCTGCTTCGACGGCGACAACGCCGGCCGCCGCGCGGCCTGGCGGGCACTGGAGAACGCCCTGCCAGTCCTCAGGACCGGTCGGGAACTGCGCTTTCTCTTCCTGCCGGAGGGCGAAGACCCGGATTCCATGGTGCACAAGGAGGGTCGCGAGGCCTTCGAGACCCGCGTGGCCTCGGCCACCACCCTGTCGCGCTGGCTGCGTGAGCGCCTGAGTGAGGGGCTTGCCCTGGACACGGCCGAAGGGCGGGCCGGGCTGGTTGCCCGGGCCCGGCCGCTTCTGGACAAGGTGCGTGACGAGGTCTACCGCAGCCTGCTGGCCGATGAACTGGCCGATGCCGCCGGGCTGGCTCCCGAACGCTGGGCCGCAATGCTCGCTCAGGGTGGAGAGCGGGCGGGCCCGAAAGACGCGGCGGCACGGCGTCAGGCCCAGCGCCCCCCGCGACCGGCCCTGCGCCTGACGCCGGTGCGCGAGGCCATTGCCCTGATCCTGCAGGCACCGCCTCTGGCCGCGGACATTCCCGATCGGGCCGCCCTGGCCCGACTGGACATCAAGGGCGTCAGCACCCTGAGCGAACTGATCGAACAGGCAGGCGAGACCGAGCTGACCACGGCCAGCCTGCTGGAACGCTGGCGCGACCGCCCTGAACACCCTCATCTCGCCCGACTGGCCGCTCACCCCATTCCCGGGGATGAAGACAGCCGGCGGGAAAGGCTGCTGGACATCATCCGACGCCTGATCGGCCCGCGAGCGGTGGAAGCCCGGCTGGAGGCCCTTTTGAAGCGGGAATCCGAATCCGGCCTCAATGCGGAGGAAAAGAGCGAACTCAAGGCGCTCTACCGGGCCAGACTGGAGCACCAGCGCACCGGCTGACGAACGGCGCAGGACTGCCGGGAAGCGAGACAGGACGGGAACTTGAAGCGGATTTGACTGCCTGAGAGAGAGGATTGGGCGCGAGGGAAAGCCCCGCTCCGACTGGAAAAAACGCGGAACGGCCGATATACTGGTCTGTTTCACTGCCCACGAAATCGGGCAGCCACCCTGAAGGCCTTACAGAGCGAACACTACCCGACTATGGCACAGGATCGCAAGAAGCAGCTGAAACGTCTGATCGCCGTCGGCAAGGAAAAGGGTTACCTGACCTACGCCGAAGTCAACGACGCCCTCCCGGACGACATCGTCGATCCCGAGCAGGTGGAAGACATCATCAACATGATCAACGACATGGGCATCGCCGTGCATGAAGTGGCGCCCGACTCGGATCAGCTGCTGATGTCGGATGCCGCCGTCTCACCGGACGAGGACGCCGCCGAGGAAGCCGCTGCTGCGCTGGCTGCCGTGGACAATGAGTTTGGCCGCACCACGGATCCCGTGCGCATGTACATGCGGGAGATGGGCTCGGTGGAGCTGCTCACCCGCGAAGGCGAGATCAAGATCGCCAAGCGCATCGAGGAAGGCCTGAACGAGGCGCTGGAAGCGCTGGCCCTCTTTCCCCGCGCCTCCACCCTGCTGCTGGCCGAGTTCGAAGCGCATCAGGAAGGTGAGGCCCGTCTGCCCGACATCCTGACCGGTTTCCGTGACCCGGACACCATGGAAGAGGAAGTGCTCAACAAGGGCGACGAGGACGAGGAAGAAGAGCCTCAGGACACCGGCCCCGACCCGGAAGAAGTGGAAAAGCGCATGGCCGCCCTGCGCCGCGCCCACGACAAGATGATCCGTGCCCTGAAGAAACACGGTCCGCAGGACGACAAGGCGCGTGAGCTGGTTCAGAAGAACGCCGAACGCTTCCTGGCCTTCAAGCTCAACGCCCGCTTCGTCGGCCGTGCAGCGGAAGAGCTGCGCGATGTCATGGTCCGGATTCGCAAGCTGGAACGGGAAATCATGCGCATCAGCGTCAAGGACGCCGGAATGCCGCGCAAGGAGTTCATCAAGTGCTTCCCGGACAATGAAACCTCCACCGACTGGCTGGATCGTCAGATCCGCGCCAAGCGCAAGTGGTCCTCCGGACTGAACCGCCACCGGGACGCCATCGTGCGGGTGAAGGAAGACCTCAAGACCCTGGAGGAAGAAACCTTCCTCAACATCGCCGATGTGAAGGAGATCAACCGGCGCATGTCCATTGGGGAGGCCAAGGCCCGTCGTGCCAAGAAGGAAATGGTCGAGGCCAACCTGCGCCTGGTGATTTCCATCGCCAAGAAGTACACCAACCGTGGCCTGCAATTCCTGGATCTGATCCAGGAGGGCAACATCGGCCTGATGAAGGCGGTGGACAAGTTCGAGTACCGGCGGGGTTACAAGTTTTCCACCTATGCCACCTGGTGGATCCGCCAGGCCATTACCCGCTCCATCGCCGACCAGGCCCGCACCATCCGCATTCCGGTGCACATGATCGAGACCATCAACAAGCTCAACCGGGTCTCGCGTCAGATGCTGCAGGAAATGGGTCGCGAGCCCCAGCCGGATGAACTGGCCGTGCGCATGGAAATGCCCGAGGAGAAGGTTCGCAAGGTGATGAAGATCGCCAAGGAACCCATCTCCATGGAAACCCCCATCGGTGATGACGAGGATTCTCACCTGGGGGATTTCATCGAGGATGTGACGGTGATCAGCCCGGTGGATTCCGCCACCGCCTTCGGCCTGCGCCAGGCCACCGGCAATGTGCTCGCCGGCCTCACGCCCCGCGAAGCCAAGGTGCTGCGCATGCGTTTCGGCATCGACATGAACACCGACCACACCCTGGAAGAAGTGGGCAAGCAGTTCGACGTCACCCGCGAACGCATCCGCCAGATCGAAGCCAAGGCCCTGCGCAAGCTTCGTCACCCGAGCCGTTCGGATCAGCTGCGGTCTTTCCTCGAAGACTGATTTCGGACTGATTCCGGCCGGGCGATCAAGGCCCCGGGGTTTTCAGAAACCCCGGGGCTTTTTTGTTTGCGTGAGGCCGAAAGGACGCCGCCTGTGCCCGCTGCCACGGCTCGGCATACCAATCGGGTACGGCCCCGGCGCCGTCGAGCAGACAGCCGGGTGCCAGCCAGGGGTAGAAATCCCGATAACTGATCACATTGCGTTCGTCCATGCGGTGATGAAACAGCTCGGGTGTGAACTCACCGGGATGACGCAGGCCAGTCACGGCCATCAACTCGAGCAGATGCGCGATGGTGTGTCGATGATAGCGGCAGACCCGTTCCGCCTTGTCGGGCACATTCAGGCCGCTGGTACGCAGGGGGTCCTGGGTGGCAACTCCGGTGGGACAACGGTTGGTTTCGCATTTGCGGGCCTGGATGCAGCCCAGGGCGAACATCATGCCGCGCGCCGAGTTGCACAGGTCGGCGCCGAGAGCAATGTTGCGCGCAATGTCAAAGGCCGAGATCACCTTGCCGGCGGCGATGAGGCGAATCCCGTCCCTGAGACCGGCACCATTGAGCGTGTTGTGGATGAATACCAGACCATCCCGCAGCGGCGCGCCGACGGAATTGGACAGCTCAAGCGGTGCCGCCCCCGTACCGCCTTCACTGCCATCGACGGTAATGAAATCCGGCTGAACTCCGGTCTCCAGCATGGCCTTCACCAGCGCCATGAATTCAACCCGGCGACCGAGGCAGAGCTTGATCCCCACCGGCTTGCCGCCCGAAAGCTCCCGCAGACTCTGCAGGAACTCCAGCAGACCGACCGGACTGTCAAATTCCGGATGGCAGCGCGGCGAAATGACATCCGTCCCCATGGCAACTCCACGGGCCTGGGCGATTTCACGGCTCAGCTTGCTGGCCGGCAGGATGCCACCACCGCCCGGCTTGGCACCCTGGGACAATTTGAGCTCGATCATGCGCACCTGCGCTTCCACCGCCTTGGCCCGAAACTGCTCGGGATCAAAACGGCCGTCCTCCCGACGACAGCCGAAATAGGCTGTGCCGATGCCCCAGACCAGGTCACCACCCCCCTCCCGATGATAGCGGCTGATGCCACCCTCACCGGTGTTGTGCGAGAAACCGCCCAGCCTCGCTCCGCGGTTGAGTGCCGCGATGGCGCGCCCTGACAAGGCACCAAAACTCATGGCCGAGATATTCAGGTGAGAGGACTGATACGGTTGACGGCAGGCAGCACCGCCGATGTGGACCCGCGGTTCGACCTGAAGGCGTTCCTCCGGCTGCATGGAGTGATTGAGCCAGTCATAGTTGCTGCCATAGACGTCCTGGATGGTTCCGAAGGGCAGAACGTCATTGACACCCTTGGCACGACGGTAGACCAGGGCGCGCTGTTCATGACTGAAGGGATAGCCGTCGCGGTCGGACTCGATCAGGTACTGTCGAAAATGATCACGAAAATCCTCGATCAGATAGCGACCGTGACCAATCAGGGGGAAGTTACGCAGCAGGGTGCGGCGGCGCTGGATCAGGTCATGGGCGATCACCAGCCACACGATCGCCAGCAGTGCCAGGGCCCACCAGCCGCTACCGCTTTGAACAGTGGCTGCGATAACAATGGCGCTCAGGGCAATGACGGTTGCGAGAATGAGGGTTTTGGCAGGCATGATCCGTCAGCTCCGGTTCCGATCCTGGGCTGACAGCATAACGAAGGCGGATGTCACTGGCGAGAAGGACATCCCTGTCCCGTGAGTGCATGAGCAAACCGGCCATAATCAGGGAGGCTGGCCGGAACCACCGTCAATCGATGGTGAAGTCAATCGTCTCGGTCAGGGTCGTTTCCACGGCGCGCCCATTGACGATGCGTGGCTGAAACTCCCAGCGTTCAACGGCGCGCTGGGCGCTGTTGTCGAAAACGGTGCCGGGGCTGGACTCGAGCACACGGACATTACGTGTCTTGCCATCGGTCCCCACCGTGAATTCCACAATGGCAAAGCCTTCAATTCGATTGCGGTAAGCCTGACCGGGATAACGCGGTGCCTCGATCAGAACCGGTTGAAGCTCGCGATTCTGTACATCGGTACTGGCTGCGGGCGTACGCGATGCTCCAGGCGCTTCATCCACCACACGCCGGTCGCTGCGGTCATCCCGGCTCGGGCGAATATCCATCTCGAGTGGAGCGTTTCCGGAGGAACCGAACGCCGGCTCCAGGGCAAAGTCACTACGATCCAGTCGCAGGCTTTCCCGATCCACGGACGGGCGTTCGCGCTCGCCACTGCGGCGCTCAATGCCGCGCAGGCCACCGGAACCCGGCGCACCGACGCGATAACTGCCCAGATCGGTGGAGGCCCCACTGGATCGACGTTGCTCAGAGCGCTCCTGACGTTCCTCTTCCTCTTCCGGTTCCACCGCCGCGGCGGCGGACAGGGAAAGCGAAAAGGCGATGGCGGCAGTCAGCAGCACGGGTGCTGTGGTCAGTCTGAAAGTACGATGTGTCATGGCATCCCCCTGGAAGGTAGCGACCGCCGGGTGACAATCACCCAATGTCAATATGGGCCAGCAACCCGCCCAGGTCAAACCTGAAGGGCTGGCAAATCGACTGACGGCCACAAAAGGCGGAAGACCGGCCGTTTCAGGGCCATTTTTCCCTCGTAACCACCGAATCCCCGGCTTCAACTCCTTTCAGCTGAGTTCGGCGGCAAATGCGCTTACACTACCCCCTCGAAACATTCCGCCCGATGACACTGACAGGAAGACCGACCATGCTTTCACGCCGACTTCTCATGATCACTCCAGCGGCGGCTGGAATGATCCTCATTGTGGCCTGTGGCGATACATCCCGGAGCGCCCCGGAACAGCTCATCAGCGAAGACAAACTGCACGAGCACATTGCCGTGCTGGCCTCGGACGGGTTTCAGGGCCGTGCGCCCGCCACGGAAGGCGGCAGGAAAACCGTCGCTTACCTGAGCGAGCAGCTCCAGGCCCTGCTGCTTGCCCCGGGCAATGAGGGACGCTACACCCAGACCGTCGACATGGTCTCTGTCCGACTGGGGCAGGAACCCGAACTGTCGCTGAGCGGTGATGGCTTTTCCCAAACGCTTCGCTACGGCGACGAGATGATGATCTGGAGCCCTCTCCAGGAATCCGACATCGAGGTCAGCGACAGTGAACTGGTCTTTGTCGGTTACGGCAGTGTGGCCCCGGAATATGACTGGGACGACTATGCCGGCCTTGATCTGGAAGGAAAGACCGTGGTCATGCTGGTCAATGACCCGGGATTTGCCAGTGGAGACGACGCGCTGTTCAACGGCCGCGCCATGACCTATTACGGCCGCTGGACCTACAAGTTCGAGGAAGCCGCCCGTCAGGGTGCCCGCGGGGCCCTGATCATTCATGAAGATGAAGCGGCGGGTTACGGCTGGGAAGTGGTCAGTGGCAGCTGGTCCGGCCCCCAACTGGCCCTGGATCATGACGGCGATGACCCGCAGCTTGCCCTGGAAGGCTGGCTGAGCCTTTCGGCGGCCGAGGCGCTTTTCGAGGCCAGCGGCCACGATCTGGATGCACTGCGCGAAGCCGCACGGCAGCCCGGCTTCGAAGCCGTTGCGCTCGACGCCCGGGCCAGAACGCGCCTGGAGAACCGCTTCGAACGCTCCCGCTCGGACAATGTCATCGCCTACCTGCCGGGCAGCAAGCGCCCCGACGAGGCCATCATCTTCACCGCCCACTGGGATCACCTGGGTGTGGACGAGGAAGACGACAGCCTGATCTACAACGGTGCCGTGGACAACGCCAGCGGCACCGCCGCCGTGCTGGAGCTGGCCCGCGTCTTTTCGGAAATGGACACCGCGCCGGAGCGCAGCATCGTCTTCCTGCTGGTCACGGCCGAGGAGCAGGGGCTGCTGGGTTCCCGCTTCTACGGGGAGAACCCGGTCTTTCCACTGTCAAAGACCGTGGCGGGCATCAACCTGGACAGCATGAACGTCTTTGGCCCGACACGTGATGTGACCGTGGTCGGCTATGGCAACTCGGCCCTGGATGAGCATCTGCGCCGTGCCGCCAAGGCCCAGGGTCGTCACCTGCGTCCGGAACCCCATCCAGAGCGGGGCTACTTCTATCGCTCCGACCATTTCAGCCTGGCGCGGCACGGCGTACCAGTGCTCTATCCGAACCCGGGGATCGACCACGTAGAACGCGGCGTCGAGTTCGGAGAAGCCTGGATGGCCGACTATCAGCAGAACCGCTATCACCGACCCGCTGATGAATATGACCCGGCCTGGGATCTCTCCGGACTGGCCCTGGATACGGCGCTGGTGATGCGGGTGGCCCTGGCGCTGGCCAACAGCAAGGACTGGCCGAACTGGCAGCAAGACAATGAATTTCGAGCCATTCGCGACGAAAGCCGACGGGCGGAGAAGAATCACTGACGGGAGGCGGGACAGGGATTGCCCCGGGGGCCTGGAATGGCGTTATATGTAAGGTGAGATGTGCCCGAGGGAATTGGGGGCGGGCACATCGGACATTCATTTTCGACCCGCGGGTCGTCAACGAGACAGCATTGCACTGGGGGAAGCGGGATGAACATCCTGGTTGTGGACCATTCCAAGGTCTTTCGCGCGCTCTGGCATCGGCTGGTACTGCAGGCCGGCCATGAACCCATCATGGTGGCCACGGGCGAGGAAGGCATGGAGGTGCTGGCCAAGCGGCGAGTGGATCTGGTCTGCGTTTCCCTCACCCTGCCGGATACCGATGGCATCGAGTTCTGCCGCCAGGCCCGCAAGACCCGGCGAGGCCGGCATGTGCCCTTGATCCTGCTCACTTCCACCGAAGACAAGCAGGCACGCATGGAGGCCTTCGAAGCCGGTGCCACGGATATTCATCCGAAAACCGACATTGAGGAACTGTTCAATCAGGCCGCCCGCTTCATCGAGGAAGACGAACGACGCATTTCCGGGCGCGTGCTGTACGTGGAAGACAGTTCCGTGGTGGCCCATGTCATGCTGCGCATTCTGGAACGCCTGGGCCTGGAGGTGGATCACTTCACCAGCGCCACCGAAGCCTATGAGGCTTTCGGCCAGCATGCCTACGACCTGGTGGTCAGCGACATTCTGGTGGAAGGGGAAATGAGCGGCATGGGCCTTGTCAGCCGTATTCGTGAGAAGTTTCCGGACAAGGCACGGGTTCCGATTCTGGCCGTCTCCGGCATGGATGACATCACGCGCCGAATGGAGCTGTTCCGCCTCGGCGTCAATGATTTCATTTCCAAGCCCGTGGTGGAGGAAGAGGTCATTGCCCGGGTGAGCAACCTGATCTCCAACAAGCAGCTCTTCGATCAGGTCCGCGCCCAGCGCCGGCATCTTTATGAACTGGCCATGATCGACCAGCTCACCGGCCTCTATAATCGCAATTCCCTGGCCGAGTTCGGCAACAAGGCCTTTGCCGAATCCAATCGGCACGATTTCCCCCTCAGTCTGATTCTCATCGACGTCGACCACTTCAAGCAGATCAATGACACCCATGGGCATTTGACAGGCGATGAAGTACTCGCCGCCGTGGGTGAAATGCTCAAGCAGAACTGCCGCAAGGAAGACTTTGCCGTTCGCTTCGGGGGCGAAGAGCTGATGCTGATCCTGCCCCACTGCAGCCTGGAGGACGCGATTGAGCGGGCGGAAGGACTGCGCCGGGAGATTCATGAGCTCAAGCCCTCCGGCATTGAACTGACAGCCAGTTTCGGTGTGACGTCACGACCGCTCGGTGTGGAAACGGCGATGGAAGAGCTGTTCCGGGTTGCCGACAAGGCCGTCTATCAGGCCAAGGATGCGGGCCGCAATCGGGTGGTGGCACTGCGGGCCGAGGATCACCCGGCCGAGGTCGCCAACGGCTGAATCACCCGCTTGCATGCCGGGGCGGCATCCCGTCGGCGGGTGTGGTAACTTCCCCTCTCCTCAAGGCAGCAGGGATCGGCACCGTCTCATGGATTCCCCGGACGATCAGGGCATCACCCGATTCGAAACACTGGCCGTTCATGAAGGTCGCCAGGTGGACCCGGTCAGCGGCGCGGTCACCCCCGCCATCCAGCCCAGTACCACCTTTGAACGCGACGCCGACGGCGGCTATTCCCGCGGGCATGTCTACAGCCGTCAGTCCAACCCCAACCGCCAGCAACTGGAAACCTGCCTGGCGGCCCTGGAGGGTGGTCAGTCCGCGCTCGCCTTCGCCTCCGGCAGCGCCGCCACCATGAGCATCCTGCAGCTGCTACGCCCCGGCGATCATGTGCTGATCACGGATGACGCCTACCACGGCAGTCGTCACCTGCTTGATACCCTGTTCCGGCAATGGGGTCTGCAGCACGACCGGGTGGACACCACGGACACGGAGGCGGTGGCAGCGGCAATCCGGCCGGATACCCGCCTTCTCTGGATCGAATCCCCATCCAACCCGCTGCAGGGTCTGAGTGACCTGGAGGCCCTGGGCGCACTGGCCAGCGAGCACGAGATCATCACCGTCTGCGACAACACCCTGGCCAGCCCGGTAGGCCAGAATCCACTCCGACACGGCATGGATCTGGTTTTGCACAGCAGCACCAAATATCTGGGTGGTCACAGTGATCTGCTGGGTGGCGCCGTCATCCACCGGGACAATTTCGCCCAGGCCCAGGCCCTGCGTGACATCCAGAGTGCGGGCGGTGCCGTTCCCTCCGCCTTTGATTGCTGGCTGCTCCTGCGCAGCCTGAGCACCTTGTCGGTGCGGGTTCGGGCGCAGGCCGACAGTGCCCGCACCCTGATGGAGCGCCTGGATGAACATCCGGCCGTGGAAACGGTCTTTCATGCCATGCATCCGAATCACCCGCACCGTGCGCGGGCAAAGCAATACCTGCGCGGTGGCGGTGCCCTGTTTGCCTTCACCGTGCGTGGAAAGGCCGATGACGCCATGCGCCTGGTGGCCGCAACGCGACTGTTTACTCGCGCCACCAGTCTGGGCGGCGTGGAAAGCCTGATCGAGCACCGGGCCTCCATCGAAGGGCCGGGTACACGAACACCGGACACGCTGGTGCGCCTGTCCATCGGACTCGAGCACGTGGAGGATCTCTGGGCCGATCTGCAACAGGCGCTCGAGCACATTCGAAAGGATTGATTCGATTTCTCCCCCGATCTGCAATGACATCTCAGTGAGGAATATTCATGACTGACATGAGAAAACGACTGGCTGCTATTGCGCTGGCCGGGCTGATGGCCCTGCCGGCGATGCTCGTCGCCGACGATAAGATCACCCTGGAACGCATCATGGCCCACCCGGACTGGCTGGGTAACGCACCCGAAAGCTGGTATTGGCGTGAGAACAACCGGGAAGTCATCTTTCAGCAGAAGCGCGAAGGTGAAGATATTCGTGATGTCTTCCGTCTGGATGTGGACAGTGGCGAGATCGAACAGGTCAAGCCCCGCGACATGGGGCGTATTGGCACGCCCGGGGGGGATCTGGACCGAAGCCAGCGCCGACTGGCCTTCGCCCGCAATGGTGATGTCTTCGTCAAGGCCCTCGACTCCGGCAAGCTGCGGCAACTTACCCGCAATGCCCAGGGCGCCACTGACGTGCGCTGGCTGGCGGATGATTTCCGCGTAACCTGGCGCAGCGGCCAGAGCTACTTCGCCTACGACCTGGAAAGCGGTCTGGTGGAGCAGCTGGCCGACATCCGTCTGGAGAAGGATCCACTGGCCGAGGAAGAGCGATTCGACTTCCTGGGTGATCAGCAGGCACGCCTGTTCACCACCCTGACCCGTGAGCGGGACTCGGAAACGGCGCGCCAGCGTCATGACCGCGAACTGGCCCGCCAGGACCGCAGCCGTCACCACCGGGTACATTTCCTGGGCGATGACATCCGCACGCCCGTTCAGAGCATCGCCCCCAGCGGCGACCAGATGCTGCTGGTGATCGAGCCGGCCAATCACGACGGTGGACGCAGCGGCACCATGCCCGCCTATGTCACCGAGAGCGGCTACGTGGAAGCCCGGGACGTGCGCACCCGGGTCGGCCAGAACCCGCCGGTGGGCCAGAAACTGTGGCTGCTGGACCTGGAAAGCGGTGAACGCCGGGAACTGGACCTGTCCGCCCTGCCCGGCATCGATCAGGATCCGCTGGCAGACCTTCGGCCCCAGGCCCTGGAATGGCATGTGGCCCACGGTGCCCCGCGGTATCAGGTGGAGCAGGCACTGAAGGCCCCGGATCAGCGTGACGTCCGCGTCATGGGCATCCGCTGGGATCGGGACAACAACCGGGCCGCCGTCATGCTGCGCGCCGTGGACAACAAGGACCGCTGGATCGCCGTGGTGGATCCCGAATCGGGCGACATGCGCAGCTGGCACCGCCTCACGGATCCGGCCTGGATCAACTGGGCCTTCAACGAGTTCGACTGGCTGCCCGATGGCAGCGGCCTGTGGTACCTGTCCGAGGAAAGCGGCTTCGCCCACCTCTACGTCAGCCAGCGCCCCAACCGTTCCCGTGCCCTGACCGAAGGCCGCTTCAAGGTCAACAACATTCAGCTGAGCCGTGACGGCGAGTGGTTCTATCTGCGCGCCAACGCCCCCCACCCCGGGATCTATGAAATCTTCCGCGTGCCGGTGGCTGGCGGTGAGCTGGAACAGCTCACCGAGCTGGGTGGCCAGAACGATTACCGCCTTTCGCCCCGGGGCGACCGCCTGATCGTGGAGCACGCCAATGCCATGACGCCGCCGGAACTGTACGGTGTCAAGGTGGGTGAGCCGGCCTCCGCGACTCGCCTGACCCACACCGTGTCCGAGGCCTTCCTCGAGCGGGACTGGATTGCGCCGAAGTTCGTGGAGGTGCCTTCCTCCCATGTGAATGACCCCATTCACACCCGCCTCTATCTGCCGCCGGACTTCGACCCCGAGCAGGAATACCCGGCCGTTTTCTTCGTCCACGGCGCCGGCTATCTGCAGAATGCCCACCAGGGCTGGTCGAACTATTTCCGGGAGTTCATGTTCCACAGCCTGCTGGCCCATGAAGGCTATGTGGTCATGGACATGGATTACCGTGCCTCGGCCGGTTATGGGCGGGACTGGCGCACGGCCATCTATCGCCAGATGGGGCATCCGGAACTGGAAGACCATGTGGACGGCGTCCACTGGGTAATCGAGAACTACAGCGTGGACCCGGATCGCATCGGCATCTACGGTGGTTCCTACGGCGGTTTCATGACCTTCATGGCCCTGTTCCGTGAACCAGGCATGTTCGCTGCCGGTGCGGCCCTGCGCCCGGTGAGCGACTGGGCCCATTACAACCACCCATACACGTCCAACATCCTCAACACGCCACTGCTAGACCCCATGGCCTTCGAGAAAAGCTCGCCCATCGAGTTTGCCGAAGGTCTGGAAGCCCCGTTGCTGATCACCAGCGGCATGCTGGATGACAATGTCTTCTATCAGGATGTGGTGCGCCTTACCCAGCGCCTGCTGGAACTGGAAAAGGAAGACTTCGAAAACGCCATGTATCCCCTGGAGCCCCACGGCTTCGTGCACCCGGAAGCGTGGCTGGATCAGTATCGGCGGATCTACAAGCTGTTCGACCAGCATGTGAGATAAGGCCACAGGAAGTCGATGGCTCGAAGGAAAGGGGGCGGTTGATGACCGCCCCCTTTTTTCGTTGTCGTTGTCGTTGTCGTTGTCGTTGTCGGCATTTTAAGGGTTCGAGAAAGCCGATTACGATTACGACACAAATGCGTAGGGAACGTATTTGAACTCGCGCTCTGCGCGAGGCCCCGACCAACGGGAGGGGTAAGTCTCATGGATGAGACGCATGACGACAACGATGGCCTTGGCAGGGACACCGCGCTTCATGATGACTACAATGGGCCCATGAAAACCTACCTCGTGGGCGGCGCGGTCCGTGACAAGTTGCTGGGTATTCCCGTGAAGGAGCGGGACTGGGTGGTCGTGGGTGCGACACCCGATGAAATGACCGACCAGGGCTTTCGGCCCGTGGGGCGTGACTTCCCCGTGTTTCTTCACCCGCAGACCAGTGAGGAATACGCGCTGGCCCGCACGGAGCGCAAGAGCGGCCGGGGTTATCACGGTTTCCGCTTTCACGCCGATCCCTCTGTCAGCCTGGAAGAGGATCTCGCGCGCCGGGATCTGACCGTCAATGCCATGGCCGAGGATGAACAGGGCCGGCTGATCGATCCCCATGGTGGCCGTCGGGATCTGGAGGCGCGTTGCCTGCGCCATGTCACCGAAGCCTTTGCCGAAGACCCCCTGCGCGTGCTGCGCGTGGCCCGCTTTGCCGCCCGTTTCCATCACCTGGGCTTTTCCATTGCCGGGGAAACCCTGGCGCTGATGCAGGATTTGTCCACGGCCGAGGAACTGGGCGCCTTGAGCCCGGAACGGGTGTGGCAGGAAAGCGAACGCGCCCTCGGTGAGGCCGCGCCACAGGTCTATTTTCAGGTATTGAGGGACTGCGGTGCGCTGGCTCACCTTTTCCCGGAGGTGGATGCGCTCTTCGGCGTGCCACAACCGGCCAGGTACCACCCGGAGGTGGATACCGGACTGCATACCCTGCTTGTGCTCGAGCAGGCGGCCCGGCTGAGCAAAGACACGGTCGTTCGCTTTGCGGCCCTGGTGCATGACCTGGGCAAGGGCGTGACGCCGGAACGATACTGGCCCAGTCATCATGGCCACGAGAAGAAAGGCGTAAAACAGGTTCAGAACCTGTGCCGGCGCCTGCGTATTCCCAGTCGCCATGAACGGGCCGGCTGCCAGGCTTCCCGCTGGCACCTGCACGTTCACCGCGCACTGGAACTGAAACCCGCCACCATCCTCAAGGTGTTCAAAGGCTGTGATGCCTTCCGCCAGCCCGAGAATCTGGAACGGCTGCTGCTGGCCAGTGAAGCGGATGCCCGCGGCCGCACCGGGCTTGAGAACCGGGACTACCCCCAGGCCGATTACCTGCGCCGCTGTTACCAGGCCGCGGCCGCGATAAGCGGAAGGGACGTGGATGGCGAACGCTTTCAGGGCAAGGCCTTTGGCGAGGAACTGGATCGTTTGCGGGTGGAGGGGATTGGGCGAGTTCTGAGTTCTGAGTTCTGAGTTCTGAGTTCTGAGTGCTGAGTTCTGAGTGCTGAGGTGGCAGTGCCGGTCGTAGTCGTAATCGTAATCGTAGTCGTAATCGGCTTTTTCGGAAGACCTTAAAAGATCGATTACGATTACGACTACGATTACGAGGGCAAGGCTCGGCGCGGCCTCGCCTTGCCTCGCCCTGCCGGGTCAGGGGTACCAGGTGACGCCAATCCCCACCGAATGACTCGCGTCAAAGCCGTCGGTCTGGGTTCGTCCGACTTCCAGACGCAGATCCCAGGCAGCGGAAAGCGGCTGCAGATAACTGAGAATGATGCTGTCCGCGTCACGCCCGTCCACGGCGGATCGGTCACGGCTGACATAGACTGACAAGTCGCGATAATTCCCCAGGTCGTAACGGGCGTCCAGGTAAACGCTACGATCCAGAAAACCCTGGGCCAGTGTCACGGCTGAAGCGGAATAGCGCTCCACCTGGTCGCGGGCAGCCAACTGGGTCGGGTCACGATCGTAATCGTAGTGGGTAAAACCAGCGGCGAAGGTCCATTCCTCGCTGGGACGATAACGCAGACGAAGCCCTAGATTGATGGCCCGGGTGTCGTAGTCTTCGGCAATTACCTCGCCGTCATCCGGGTCGCCGGGGTTCACGGGGATGTTGATAGGTGGGCCTTCCGCACCATTTCGGTCGCGTCGGGCCGGGGCCCCCGCTTCCAGCGTGATCCAGCGCGCGCCCGCGTTGGCGGAAAAACCCCATTGATCGAAATCACGCGCCAGGATGAAGGCAACCCGGTCACTGATGATGTCTCCGCGACGCCCCCAACGCTCGTAATAGCCGGTCAACCGCCACTCGTCATCCAGGCGCAGCATGCCACCGACGGACTGGCGTCGGGTGTCCATATCCTGTTCACTGCCATTGATCCAGGTTTCACCGAGACTGACAAAGGCCAGGCCGCGCTCGCCGATGGTCCGGTCCAGGGAGATGAGAAAACTTCGGGAATCCGCATCACTGGCACGAAACTCGGATTCCGCCACCCAGTCCCCGGCCATCCCGGTCGGAGACAGCAGAAACGCACACAGAAAAAAGACCATCCCGAAAACGTGCTTAGAATGAACGTACATGCCGGATCCCAATGAATGTCGAGTGCCACCCCGTGTCGATCTGATTATCTCAGCATCAGAACTCACAACCGCATCCGCAGATCCCGGAAACCGAAGCCGCTCATGCCGATGTCATCACCGCGGGCAAAGCCGATGACCTTGAAACGCTCGCCCATCTCGCCCGGCAGGGTGAGCAGTTTCACTTCCTGGGCCAGCTTGAGCTGACTGAGGGTATCTTCCGGGTTCACATGCGCCACATGCCGGTCGATACCGGCCCCCAGCAGAAAATGGGCCTGGGTGGTGTATCCCAGCAGGGAGCAGCCGGCCTGGACGGCGGTCTCGGCAACGGCGGTAAAGTCCACCCAGGCGGTGATGTCCTGAATGCCCGGATGAAGAAAGGGATCTTCGTGGGCGCGATGCCGGTAATGGCACATGAGCGTGCCACGACCTCGATCGGGCATGTAGTACTCGCGCCGGGGCAGGCCGTAGTCCACCAGTAGAGCGGCGCCGCGCCGGAGGCAGCCGGCGATCCGTTCCACCAGTGCCGGCATGGCCGTGGAGACCTCGGACTCATAGCCCTCGGGCAGCTTGCGACCCAGCTCTTCCTCGATGGCACGGACCCGCTCGGACAGATCCCGGTCATGGGGCATTTCCCGCCAACTGAAACCCTCGCCCTTGCGGGCCACGCCCAGGCGGCGCACCGCGCCGCCGCGAATGCGGAAACGCTCCACCGGCAGGGCGTCCAGCACCTCATTGGCCAGCACCACACCGCGCAGGGCCTCGGGAAAATCATCCAGCCAGAAGACGCGGTCCGCCAGATCCGGCACCCGCTCTTCCAGGGTACGCGCCTGCCGTTCCCTGAGTTCGGCACTCACTTCAAGAATGAGGTATCGCTCCGGCAGGCAGCCGCTGCTGGCCAGACGGTCCAGTACCGAGGCCGCCATGGCGCCGGAACCCGCACCCAGCTCAAGGATGTCACCGCCGCCCAGACGGTCCAGCACCTGGGCGGCCTGATCAGCGAGGCAGAAACTGAACAGGGAGGACATTTCCGGAGCGGTGATGAAATCGCCCGCCTCGCCGAACTTGCGCGCACCCGCGCTGTAGTAACCCAGCCCCGGGGCATACAGGGCCAGGTCCATGAACCGGGAAAAGGGAATGACACCGTCGGCTTCATCGATGATGCGGGCGATATGCGCCCGAACCTCGCGGCTATGCGCCTCGGCGTCCGGGGGCGGAGGCGGCAGCACACCTTCGTCACCGGGACGGATGCGCGAACCGCTGTTGCGATTGCTATGGTCGCTCATGAGCCTTAGTCTGCCCTGATCAAACGTTGCGGATGGCCGGGAGGCACCGAAAACCATGCAGGATAATACACCCTCGCTGGCCGGAAAAACGGTCCTGGTCACTGGCGCGGCCCGGCGAATCGGGGCGACCATCGCCGACAGGCTGCACGGGGCGGGGATGAACGTAGTCATCCACTACCGCCATTCCGGCGAGGAAGCCCAGGCCCTGAGCACCAAACTCAATGCCCGTCGCCCGGATTCCGCGGTCACGGCCCAGGCCGACCTGCTGGCACCGGACGGATTCCCTTCCCTGATCAAGACCGCCGAACAATGGGGTGGCCTGGATGTACTGATCAACAATGCCTCCAGCTTCTATCCCACACCCATGAGCGAGGCTGACGAGAACCAATGGGATGATCTCATCGGCAGCAACCTCAAGGGCCCCTTCTTTCTGGCCCAGGCAGCGATGGAAAACCTGCGTAATCGCCGCGGCCAGATCATCAACATCATCGATATCCACGCTTTCCGGCCACTGGGGGAGCACCCCATCTACTGCGCGGCCAAGGCCGGACTGGCCATGCTGACACGCAGCCTGGCCAAGGAGCTTGCGCCCTGGGTTCGGGTCAACGGCATCGCACCGGGGGCCATCCTGTGGCCGGAACAGGGCATGGACGACGCCACCCGTCGCCACGTTCTGGACCGGGTACCCCTGCAGTGCACGGGCAAACCGGAGGACATCGCCGCGGCCGCCCTGTTCCTGATCCGGGATGCCCCCTACGTGAACGGGCATATACTGCCGGTGGATGGTGGCCGCAGCGCCGTGGAATAGGCGCCGCCTGGAACCGTCATGCCCACGGACGAGTCTGATGCAGGAGACAGCACACATCATGGGAGGCCGTCGAGTGAGAACCGCAAGCACCTTGCTGTGCACCCTTGTTGCCCTGGCCTGGCTGACCGGCTGTGCCACCACCCGGGCCGAGTACGACCGTGAGGCGGACTTCAGTCGCTACCAGACCTTCGCCTGGTCGGAGCCAGAGCGGCGCGAGGTTCGCGACCCGGTGCTGGACAGCGAACTGCTGGATCGGCGGGTGGAACGCGCCGTTCGCGACGCCCTGCGTGAAAAGGGCTTTCGCGAAGTGGCGGTGGACGAAGCCGATTTCATCGTCACCTACCACATCACCTCGCGGGAACGGGTCTACACCAGCCCCAATGTCCGCGTGCACCTGAGCTATGGCCGTGGCTATCGTTACTACCCGCACTGGCACGATCCGTTCTACGGCCCCTACCCCTACGAGCATCGCAGCTACCGGGAAGGCACACTGATCATTGACATCGTGGACCGGGAACGGGAAGAGCTGGTCTGGCGCAGCTGGCGGGCCAGCGAGGCGCGCCAGGATCAGTTCTCCGAGAGCCAGGTGAACCGCCGCGTCGAGCGCATTCTGCGGGAATTCCCGCCCGCAAGGAGTTGAGGCCATCATGAACCGCCACCGCCCCGTCCTGCTGCTGCCCCTTCTGGCGTTGCTGCTCGCCTGTGCCGCGCCGGTCAAGACCGAATACGACCGCCAGGCGGATCTCGATCAGCTGCAGCGCTTTGCCTGGCAGGCGCCAGGCCAGCACGCGGTGGAAGATCCGGTTCTGGATTTCACACTGCTGGATGTGCGCGTGGCGCGGGCCGCGGAAATCGTACTGAGTCAGCGCGGCTTCCAGGTGGTTGACGCCGCAGAAGCGGATTTCCTGGTGACCTATCACCTGATTGAACGTAGCCAGCCGTCCGGTTCCGGGGCCAGCATCGGCATCGGCATGGGCAGTGGCGGCTTTGGCACCGGCGTGGCGGTGGGAACCAGCCGCAGCCGCATGCAGCGGGTCATTCTCATCGACATCCTCGATGCCGACAGCGGCGCCCTGCTCTGGCGCGGCTGGCATGATCGCAGTGAACGCCAGGACCGCCTCGATACACCCGGCCTGGAGCGCCTGCTTGGCCAGGTGCTGGATCGGTTCCCACCCGGCCGCTGACCCCCGCCATGAACACGGACGCATTACAGGGCTTTCTGACCTTCCGGGAACTGGATGCCGCCATGGCCCACGGCAAGGGCAGCGCCTTCCGGGCCTTCAAGCGCCTCGCCCCGCCCCTGCGGGAAGGCGAGGACTTCCTGCGCCTGACACCGGCAGACTCGGCCGACGCCATCGAAGCCCTGCGACGGCAGGCGCGCATCTATCCGGCCAGCATCAACGTTGTGCTGCTGCACCCAGGCGCCGCCGACCGGGTTCGAGCAGGGATGCAGGCTCATGGCTGACCGCCTGATCCTGCACGTGGATCTGGATGCCTTCTATGCCTCGGTGGAACAGCTGGACAACCCCGAACTGCAAGGCCGGCCGGTCATCGTTGGTGGCCTGGGCGGACGCGGCGTGGTCTCAGCAGCCAGCTATGAAGCTCGCCGCTTCGGCGTGCATTCGGCCATGCCCGGGGCCCGCGCCCGCCAGCTCTGCCCGGAGGGCGTGTTTCTCGCCCCACGCATGGCCCGCTACCGCGAACTCTCGGCCATCGTCTTCGACTGTTTCCGGGCCCTGACTCCCCTGGTGGAAGGCCTGTCCCTGGACGAGGCCTTTCTCGATCTGAGCGCCGACCCCGGCGCCCGTGAGCATCCGAAAGCCTGCGCCCAGGGGCTGCGGGAGCAGATTCGCGCCCGAACCGGCCTGGTGGCCTCGGTCGGCATCGCCCCCAACAAGTTCGTGGCCAAGCTGGCCTCGGATCTGGGCAAGCCGGATGGCCTGGTGCATGTCAGCGAAGCGGGCCTTCGTGCCTTTCTCGATCCCCTGCCGGTGGAACGCCTCTGGGGGGTGGGCGAGGCAACCACCGCCCGGCTGCGACGGGCTGATATCCGCAGCTTCGGCGCCCTGCGGCGCACCCCGGAGCCACGTCTGCGGGCCCTGGTGGGTCGGCAGGCACCGCGTCTGCTGGCCCTGGCCCGTGGCGATGACCATCGGGCCGTGACCCCGGAACGGACAGCCCGCTCCATCAGCACCGAACGCACCTTCGATCGGGATCTGAAGGATCGCAGCGAACTGCAGACGTTGATGGCCGACATGGCCGAACAGGTCGCCGCCCGTCTGCGATCGAAATCCCTGCAGTGTCGCACCGTGGCGGTAAAACTGCGCAGCCCCGATTTTCGCACCTTCAGTCGCCAGCAGAGCCTGGGACAGCCCAGCGATGCGGGGCCGGCACTTCGGCGCATTGCCCAGTCACTGGCGGATGAATGGTGGCGTCAGCAGGGTCCGCGGCCGCGTCTGCGCCTGGCCGGCGTGGTCGCTCGTGATCTGCTGGAAAACACCGGCCAGATGGGACTGTTCACCGGCAGGGACACGGCCGCGGGCAAGGACCGGGACACCGATCGCCTGCTGGATGCGGCACGTGAACGCTTCGGTGAGGGCCTATTGCGCCGGGGCATGGCGCGAGGCAAGCGCTCAGACAGTGAGCCCGGTGTCTGAACGATGCTTCGGGCCCGCTGGAGCCGCTGGCCGAATTGCCGCTATGCTGTCGTCTGAACTGGTTACCGGAGCCCGTGAATGAGCCGTCATCCCGCCATCGCCTACCTGGATGGACACCGCCTGCGACTGGCCTTGCAGGTCGGCGTCCATCAGCTGCTCAGCCGGCAGCAGCACCTGAACAAGATCAATGTCTTTCCGGTCGCGGACGGCGATACCGGCACCAACCTCAGCCTCACCCTCCACGCCATGCTTGGCGGCCTGCGGGCCCGGCCGGAACGCCATGCCGGGCGCGCCCTGGCACGGGTGGCCGATGCCGGCCTGGATGGTGCCCGAGGCAATTCCGGGGCCATCATGGCGCAGTTCTTCCAGGGGCTGTCGGATGCCGCCGCAGCCCATGCCCGGCTGAGCCCGGATCATTTCGCCGTGGCGGCGCATGCCGGTGCGAGCTACGCCCGCGAAGCCCTGAGTGAGCCCCGAGAGGGCACGCTGCTGAGCGTTCTCTCGGCCTTTGCCGAAGCCGTGCGGCAACAGGCCGCACGCCGCCGCGCCGATTTCATCACCCTGCTGGATGACGCCCTTCAACAAAGCGAAATCGCCCTGGCCCGCACGCCGGATCAGCTGGCGGTACTGCGCAAGGCCGGGGTCGTGGATGCCGGAGCGGAAGGCTTTGTGGAACTGCTGCGCGGCATGCGCGACTTTCTCAGTGAGGGCGAGGCGCGCCGGCCGCCGGCCGCCACCATCGCAGGGCTGGACGGCGAAGCCGCCCATGCCCATGAAGGGGATGAGGCCCAGGCCACGCACCGTTACTGCACGGAATGCGTGGTGCTGGGAGAGGACATGGATCCGCGCAAGCTGCGCGAAGCCCTCACGGATGAAGGTGATAGCCTGGTCATTGCCGGCGCCCGCCACAAGCTCAAGGTTCACCTGCACACCAACCAGCCGGATCGGGCCTTCAACATTGCCGCCGGTTTCGGTGAAGTGCACGGCCAGAAGGCCGACGACATGTGGCAGCAACAGCGGGATGTGAGCAACCGCAGCCGCAAGGTGGCCATCGTCACCGATTCCGCCGCTGACATTCCGGACAAGCTCATCGACGAGCTGGGCATTCACGTCATCCCCGTGCATGTGCGTTTCGGCGAAGCCAGCTACCTGGACAAGCTGAGCATGAGCTGGGAAGACTTCTACCGACGCCTGGACGAAGACCCCAATCACCCGGCCACCTCCCAACCGGCTCCGGGTGAGTTCCGCCGCATCTACCAGATGCTGGCCAGCCATTACGACAGCATCATCTCGATTCACGTCACGGCCGCCGCCTCCGGTACCTGGCAATCCGCGGTGAGCGCGGCCAGGCGCCTGGAAGACGCGGACATTCACGTGGTGGACAGCCGCAGTGTGTCGGCCGGGCTCGGGCAGCTGGTGATGGCCGCCGCCGAGAAGGCCGGTGAAGGGGCCGATGCCCGGGCCGTTCTCGAACACATGGAGGCCCATCGGGATCGCACCCGCGTCTGGGGCGCGGTGGCTGATCTCAGTTTCGGGGTGCGCGGTGGCCGGGTGTCACCGGCCAAGCAGAAGATCGTGGATGCCCTGCACCTCACTCCCGTCCTGACCGCCCGTCGCAACGGCAAGGTGGATGCCGGCGGCGTCCTGTTCGGCCAGAGCCGAACGGTGGAACGCTTCACCGGCTTCGTCGCCCGACGCGCCCGCAAAGGGCGCCACTATCGCCTGCTTGTGGGTCACTGCAATGCCGCCGAGGAGGGCCAGGCCCTGCTGGATGCCCTGCGGCAGCGAATCCCGGAGGTGGACGCCCTCCCCCTGGTACCGGTGGGCCCGGCACTTGGCGCCCATGCCGGCCCCGGCACCCTGGTGGCCTCCCTGCAGGAACGCGACGTGGATGACCCCCGAACGCCATGAGGCTCGGATTGCTGCCGCTCCTCTGCCTGCTGCCCCTGGCCCTTTCGGCCAGCGTGCTCGAACAACGGCACCCCTACCAGATACACGTGGACAAGCACTTCAATCAGATGACCGTGGCGGCCTGTTTTGAGCGCCGGGTGCCCGAGACCCTGCTGGCCGCCTCCAACGACGCCAGCCGCCTGCTGCGCGACCCTCACATCATTGTTGACGGCGACAAGCGACCCCTGCGGGTCATGCGCAACCGCATGACCATCCCCAGTCAGCCGGATGACCTCTGTGTGCATTACGCAGTGGATCTGGGTCTGGCGGCCCGCAGCCGCAGCCTCGGCATTGCCGCCCGCACCGGCGATGCCCTGGTGCTGTCACCACGGATCTGGCTGTGGCGTCCTCGCCGACTGACTCGTTACGCGGACATCGAACTGAGCTTCGATCTGCCACCGGAATTCAGCCTCTCCACCCCCTGGCCACGGATTGGTGAGGACAGTGAAGGGCGACCACGCTTCCGGCTCGATCACCCACCCCTGGGCTGGGACAGCAGCATTGCCATTGGCCGCTTTGAAACCTTCACACTGCACAACGACGACATCCAGGTCGATGTTGCCCTGGCCAACGGCCCCAGTGATCCGCCACCGCCCTCGTCGGTTGAGGCCTGGCTGCAGCCGGGTCTGGACGCCGCCGCCACCATCTTCGGCGGCTTTCCCGGGCACCGGGCGCAGGTGATCGTCGTGCCACTGGACAGCGGCGACCGCCCCCTGGCCCAGGGGCGGGTCAGCCGTGCCGGTGGCATGGGGCTGCTGCTGGGCATGAGCACCAGCCGACCCGAAAGCGACTATCACCTGGACGGTCTGGTCGCCCACGAATTCATGCATCTGCTGCATCCGCCGGTCATCCCCCATCACCGCTGGCTGTCCGAGGGAATCGCCAGCTACTACCAGTACATCGGCCTGGCCCGTGCCGGACACCTGAGCGAAGCCGAGGCCTGGCAACGCCTGCTGGCCGACATGTACGACGGTTACTGGGATCGCCGCCAGGGCACCCTGCGCGACATCACGATGCGAATGAGTGGTGGCGGCGCCGATTACGTGTACTGGGCCGGCGCCGCCCTGATGCTCATGAGTGACGTGGCCCTTCGCAGCCGTGAGGAAGACGCCACCACCCTGGATCATGTGCTGGCCGAGTGGGCCCGCTGCTGTTTCCACGAACGCCGTGCCCATGACGGCCGTGACAGCCTTCGGCGTCTGGACAAGTTCGCCGGCGGCGAGCCCGTCTTCGCCCCCCTTTACGACGAACACGTATTGAGCACCCGCTTCCCGGACATCAGCGCCCTGCTCCAGGCCCTGGGCCTGCCCGAGCTGGGTGAGCATGGCGAAGACTTTCAACTGGATGACGACGCCCCCCTGGTCTCCATCCGGCGGGCCATAATGAGGGCTCACGACAGGCCGCTGCTGGACACACCGCGCGAGGAATGAAGGCGGGGCACCGTGACCGGGAGGCGCGACGAAGGCTATAATCGCGGGCTGGTCTGGTGCAGCATTCATTTCAAGGGCCTGTAGCTCAGTTGGTTAGAGCAGGGGGCGAACCGGGACCGAAATGCCGGTGGCATTTCGCAGCCCGGTGAGCGACCGGCCATGGATGGCCGGGCTGGACCGCGCGCGGAGCAGGATTGCGCAGCGCGAGGCATAATCCCGTGCGGTCGAGGGTGCTCAATGCACCCGAGAACGCTGGCCTGAATCCGGCACGACACTGTTTTCGAAGGGCCTGTAGCTCAGTTGGTTAGAGCAGGGGACTCATAATCCCTTGGTCCCAGGTTCGAGTCCTGGCGGGCCCACCATTTTCCTTCACCGGATTCCGGCACGAAAAAAAGGGGAGCCGATGGCTCCCCTTCTTTCTTCATTCAACCTCTATCAATCACGTCAGTGGCGAATGAACTCCAGCTGCGTGTCGTCCTGCATCCAGCTCTGCTCACTGAACACCGGACCGGGTTCGGCCAGCACGCGGATATCAGCAGCCGTGGCGGTATCCTGACCCAGGCTGAGCTCGGCGCGTCCGTCATTGGAGCGGAAGGCGAGTACCCCCTGAGCGGCTTGCGTGGCCATACCGTCAAAGACCATCGGCTGACCCGGCAGGGTGGACATGACCAGGCGCTCACCGGCATGCGCTTCGGCAACCAGCTTGAAACTGACCTCGCGCTGACCCTGGTGCTGCGTCACATTCATCTGCAGCTGCCCCATCAGCTGATCGTCCTGCTTGAAGTAGTAGTCGGCTTCCCCGTTCTGGCCAATGGACAGCTCGGCAATGGCGGTCAGCAGGGAAAGCTGATCGGCGGCACGATCATGTCGATCCTGGCTGGCAGCCAGGGTAGCGGCGGCGGGCGCCCAGGAACCCTCGTCCACGAACTCCAGGGTGGCTTCACGATCGGAAGGCTCAAGGGTGACGGTAAGACGATAATTGTAGGTTCCCGGATCCCAGCCCTCGACCTCGATCGTCCAGCTTCCTTCCCGCGGGTCATCGAATTCGCATTCGTCTGGCTGCGTACCCGCATTGAATGAGCCACAGCTGGGCGCCCCACCGGGGCCGATCACCCATAGATCCGCATCACCGCCCAGTTCATGCAGACGAACCGTCAGCTTGGTGGTATCTGCCGGCACTTCGGTTTCATACTCGTGCCAGACATCCTCAGAAATGCTCCGGCTTTCCGACGCGGTGTTGATGCCACCACCGTCATCGCTGCTGCTGTTACAGCCGGCCAATGCCAGTGCCGACATGGCAATGACGACACCGCCCCAGCGGCCCCATGTATTGATTGTTTCCTTATCCATCACCTTTTCTTCCTCCATGGTGTGTAATTCTTGATTTTGGCGCCGGACAAACGGTTCGCTTGCACCAGGATCAGGCAACATCCCTATTTCCGCTGCACCGACAAAGGGAAGTATTGGCGAGGGGGACTGGGGCAGCCACCCCCCATACGGGCTACCCCGGCAGAAAAATGCTATCTGCTACGCAAGTTCCCGGTTTGGCGATATGATGACAAGATCGTTCGCACACGAATGAAGGGGCCCCATGAGCAGGCAGGCACTTCTGCCCGGAATCCACTGGCCGGGCCCGGTCGGTCGGGTACCGCTGTGGCTGTTCACACTGACCGTGGTCGCGTTCTACCTGGGTTCGGCCGCCCTGGCCATCCATTTCATCGGTGCGGGCCCGGTGGCCACCATCTGGCCGGCGGCCGCCGTGGCCCTGGCTGCCTTTCTGCTGGCGGGCTGGTGGATGCTGCCGGTGATTCTCGTGGCGGATATTGCCAGCGCCTGGCTCAATGGCCTGCCTGTCCTGCCGCTGGCGGTTGCAGGCAATACACTGGGCCCGTTGCTGGGGGCCATCGTCTTCCGCCGGATCGTCAGTCTCTCACCCCTGCCACAGAGCCTGCGTGAAACCGCACGTCTGCTGTTTCTGATCCTCCCCCTGATTGCCGTGATCACGACCCTTTCCGGCGTCCTCGCCGTTCAGTTGGCGGGCCGGCTGAATGACATCGATTCTGCGATACTGATGGGCAGCTGGTGGCTGGGCGACATGCTGGGTCTGGTTGCCTTCGCACCACTGTTCATGGCGCTTGGAACCCGCATCTGCGGTTTCACCGGCGTGCTGTCCGGACGTTCCGGTGCCGGGCGCGAGGAGACGCTGCTTGTGGTAAGCGGCATGCTTGTACTGGCCTCCGTGACCTGGCTGCTGCCCGATCGGCCAGCCCTGTTGCCGGCGCTGGGCAACGACGGCCTGCAGGTGATTCCCCTCATGCTGCTCCTGTTCGTGATGACCCTGTGGTCGGCTCTGAGACTGCCTTCCCTGCTGACCTATTGCCTGCTGCCCCTGGCCATCCTCATTGCACTGGATCACGGCACCAGCAATCTGCAGACCATGAACGACATGGCGATCACCCTGCAGTGGCTGCTTCTGCTGCCGGCCCTGCTGATCATGGCGGCTGCCACACACCTGATCGAGGCCGGCGACCGGGAGCGAGACTTCTTCGAGCAGCGCCTGCGCTACCAGTCGGCCCACGACCCCCTGACCGGCCTGCTCAACCGGCGCGCCTTCGAACGACGGGCCAGGGAGGGGCTGGCGTCGGCAAGAAGTGAACGGGAAACCTTGCTTGCCTATCTGGATCTGGATCAGTTTCAGACGGTGAATGACACCCTTGGGCATGGCGTGGGTGACGAAATGCTGGCCGAGCTGGCCAAGCACATGGGCGATGTGCTGACCGAGGAGGACTGCCTCGCCAGGCTGGGCGGCGACGAGTTCGGCCTGATCATTGACGGTCAGTGGGAGGAAGATGGCGGGGAACGCCTGCAGACACTGCATCGGCATATCGAGGCATTCCGCTTTCTGCGCAGTGGCCGCAGTTTTTCCGTTCGCGCCAGCATCGGCGTAACCACCCTCAGCGGTGATCCGGAAGACTACGGGCGACTTCTGGGAACCGCCGACGTGGCCTGCATGAAAGCCAAGGAGGAGGGTCGCAACCGCATCCTGTTCAGCACCGGACCAGACGAAGTCCACCAGCGTCTGGACGAAATGGAATGGCTGCCGATCATTCAGAATGCCCTGGACGAGGGGCGGATCCAGCTGCATTCCCAGGCTCTGGTGAACCTCAATGGCGATTACCAGCAGAAGCCAACCATCGAGATACTCTGCCGCCTGTTCGATACCGCGGGCGAGTTACTGTCACCGGCTCGATTCATTCCGGCGGCGGAGCGTTTCGGCCTGATGCCGGAGCTGGATCGACAGGTAGTCCAGCGGGCTCTGGAATGGCTGGCAAGCACGGAACGACCACCCGGCCGCTGCTTCATCAATCTGTCCGCAACATCCATCAGCCAGGCGGAGTTTGTCGAGGAGCTGGTCGACGCCATCCGCGACAGCGGCGTACCGGGTCAGCGCCTGGGTTTCGAGATCACCGAAACCGCCACCATTCGCAATTACGCCTCCGCCCACCGCCTGATCCGCCAGTTGCAGGGCCTGGGCTGCGTCGTTGCCCTGGACGATTTCGGCGCCGGCATGTCCTCTTTCGGTCACCTGGAAGAGTTGGCGGTGGATTTTGTAAAGATCGACGGGCGATTCGTGCGCTCCATGTCGGAACGCCCCATGAACGAAGCCATCGTACGCTCGATCAGTGAAATCGGTCGCTCCAGCGGCATTCGCACGGTGGCGGAATGCGTGGAGAATGCCGAAACCGTGGCCATGCTGCGGCGAATCGGCATCGATTATGCCCAAGGCTTCCATTTCGGCCGCCCGGCCCCCCTGGAAGAAGTCCCACCCAGGGAAGCAACACCGGCTGAAGCGCCAATGAAGCCGGCCCCCTCAAGCTGAAGGGCCGAGAGACAACCCCTCATTCGAGCGCCGGCATGTGATCCAGCCAGACGTGATACCGGGTCCGCAGGGCCTCATCCCTGGCCGGTGTGAATTCACTGCAGGCCGGGACGGAAAACCCACCGCCCACCAGCAGGGCCAGCAAGCCCATGGCGGTGGCCTCACCTCCCTCCAGACGTTGCACGGGTCGGCCAGTGAGATTGGCCAGGTGCTGACAGAAACCGTCACAGTGGCTCAGCCCCCCGGACAGACGCACCACCCTGACAGGACCTCCCGCTGCTTCCATGGCCTCCAGGTTGACGCGCAACAGGAAGGCGATGCTATCCAGGACGGCCGCCAGACGCTGGAGATGATCGCTGCCAGCCGCGTACAGGAAGGCGGGCGCCGGGCCGGGCTGCCACCAGGGGGAGCCCAGGCCATCGATGGTGTTGATGAACAGTGGTCGGTCACCCGTTGTCATCAAGGCCTCGGTGAGGGCCGGGTGGGGAATTCGCTCCTGCCCCTCGGCGCGGGCAAACCAGTTCAATGCCGACGCTGCACCATGGATACTGCCTTCGAGAGCCCAGTGCGGCGGCCCATCCACCGACAAAGGCGGTAACTGGCTGAGCTGGAAGGGGGTGGATTCGGGATCCTCAAGAGGATTTGACAGCGGCCGCAGAATGAAGGCACCCGTGCCTGCATTGATATAGACGGTGTCTGCGGTCGTCTCACCACACTGCAGCGGCACCGCATTCTGATCACCCATCAGCAGGGACAGCCGACAGGGCGCTGCCTGCAGGGCACCGAAGTCATGCCGGGACGGCCGCAAGACGGGGAGCTGTGCCCGCTGCAGACCGAAGGACGTCAGCAACGTCTCGTCCCAGTCCTGAAGCGTGCGAGAGAACAGCAGTGTGCGTTGGGCCAGGGTCGGATCCACGAAATCTTCCCCGCTGCCGGTCAGGCCGCGAGCGAGAAAGGCACCCAACGGCCCCATGCACAGGCGACCCTGCCGGGCGGCCGTGCGGACGGCGGGCAGTTCGTCCAGGCACCAGCGCAGCTTGGGCGCGCCCCCATAGGGAGAAAAGCGCAGGCCAGCCGTCCGTCGCACCCTGCCAGGCAGATCTCGCGGCCAGGCCTGGGCTGAAGTACGCCGATCCCGCCAGGACAGCACCGGGCTGAGCGGTCGGCCGCTGTCCTTGTCCCAGCACAGGATCGAGCCGCGCTGAACGGCCAGACCGGCCCCGGCCAGGCCATGACCGTCGGGGCAGACTGAAACCGCCTCGGCCACGGACGCCTGCAGATCGGCCAGAATGGCGGCGCCGTCCTGTTCCACTCGATCACCGCCCGCTTCACGGGTTGCCACGGGCCGCCGCCCCTCGCCCAGTACACTGCCTCGCTCATCCACCAACAGGGCACGGCTGCTGTTGCCACCCTGATCCATCAGTAGCCAGCAGGGCCGCTCAGACACGCTCGCCTCCTTCGGCTTCCATCCAGGCGCGGGCCAGCTCCGGCAGGCAATCGGTCTCGATCAGGTGCGCACCGCGTTGGCGCAATGTGAGGGCAAGCCGGAGCTCGTTGACCCCATAGACCACCCACTGCCAGCTGCCGGGCCAGAAAGGCCGCTCGCCCTCCGGGATCCGATCCTGGCGCACGAAGAGATAATCGGGCTTGAGGCGGGCCGCCTCCACCCGGGCGCTTTCGTTCCAGGGCTTGAACACCCAGCCAATGCGTTCGGCCCCGCGACTGCGGGCCATCTCCACGGCCGTGTGATCAAAGGAAATCATTACACAGGGGTTGGCGTGCCCCTTGAGGGCCTTGAGGACGGACTCAATCAGGGCCGGGCGACCGAATCGGCGCATGCTCGCCCGCTTGAGTTCCACGAACACCGTCACTTCGGGCCACTCGGCCAGCAGTTGCAGCATGTCAGTCAGCCGGGGAAGGCGTTCCTCCGGGAAACGATCGCCGAAGCGCGTGGCCTCGCCGATCACCACCTGAGCCAGGGCGTCAGCATCCAGGCGATTGACCCGCTGCCGGGTACCGCTGACCCGGCGCAGATCTTCATCGTGCACCACCACCGGGCAGCCATCCCGGGAGAGATGCACATCCAGTTCAACAAAACGGGCCCCGGCCTCCAGCACGGCCCGCATGCCGGAAAGGGAGTTCTCGGGCCATTGGGCCGGCCAGCCCCGGTGGGCAACCAGCCAGTCGAGCGCTGAAGTCACAGTGGCGTTCATGCCGCCAGGGTCCGACCGAAACGCCGATTCACGAAATCCAGGATGGCCGTTTCGATGTTCTCGGGTGCGGAAAGCAGGCGAACCGTGAGTTCGAACAGAGGGTAATCCGCAAGCCGCAGCAGACCGTGGCGCTGCACCATGACGGCCGTGTTGACCCCCTCGCTGCGCAGGTTGGCGGTATCGGTGGCCACGTGGGAATGATCGCCACGGGCAAGCGCCTCGCCGATGCCGCGATGATGTGAGGACGCGCTGGTGGCGGTTGTGATCAGATCACCCAGGCCGGCCAGACTGTAGGCGGTCCTGCCCTGTCCGCCACGGGCTTCGACGATGGTCGCCAGTTCCCGCAGGGCTTCGGCGAGCAGGAAGCCGCGCAGATTGTCGCCCAAACCGAGTCCATCGGCCATCCCGATGAGCGGCACATAGACATTCTTGAGAATGGCCGCCCAGGCGGCACCCACGGGATCGTCATCCGGCTGCAGGTACAAGCGGGTCGTGGCGAAGAGGCCGGCCATGGCCTCGGCCGTCTCCCGTTCCGGTGATGCCGCCAGTGCAAAGCCGGTGCGCCCTTCACTGAGGTCGCGGGCAATCATCGGGCCATAGACCAGTCCCCATCGAAGCAGGCCACCGGCAGGAAAGTGCTGGGCGAAGATTTCCGCCGGGCTGTGACCATCGGCATCCAGTCCCTTGGCGATGGACAGGCAGATCGCGGGTGTCTTCAGGCAATCAGCGATGCGGCCGGCCAGCTCGGCGTGTGGATGGGCCGGCACGGCGAAGATGACGCAGTCATGGCCGGGAGCGAGCTGCTCCAGCACTGCGCTCTCCTTGCCACTGTCAGGATCCCGGTCCCAATGACTGACATGATGGTCATGCCGGAGCAGGCCCGAAAACATGCGACCCATGGCACCCTGACCCAGTATGAGGATTCGCCGCTGCGACATGTGGTCTCCCCTGATGGCTTCATTCCTGCTCTCAACATAGCATCCCCGGGGCCGAATCAAGGAACCTCGGGCGTCTCGCTGATTCCTGCCCCCCCATTCGGGGGCGTGACGATCTCGTGTCGGCCCTCTATGCTGAAAGGATCCACACCGAATTGAGGAATTCACATGCCTGTCTCACCCCCTGCCTCATCCCCGCTTTCACGTGCCCTGCTGACCGCCCTGCTGGGCTCCAGTCTGACTCTGTCCGCCTGCACCGCCCTGGATGTACTGTCGGATCCCGCAGGCACCGCCGAACGCGCGGCCCGGGATGCCGCCAGTGAGGCCGTCAGCGAGGCGGCACGGGAAGCCGGGCGGGAGGTGGGCCGCGCCGTTGGCGAAGCCATTGTCCGCCACTACACGCCCCAGTTCATGAGCTGGTACGCCAGTTACCTCAGCCAACTGGCTTTTCACGCCCAGGGCTATACCGTGGAAAGCGAGACACGCGGCTACCAGTCCGGCGAGTACAGCGAATGGCAGGTGCGTGATGCCCATGGTGATGCGCCCATGAGCCGAATGCGCCGGGCCTATCTTGGCAATGATGCGAATGGCAATGAACGCTGGCAGGTGGTGTACCACGATGCGGCTGGTGACGACACCATCATTATGGAGACGGTGTTCACGCCCGGGCGTGAGCAGGCCCTGCGCATCTTTGCGCGCTTCCCGGATGACAAGGAAGTGCATGAGATCGAGGCCACGGATCGCACCTTTGCTGCACCGACCAAGCTGAAACTCTCCGAGGTTGAAGGGGCCCGGGAAAGCCGGGAACGCATTAGCGTGCCGGCCGGTGATTTCGAAGCGCACCGGATCAGCGTGGGTGAGGAAGACTGGCAGCAGGACTGGTGGCTGAACGACCGGGTGCCCGGCGGCGTGGTGCGCTATGGCTGGCAGTCACGGGGCGGTGACGAGGCTCCCGAGCAGGCGGAAGGCATAGCCACCGATGCCTACATTCTTGAGCTCACCGATTTCGGGACAGGCGCCCGCAGTCGCCTGGAGCGGGGCTGAATAAGCGGTCATTTCGGCCCAAGCAGAAACCACAGAATCAGCCCAAGGACGGGCAATACCAGCAGGATAACGATCCACAGTGCTTTTTCCAGGTTACCGGCCGGGCTCTGAGCCGTTCTCAGAATGGCCCAGATCACAATCACGAGCCATATAAAACCAAGCAGTCCGCCAACTTCAAGTCCCATGGGGCCTCCTTCCTTTGGCCAGTGCAGAACGGCTGTGTTGCCCACTGACATCAGCCTATAATGATGGGCCAGGGAACGCCAATGCCCCATCACAATCGGAGATCGGCATGCCCGCCTTTTCACCGCTTTTCCTCGGCCTGGGTGCCGTCAATATGGCCATCGCCGTGGCCCTGGGTGCTTTCGGTGCCCATGCCCTGAGATCCCGGGCGGAAAACCTGCCCCTGGAGCGCGGACTGGCTGTCTGGGAAACAGCAGTGCAATACCACCTGATTCACGGTCTGGCGCTGCTTGGTGTCGCCCTGGCAGCCCACTGGCTGGATTCCCAGCTGCTGCGTGCGGGCGGTTGGCTCATGCTGCTTGGCGTGCTGCTGTTCTCAGGTTCCCTCTACCTGCTTGTGCTCACGGGCTGGCGACTGCTGGGCCCACTCACACCTTTGGGTGGTCTTTGTTTCATCGCCGCCTGGCTACTGATTGCGACGTCGGCATTCACACATCTGCGTAGTACGATGGGCTGAACCCCTTCACGAGCCAGGGGTGGCCTGAAAGCAAAATTAGCACTTCAAGAAAAAAGCCCCGCCGTAGCGGGGCTTTTTACAAGCGGCAAGACACCGGTATCAGACGTCGCTGTCACAACCCTCGAACAGAGCTTCCACTTCAGACTGACTGAAGGTCTGGCCGTTGACAGTGACGCTGCCATCACTGTGGTAAACGACTTCAACGGTGTCACCACCACTTTCGGGCGTCAAGTGTAGCTCCCCCGCCGTCGCCATGGGCTGGCCGGACGAGGCGCCCTGTACCACGATGGGCTGCACGGTATCGAAGGTGGCAGCAAACTGGCAGCTCTGGCTGCCGGAATCGAAACCCATGAAGCCGTTCATCTGGTATTCCCGATTATCCGCGCCCAGATCCGTCACTTCCATGTGCATGCGGTCCGAAGTGCTGGTTCCCCAGCGCAGGTGGAAGTCCATGTCCGGTTGATTCTGCATCCGGATATCAAAGTTGATGTCCGCGAACAGCAGCATTCGCGCATTGGCACCACCACCAAGCTCCGGACAGCCCTGGCAGATATGGATATACATCTGCGATGCCTGGTCCATGGATGTGGCACCTGAGTCCAGTACTGAAATGTAGGGGCCGGCATCCGCGCTCTGCCCCGGCCCCGGTGTCAGCTCGCCAAACACCACGGTGTGATCAGGACTGTGACCGAAACGCATGTAGCCCCGGCTTTCCACGGTAAAACTATCGTGGGAGATCACGCAGTCGGCATCCACTTCCAACAGTTCAATGTTGCCGGTATAACCAAAAGCGGAATCCAGGCCGACACTGCTGCCGGAGACAACGCTCTCGTCGATGTACAGATGCCCGGTGCCGGAACACTGATTGGTGGCAGTGCCATTGGCCGCGTGCAAGGCCATCGATCCTGGACCATCGTCATCCAGATTTGGGTCCTCAATAAAACCCTCTGCGCCATCGGCCATGCCCACGGCAATCAGTGCGGCCACCGCACCGTCGCTGTTGGACATGCCGACAGGACCATCATCATCGCTACTTGAGAAACAGCCACCCAGCCCCAGACACAATGTCGCGAGCGGCACCAGGCAATAAACTTTACGGGTTCTCAGTTGAGCCATCGTTATCTACTCCCTTCATGGATTATAGCTACCGCAATTGAGCAGCAGTCTCAGGCGCCGGGTCATGTAAAGGATCCGACGGCCTGACAGCCTTGCCGACAGGCTAAGGCATGGAAGATGATGCAACGATCCCCTCTTTGGGGTACCCCGCCCGGGGTTGCCGCGAATTATCGGGCCGGAAAGCGGGCCTCAACCGGCTCACCGTCACGTTTGTAGACAATTCCGCCTTTCATCACCCATTCCACATCTTGCAGCAGGCGAATGTTATCCATCAGGTCGCCGTCCACGGCGATGATATCGGCGTACTGGCCGGGAGCAATGGTCCCCCATTGATCCAGTACCCCCATCATGCGGGCCGGCCAGTAGGATGCCGCCTGAATGGTTTCCATGATGGGGATATCCATGACCTCCACAAAGAAGGCCATCTCGTTCCAGGTCGACTCGCAGTGGAATTTCAGCGGGATTCCGGAATCCGTACCCACGAGAAGAATCACACCTGATTCGCGCAATTGCGAGACTTTTCGTTTCACGGTTCGTTGTCTTAGCGGATGCAGCTGATAGTAATCGAGTCGATCCGGATGCTGAATGGAGGCTTCAATATCGGCGATCGTGTCTGCTTTCAGGCCACGCTTCCAGCAATCCGGGTGCATGAACGCCTCGGGATCATCCCGCAGGCTGGCGTAATTCCAGATACCCTCGACGGTCGGCGTCCAATACAGTGGACCACCGTGCACACGCCCGGTGGCCGTGCGCTCCCGCAGTTGCCGGATGATGTCATCCGGGTACTCCGGTGCCAACGCGAGCCCGGTGTGTTCGAAGTTGTCCACCCCGAGCTCCAGCCCCAGACGGATTTCATCGGGACGGTGGGCGTGGGCCACCACGGGCAGGCCGTGGGCATGGGCCGTGTCCACCACCGCCCGAGCCTCCTCAAGACTCATCAAATCCTGGTCTACCAGTTTGATCACATCCACACCCGCCTTGGCCAATCGGCTGACCTTGCGGCGGGCGTCCGCTGGGCTGTCGACACCCCAGCGGAATCGCTCGGTTCCGGGATAGGGCTCGGGCTGAATGAAAGGTCCGGAAACAAACAGGCGGGGACCGGCCAGTTCACCACTTTTCAGGCGCTCCTTCACACTGATGGAATCTTCCAGCGAAGCACCCAGATCCCGAGCCGTTGTTACGCCGGCCAGCAGAAGCTGCTCCGCGGCGGCGGGCATGATCTCATCGGCCAGACGATGCGGATATTCCCGATCCCAGTGCTCATAATCCGTGTGGCCGACCAGCATGAGGTGCGCGTGCATTTCCCAAAGCCCCGGCAGGATGGTTCGCCCCTCCATGGAAATCCGCTGATAGCCCTCGGGAATATCCACTCCACCTCGACGGCCGACTGCGACCACGCGCTCGCCCTCGATCAAGACCACACTATCGGCAATCGGCTTCGCGCCGTAACCATCAATCAACTGCCCCCCGACCAGTGCCTTGCCGACGGGTTCGGCCATCAGTGTATTGAGCAGGATCATTGTGATGAAAAGACAGAACAAGATGGCCTTGCGCATGGAAAACTCCCGGATGAATGGATCTGAAAAGGGTAGTTCCGAATAGCAAGAGACCGGGCTGGGCCCGGCCTCTCGTGTTTGACGGTCAGCTGGATTCCCGGATTGTTTTTACACCCTCGGCGTCGAGTGGCCGAATCCGCCGAACCGAACATTCCTGATCATCCACCTTGAGGGTATCGAAGCGGGAAATCTCACTGAAACCCTCCGGGCGCTGCTGGCGCCCTTCGAGAAGGATACGAAGATCCAGGCGAAGCACACACTTGGGCTCGAGATCGATCAACCAGAATTTCCCGCGCCGAGTTTCGGCCACCAGATTGTCGTCGCCAACCGGGGTCCAGCCGTGGATTCGTGTGTACCGAATCCGGTTGACCGGCTCACCGGCAATGGCCTCATGGCGCTCATAGAGCGTCGGCTCATCATTCTCGTCACCGTTTTCATCAGCCATGACGGGAAAGGCGAACGCGAACAGTATCGGCACAAGTACCCACATTCTCATGGCTTCAACCTCCCGGGTAAAACCCTAACTTCAACATAGCAGAAACAGGGTGCAAAACACCGCCCGGAGCGTTACTCCGGTATCATTGCTCCCTGATATGCGCCTAGTTGGACAGTTCAGGAGCGGAAAAGATGCAGGCGAGCGTGAAGTGGATTGATGACATGCGGTTTGTGGCCACGTCCGGTAGCGGCCATAGCGTGGTCATGGACGGGGACCAGGGGCGGCATGGCCCGAGCCCCATGGAGATGGTGCTGATGGCCGCGGGAAGCTGCTCATCGGTGGATGTGGTGGGGATCCTGGAGAAGGCCCGCCAGCCGGTGTGGAGCTGTGAAGTGGAGCTGAGCGCCGAGCGGGCGGACAGCACCCCGGCGGTGTTCACGCGCATTCACATGCGTTTCATCATCACCGGCGCGGGGGTCTCGGAAAAGCACGTGGAACGGGCGGTGAAGCTCTCCGCCGACAAGTATTGCTCCGTTTCCATCATGCTGGGCCACTCGGTGGAGGTCAGCCACGATTTCGAAATCCGGGAAGACTAGTGCCTCGGTTCATTCCTTCAGTCGGTAGCCTGTCCGGAAAATCCAGGCCACCAGGGCCAGGCAGGTGAAAAGAAAGCCGAAAATGGCCGCGAGACTGGCCATGAGGCTGACATCGGCAATGCCGTAGAAGCTCCAGCGAAAACCACTGATGAGATAGACCACCGGGTTGAACAGGCTGACGGATTGCCAGAAGGGCGGCAGCATCTCCAGGGAATAGAAGGTGCCACCAAGAAAGGTCAGGGGCGTGATGACGAGCATGGGCACAAATCCCAGCTTTTCGAAGTTATCCGCCCAGATGCCGATGATGAAACCCAGCAGGCTGAAGACAAAGGCCGTCATGACCATGAAGAAGAGCATCCAGAAGGGGTGCTGAATCTCGATGGTGACGAAGAAATTGGCGGTGATGAGGATGATCACGCCAATGATCAGGGACTTGGTGGCGGCCGCCCCCACATAGCCCAGTACCGCTTCCAGATAGGACACCGGCGCGGATAGCAACTCGTAGATGGTGCCCGTGAAACGGGGAAAATAGATGCCGAAGGAGGCATTGGAGACGCTCTGGGTCAGCAGCATGAGCATGATCAGGCCGGGCACGATGAAGGCCCCGTAACTCACCCCCTCCACGGTCTCGATGCGCGAACCGATGGCGGCACCGAAGACCACGAAATACAGGCAGGTGGTGAGTACTGGCGAGACGATACTCTGGCCGATGGTGCGCCAGGTGCGGGACAGTTCGAAAAGATAGATGGCCTTGATGGCATAGAAGTTCATCGCTTGTCCTTCACCAGGCTGACGAAGATCTCCTCCAGGGAGCTCTGGTGGGTGTGCAGATCGCTGAAGGCGATGCCGTGGTCTTCCAGTTCAGAGAGCAGCTCAGCCACGCCGGAATGCTCCTTCCGCATGTCGTAATGAAAGACCAGCTGCCAGCCGTCTTCGCTTAGCTCAAGATCACGCGCCTGCAGTGAATCGGGCAACGTTGTCAGTGGTTCGCGCAGGTGCAGACGCAGTTCCTTGCGCCCCAGCTTTTTCATCAGGGCCTGCTTTTCATCCACCAGAATCAGGCGCCCCTGGCCGATCACGCCAATGCGGTCGGCCATTTCCTCCGCTTCCTCGATGTAATGAGTGGTGAGGATGATGGTGACCCCCTGGCCCCGCAGGCGATGCACCAGAGCCCACATGTCACGCCGCAGCTCTACGTCCACACCGGCGGTGGGCTCATCCAGGAAAAGAATTTCCGGCTCATGGGCGAGCGCCTTGGCGATCATGACCCGGCGCTTCATGCCACCGGACAGGTTCTTGATCTGCTCATTGCGCTTTTCCCAGAGTGAGAGATCGCGCAGAACCTGTTCCACATGAACGTCATTTCGAGGCAGGCCGAAGAGACCGCGACTGAAGGAGACGGTGTTGTGAACGGTTTCAAAGGAATCCGTGGCCAGCTCCTGGGGAACCAGACCGATCAGGGAACGGGTCTTGCGGTAATCCGCGATGATGTCATGGCCATTGACTCGCACCTGCCCTTCCCCGGGATTGACCAGGCCACAGATGATGCTGATGAGCGTGGTCTTGCCGGCGCCATTGGGGCCGAGAAGTGCAAAGATCTCGCCCCGTCGGATTTCCAGGTCGATGTCGCTCAGAGCCACCAGTCCGGAGGCGTAGGTCTTGTTGAGAGCGTGGACACTGACGGCCGCCGGAGCGTCCGCCCGGCCTGAGTCTTCCGTCACGGGACTCATTCCTCCTCATCTCGTGGGCCAGGGGGCATGTGACGGTGGAAGAAGTCCACCAGGCGGCGGAAGGTATACAGGGCATAATGCTCCTGCGCAGCCCACCAGTGGCCCGAATCATGCACGATATCCAGCTCGAACTCCTTGCCTAGCAGCATGAGTTTTTCACTCAGCATCAGGGTGGTCTTGAGTGGCACGATATCATCATGCAGTCCGTGGATGATAAGCAAGGGATCGGCCAGATCTTCACCCAGGTCCATCAGGCTGCCCTGCTCGAAGATTTCGGGATGGGTATCCGGGCGGCGCGTCAGGTGCTGGTCGAATCCGGTGAAATGCCACACGTCCACGGCCGGCGCACCGGCAACACCGGCGGCGAACAGGCCGGGTTTGCGGAACAGACCGGAGAGAACCATCAGGCCACCGTAGCTGTTGCCCCAGATACCGATCCGTTCGGGGTCCACATGGGGCAGAGTGCTCAGGTACTCCACCGCCGCGTGGAGATCTTCCAGGTCACCCCGGCCCCAGTCACCCTGGAATGCTTCCCGGAATGCCACGCCGTAGCCAATACTGCCACGCACATCCACCTGCACGGCAATATAACCATCCGACAGTGCCATTTGTTGCTGCAGCGTGCTGGTGGGGCGGTCAGACTGCCAGATGTTGCGCACCGTATCCGAGTAGATATTGCCGATGATGACCGGGTAACGCTTGCCCGCCTGCATGTCCGGCGGCTCAACGATGCGGGCATGGATCTCGTAATCCCCATCGCGGCTGGGAAAGCGGACGTATCGAGCCGGTATCCAGTCATAGTCATTGAATTCCGGCAATGGCGAATGGGTGACTCGCTGCTCATCGCTTTCCCCATCCGTGCGCAGAAGGTATAACTCGGCGGGACGCACATCACTTGAATGAATCAGCGCCAGATAGTTGCCATCCGGAGACAGTACCGGCTCATGGGTGCCGGGCAGGCGGGTCAGACGCTGCGTGCCATTTTCTTCCGGCAGCAAGCGGTGCACATGCCGTTCATGGGGACTGTACTCGGTGGACTGCAGGTAAATGGTCCCGTCCGGCGCCACGTCCAGCCAGGCCGGGCCCCGTTCACCGGCCACGTCATAGTCACCGCTCAGGCGTCTGGCTTCGGCCCTGTCGGCGCCGCTCTCCGCGGCAATGGCGTAAAGACGATAGTAGGCTTCGTGATCACCGATGAAGTAGATTTCGTCACCACTGGCACTCCAGACGGCGCGAAAGACCGGATAGATTCGCTGCGGCCGATGGTCATGCCATATCGTCTCCAGGCGGGTGCCATCGGCACTGGCCTTCAGAATCCAGCGATCTTCGGCCACATCGGCCCCCTGCATGATCATCAGAGACCGCCCGTCCGGTGACCAGGCCATCTCCAGAATCAGACGCCGATTGGGCTCCGGCGTCTCCAGCAACTTCAATTCAGTGTCCGGCACCGTCAGCAAGGCCACCCGCCGGATGAGATCGGTGTCACCGGGATAGGGCCGGCGGACATGATGAAGAATGGGTTCGTCGTGCAGATAGGACGGGAAGGGCACCTTGCGGACCGTGCGCTGATCAATGAGCTGCAGGGTGATGGCATCACTGCTCGGAGACCATTCATAGCTCGCCACATAGCGATCCGGCCTGACGAAGGCACCCAGCGCCACCTGGCCGGGACCGGTTTTGGCCAGGTCGGTGGCAGGACGGATCCCGCCCTCAACCCGGTTCTTCAGCCAGAGGTCGCCGCCGGAGAGGAAGGCCAGCCAGCGGCCGTCGGGCGAGAAGCGCAGACGGGAAACGCCGGATTCGCCTTCGTACACGAGGCTCTGCCCCTCGCCGTCCGGCCGGATGCGCTCAAGTCGGCCCTGGTAGGTGTAATACAGCCAGTCACCCTCGGGATCCCAGCGAACCTCACTCACCCCTCGCTGTGCCCGTTCACGGATTCGGGCCTGCAGGGTATCCAGCCGGCCTTCCTCGAGGCGCGGGGGCACATCGCCAGGTGCCGGCGCAAAGTGAGTCAGACGGACCGGTGACGGTTGCCCCACCCGGGTCAGCCAGAGGTCCCGATAGGGCATGCCGTGCTCATTCCATAGAAAGACCAGCTGCCGGCTGTCCGGAGACCAGCGCGGCTGCTCGGGAGCGGTGCCGGTGAGACTGGGGAGCGTCACGATCGACTCGAGTGTGGGGGCGGCATGAGACGGTGGTTCCGCCGGCTCCGGCTCGCAGCCCGCGAAAAGGAAGAGCAGAAGGGTGAGAGGCAGATAGCGAGTCACTGACATGGCGTGGCATCCCGGGTTCACGAATCGTGGCACTGCGAGCATCATGCCGCATGACAATGCCACGTCAACCACCACCCGGAGCCCGCCTGACCACCAGCAGCGTTCAGACCGTGTTCAGCGTGCCCTGATACAGGCGATCCACATAGGTCTCGGTGACACGGGCTACGTCCACACCATACCGGGCCGGATCCACTACCCGCATGATCTGGAACTTGTCACCGCCCCGCATCTCGGCGCGCTTGTCCAGATCCATCAGTGGCCAGTTGCGATACATCTGTCCCTTGGCATTCTGCAGGATCATCACCTCCGGTCGCAGGCGAGTGCGGCGAGTGTGGCTGACCACCAGGGCAATGTCACCACTGTGCAACTGAACCACACTGCCGATGGGGTAAATGCCAATGCAACTCATGAAGGCCTGTACCAGCGAACGCTTGAATTCACGATCACCCAGCTGCTTGATGACATTCATGGAGCCATGGGGCGAAGCGGGGGTCTTGTAAGGCCGCTCCGTGGTCATGGCGTCATAGATGTCAGCCAGCGCCACGATCATGGCTTCCTCGGGGATACGATCACCGGATAGGCCATCCGGGTAGCCACTGCCATCCAGGCGCTCGTGATGATGGCGAATGATGTTGACTACCGTGGACGAGAGCTGGGCCTTGCCTCGCTGAAGCAGGTGCTCGCCCTGAGTCGGGTGTTCACGAAGCTCACGCTCCTCCTCGGGGGCCAGCTTGCCCGGCTTGTCCAGTAGATGTATCGGAAGGCGCATGAGACCAACATCGTGCAAGAGCGCGCCGATACCCACATCAATGAGCTTCTGCCCGGAATAACCCAGGTAATGGGCAAAGGCGAGGGACACCACGGCCACATTGGTGCAATGATTGGCGGAATGCTCATGCCGCCGCTTGAGGCTGTTGAGCCACATGGAGGCATTGATGTTGACCTCGACCGACTTCGCCAGCCCCTCCACCACATGCACGGCCGCCCCGGTATCCACCGACTGGCCGGAACGGACGCCCTGCAGGACATTATCCAGAAAGGCAGTAGCGCGGCGACGGTACTGGTAGACCTGTGTCAGGGCCTTGCGAAAATCCGGCTCGGCGGGCAACAGTTCGGGAGCCGGCTGACGGGCCACTTCCTTGCGGGCGACCGGCGGGGCGCTGGGTGGTGGCTGACGTTGCTCGAACGCGGGCCCGTCGTAGCCCCGTTCATTGTCGATCACCACATAGCGACAGAGAGAGCGAAGCTTCTTCAGCTCCTCGTCACC
>NZ_JAVDDT010000013.1 GCF_030848495.1 Natronospira bacteriovora
CTCAGCACTCAGCACTCAGCACTCAGCACTCAGCACTCAAACCCAATCCCTTGGCACCAGGTAACGCTCATACAGTTCCGCCTCGGGCGTCCCCGGCTCGGGATGCCAGTTGTATTCCCAGCGAACCCGTGGCGGCATGGACATGAGGATGGATTCGGTGCGCCCGCCCGACTGCAGGCCGAAGAGGGTGCCGCGGTCGTAGACCAGGTTGAACTCCACGTAGCGTCCGCGCCGGTAGAGCTGGAATTCCCGTTCCCGTTCACCATAGGGATGGTCGCGGCGGACCTCCACGATGGGTACATAGGCGGGCAGATAGTGGTCACCCACCGATCGCATGAAGGCGAAGCTGCGCTCAAAGCCCCATTCATTGAGATCATCGAAGAACAGGCCACCGATGCCGCGGGGTTCATTGCGGTGTTTCAGATGGAAGTATTCATCACACCACTGCTTGTAGCGTGGATAGACCTCCGCCCCATAGCCCTCGCAGGCCGCCCTGGCGTTCGCGTGCCAGTGCCGGCAGTCCTCGTCGAAGCCATAGTAGGGCGTGAGATCGAAGCCGCCGCCGAACCACCACACCGGGTCGGCCCCATCCTTTTCGGCCACGAAGAAGCGCACGTTCATGTGCGAGGTGGGCACATAGGGGTTGCGTGGATGCATGACCAGGGACACCCCCATGGCCTCAAAGCTTCGTCCCGCCAGCTCCGGGCGATGGGCCGATGCCGAGGCGGGCAGGCCGTCACCCATGACGTGGGAGAAACTCACCCCGCCGCGCTCGAACAGGGCCCCTTCGGTCATCACCCGGCTGTCACCACCACCGCCGGCCTCCCGTTGCCAGGTATCACGATGGAAATGCCCACCACCGTCAAGGTGTTCGAGAGTATCGGTAATGTGATCGTGCAGCCCGGTGAGGTAATCCTTCACCGCCTGTTTGTTGACGAGGTCTGACATGAAGCGTGTTGTCCTTGCTGGGAGACTTACTGGCCCCCACCGGGGCGAATGACCCGGTCGGTCAGGAGTTCGCGGATTTCACTCGGGCCCTTCAGACCCGCCACCGGGCAGTCGAAGATGTAGTCGATGCCCGTGGGGAAGAGGCCCGCCACGGTGTCCGCATCCCGGGCCGCGTCTTCACCACTGCGGTTGGCACTGGTGGAGACGATGGGGCCGCGAAACAGCTGGCAGAGATTGCAGGCAATGGGGTGGGCCGGTACCCGAACGGCAATGGTGTCGCGCCCGCCCGTCAGCCACTCGGGCGCATCATCGGCTGCCGGCACGATCCAGGTCAATGGCCCGGGCCAGTGTTTCTCCAGCTTGCGCCGCTGTTCCCGGGTCAGGGGCTGAATCAGGGGTTCCAGCTGCAGCAGGGAAGCGCCGATGACGATCAGACCCTTGGCCGCTTCCCGACCCTTGAGTGCCAGCAGGCGATCCACCGCCGCACCATCCAGGGCGTCGCAACCAAGGCCGAAGACACCCTCCGTGGGATAGGCCACCAGCCCGCCGGCCTTGAGGCATTCCACGGCATCGGCCAGGGAATGACCCTGCTGGGTGGGCTGAGGACGACCGCTCTCCGTCATGGTGTCTCAGGACTCAGGCCGCGGAAGTCTTCTTCTTTTTCTTCGATGCCTTCTTGCCGGCCTTTTTCTTGCTGGCCTTCTTCTTGCCTGTCTTCTTCTTCGCCGTCTTCTTGGTCGCTTTCCTGGCGGCGGCTTTCTTGCCCGCCTTCTTGCGACGGCCAAAGCGGCCCTTGCGTTCCGGGGCGTTGGCAATCATCTCCCGGCACTCGGGCAGCGTCAGGCTCTTGGGGTCGCGGTCCTTGGGCACGCTGACGTTCTTGTTGCCGTCGGTGACATAGGGCCCGAAACGGCCGTTGAGCACGCGAATGCCTTCCTCGGTGAAGTCATGGATCACCCGGTTGGCGTCTTCCTTCTTCTTCGCCTCGATGATCTCCAGCGCCCGCGGCAGCTCGATGGTGTAAACATCATCGTCTTCACCCAGGGAGGCGTACTTGCGGCCGAACTTCACATAGGGGCCGTAGGGGCCGATATTGGCCTGTACGGGTTCCCCATCCGGGGTCTCGCCCAGATCACGGGGCAGGTCAAACAGGGCCAGGGCCTCGTCCAGCTCGATCTCGTCCATCTTCTGACCCGGACGCAGGCCGGCAAACTTCGGCTTCTCCTCGTCGTCCTTGGTGCCGATCTGCACGAAAGGCCCGAAGCGACCGAAGCGCACGGTCACGGGGCGGCCACTCTTGGGATCGGTGCCCAGTTCCCGCGCCTGGACGGCTTCCTCGCGGGTGACGGATTTTTCCTTTTCTTCCACCCGTTCGCGGAAGGGGTCCCAGAATTCCCGCATCAGGGGCACCCAGTCCTTCTCGCCCCGGGAGATCTCGTCCAGTTCGTCTTCCAGCCGCGCGGTGAAGTCGTAGTCCACGTACTGGGTGAAATGCTTGGTCAGGAAGTCGTTCACCACCCGGCCCACGTCGGTGGGGCGGAAACGCTTGCGATCCATCTCCACGTACTCGCGATTCTGCAGGGTGGAAATGATGGAGGCGTAGGTGGACGGCCGACCGATGCCGTACTCTTCCAGGGCCTTCACCAGGCTGGCCTCGGTGAAGCGTGGCGGTGGCTCGGTGAAGTGCTGTTCGGTGATCAGCTGTTCCAGCTTGACGGTTTCGCCTTCTTCCAGCGGCGGCAACAGCTTGTCGGCATCATCATCGCCCTTCTTGTCGTCGAAGGATTCCTGATAGACGGCGATGAAGCCCGGCTTCACCAGTTGCGAGCCGGTGGCGCGGAAGCTATTGCCTTCCCCGCAACCCAGATCCACACCCACGGTATTGAACAGGGCATGCACCATCTGGCACGCCACGGTGCGCTTCCAGATCAGTTCATACAGGCGGTACTGATCACGGTCCAGATGGGCCTTGAGTTCTTCCGGGGCACGAGCCGCGGAGGTGGGGCGGATGGCCTCATGGGCCTCCTGGGCGTTCTTGGACTTGGTGCGGTAGTTGCGAATCTCGTCGGGCACATTCTCCGCGCCGAAGCGCTGGGCAATTACCTCGCGGATCTCGCTCACCGCCTCGTTGGCCAGGGCCACGGAGTCGGTACGCATGTAGGTGATGAGGCCGGTGGCGCCCTCGCCGAAATCAATCCCTTCATACAGCTGCTGGGCCACGCGCATGGTGCGCTGGGCGCCGAAGCCGAGCTTGCGGCTGGCTTCCTGCTGCAGGGTGGAGGTGGTGAAGGGCGGAGCCGGATTGCGCTTGCGCTGTTTCTTCTCGACCTTGTCCACGCTGAGCACGCCGTTGGCGGCGGCCTTGAGGTTGTCTTCCACCGCCTGGGCCTGCTCGCCATTGGTGAAACTGAACTGCTCCACCTTCTCGCCCTGATAGCGGGTCAGCTTGGCCTGGAAGCTCTGGCTCTCCTTGGCGGCCTCGGCGTCGATGCTCCAGTATTCCTGCGGGTTGAAGGCCTCGATTTCCCGCTCGCGCTCGACGATCATGCGCAGGGCCGGTGACTGCACCCGGCCGGCGGACAGGCCGCGCTGGATCTTCTTCCACAGCAGGGGGGAAAGGTTGAAGCCCACCAGGTAATCCAGGGCGCGCCGGGCCTGCTGGGCATTGACCAGCTCACCGGACATGTCGCGCGGATTGTCGATGGCCTTCTGGATGGCCCGCTTGGTGATTTCATGGAACACCACGCGATGCACTTCCTTGCCATCCAGGGCACCGCGTTCCTTCAACAGTTCCAGCAGATGCCAGGCAATGGCTTCCCCTTCACGGTCGGGGTCAGGCGCCAGATAAAGGGCGTTGGCCTTCTTCAGTGCCTTTTCGATGGCATCCACATGCTTCTTGTTGCGCTCGATGACTTCGTAGTTCATGGCGAAGCCCTCGTCGGGCTTCACCGCGCCCTCCTTGGGCACCAGGTCGCGCACATGACCGTAGGAGGCCAGCACCTTGAAGTCCTTGCCCAGATACTTCTCGATGGTGCGGGCCTTGGCCGGCGATTCGACGATGACCAGGTTGCTGCTCATTGCGACTCACTTTTCCGAAGCCGGACGGCTCAATGCAGGCGTCCGGGATGTTCATCGAATACCAGATCTTCCATGCGGGCGTATTCCTCTTCCTGCCCCGGCTGATTGAACAGCAGCATGAGCACGATCCACTTCACCTGGTCCAGGTCAACGCTCGCCGTTTCCAGCGCCATGATGCGGTCGATTACCCGCTCGCGCTGGATCGGATCCAGTATCCCGATCTGTTCAATATAGATGAGAAAACCGCGGCACTCGGTGGAGATGCGGTTTTCCTCTTCCGGGTTGAAGACACGCAGGGAGGCGGCGCCGTCGTCCACCATCTCGCCCGCGCCGTCATCACCGGCCAGGTCTTCCAGCCACTGAAAGGCCTTGTGAATTTCACTGCTGGGGAAGCCGGCCTCTTCCAGTTCACAGAACAGGGTGTCCTGATCGGTCTCGGCCTCTTCCATGTCCTCGCCCATGTAGTTCTCGAACAGGTACATCAGCACATCGAGGACATTCTCTTTGGTACGCATTGTTGCTCCTGCAGAGTCAGTTTCTGCGGATGTAGCGCCCGCCGGGGGCGGACTCCACGCGGCCCTCCAGCTCCAGCATCAGGAGCATGGAGGATACGCTGGCAGCGGTCAAACCGGAGCGCTCGATGATCCGGTCCACCGGCGTGGGTGAAAAATCCACCGCTTCAAGCAGGCTCTCATAAGCCGGGTCCGAGCGGGAGTGCCCGCTCGACTGGCGGGCCGCCGTATCCGGATCGGCGGGTGCCAGATCCAGCTCATCGGCCAGGCTGGCGATGCCCCGCAGTTCTTCCAGGATATCGTCGGTGGATTCCACCAGTTTGGCGCCGGCACGGATCAGGCGGTGACAGCCCCGGGCCAGCGGATTGTGAATGGAGCCGGGCACGGCAAACACCTCGCGCCCCTGCTCCGCCGCCAGACGGGCGGTGATCAGCGAGCCGCTGCGCAGCGCCGCCTCGATCACCAGTGTCCCGAGCGAAAGGCCCGCGATTATACGGTTTCTGCGCGGAAAATGCCCACGCCGGGCCTGGGTGCCGGGCGGATGCTCGCTCACCAGGCAGCCGCTGTCGGCAATGGCGGCCGCCAATTCGGCATTGCGGCGGGGGTAGATCACGTCCGGGCCGGTGCCCATCACGGCGATTGTGGGCCCGCCGGCGTCCAGGGCGCCCTGGTGGGCGGCGGCATCCACGCCCATGGCCAGACCACTGGTAATGACCAGGCCCATCTTTGACAGGGCCTCGGCGAAATCATGGGCGGTTTCCCGTCCACCCCGGGTGGGGTTGCGGCTGCCCACCATGGCCAGGCCCGGGTCCCGCAGATGGGTCGGGTCGCCATGGCAGTAGAGCAGGGGTGGCGGATCGGGGATCTGGCGCAGCAAGGGCGGCCAGCGCGGGTCGGATTCACGCAGGAGATGATGAGCGGGGCCTTCGGCCCAGCGCATTTCCGCCTCCACCGCGGCCCAGTCGGGCGCGTGCAGGTCGGCGCGGGCCTCGGGCGCCACATCCAGGGCCGCCAGTTCACGATCCGGCGCCTGAATGACCGCCTCGGCACTGCCGAAATGATCCAGCAGGCGCTGTCGCAGGCTTCCCCCGATGCCCGCCACGTGGGCCAGGGCCAGCCAGGCGGCCAGTTCCCCGGATGGGTCCTTGCGCTCAGTCAATGGCCCGCTCGCACTCCGTCAGTCTCCCCCGGCTGTGTCAGGGGCGGGGTTCACGCATCTGGGGTGTGCGGATGCGCTGGCGCGGGTTGGTGACGATGTCACCGGCAAACATCTCCCGGCGCGCCTCCATCACCAGGCCGTAGCTCAGCTCTTCGTGCACCTGGTAGATCAGGATCAGGCCGGCACGCTCGTCCGGCAGTCGCACCCGCTGACCGAACAGTCCCCGCTCGCTGTCACGCACCACTTCGCCCCGGCGATAGACGTCAAGCACATGACCGTGCTCGATGCCGTCCTTCGCGCCCAGGTTGACCACGATGGTCTGGTACTGCCCGATCAGGTCGCCGCCACCGACCATGTCGATCACGCGCCCATCCAGTTCCTGCTGCGGGGCACGCGGGAAGAACTCCCGCTGCAGGCGGCGTTCCTCCACCGGGAACAGGCGGTCGCCCTCGCGGGCCTCCTGCACGGCCCGGGTCACGAACAGGGTCGCCGGGTCATCACCGCGCACGTAGGTAGCGTCGCCGATGTAGATGGCTTCCCGGCCCAGCAGGCGGCCGCTGTCCGGATCCCGGTAGGCATCGCCCCGGCGCAGGATGGTGTAGCGGCGGGCATCGCTGTCGTTGAAGTTGCGCACGAAGATCTCATCGCCGGCGCTGGTCATCAGGCGCCCGTCGGCAGAGCGCAGGATGTAGGGGGCGTTGCGATAGGCGTCATCGGTCAGAATCAGGGGGCGCCGCAGCAGTGCGCCCATGGCATCCGCCGGTAGATACGGTACCGCCCGCGGCAGCGATTCGTAGCGAATGCGCGGACTCAGGCGTTCGATGGGCAGGGTGGTCTGGTAGATTTCGTCGTCCCGCTCGATCTGAATATGCGGCCGGCCATCCACCCAGAACAGGGTAATCACATCACCCGGATAGATAAGGTGTGGATTGCGGATCTGGGGGTTGATGTGCCAGATCTCCGGCCACAGCCAGGGGTCGCGCAGGAACATGGTGGAAATGTCCCAGAGGGTATCGCCGCGCTGCACCACATAACGGCGCGGGGCGCGTTCGGCCGGTTCCACCGGGGCCGGTTCCTCCACGAAGGGCTCGGGTGCTTCCTCCACCACCTCGGGTTCCGGCTCGGGGGCCGGTTCCGGGGTGCCGCCGCAGGCGGCCAGGAAGAGGGCGGCGAACAGACTCGGCCACAGCGGCGAGAGGCGGGTGACGCCCGCGCAGGCTGCATCCTGGCGACAGCCCGTGGATGGGCCCTGGTTGACTGCCTTGGGCATGATGGCTGGCTCCCCTCTGGCGACGTCGGCCCCGGCGCTGCGGCGCGGGCCGATTCCTTGCGGAACCCGGCAGGTGGTGGCGGGTCTTAAGCCCTGAAAGACCTGCAGGGTCGGACTTGTTTCTAGTACAATAGCAACTTTAGCAGCAATCTCTCTGGAATTGCACGAATTCTTGTGCCACGGGCACGGGGAGCAGACATGGCCAAACTCAACATTCTCAGTTATCCGGATCCGCGCCTGCGCAAGAAGGGCCAGCGGGTGGAGCAGTTCGATGCCGAGCTGCATCAGCTGATCGATGACATGTTCGAGACCATGTACGAGGCTCCCGGCATCGGTCTGGCGGCCGCCCAGGTCAATGTGCAGAAGCGCATGATGGTGATCGATGTCAGCGAGGATCGCTCCGATCCCCGCGTCTTCATCAACCCCGAGATCCTGGAAAAGCGGGGCGAAGAGGTGATGGAAGAGGGCTGCCTCTCCGTCCCCGGCATCTTCGCCGAGGTCAAGCGCGCCGACTGGATCCGCGTCCGTGCCCAGGATCGTGATGGCAAGGAATTCGAGCTGGAGACCGACGGCCTGCTGGCGGTCTGCATCCAGCATGAAATCGATCATCTCGACGGCAAGCTGTTCGTGGACTACCTCTCTGATCTCAAGCGCAAGATGGTGCGCAAGCGTCTGGAGAAGGCCCGCCGCGCCGCCCGTTCCGGTCGCGAGGAGACCGACACCGCCGCCCAGCCGGTGCTTTGACGCCCGGTGGCCGGCAGTGAGCAAAGGCCCGGCGGCCTGAGAATCGTCTACGCCGGCACCCCCGGTTTTGCCGTTCCCGCCCTGGAAGCCCTGGCCGACAGTGGCCACCAGGTGGTGGCGGTGTTCACCCAGCCTGATCGCCCGGCCGGACGCGGCCGCAAGCCCCAGCCCTCACCGGTCAAGCAGTTCGCCCTGGAACGCGGTATCCCCGTTCATCAGCCCGAGCGCCTGGACGAGGCCGCTCGGGAGACCCTCGCCGGCCTGACGCCCGATCTCATGGTGGTGACCGCCTACGGCCTGATCCTGCCGCAGGCGGTGCTGGATCTGCCGCGCCTGGGCTGCATCAACATCCATGCCTCCCTTTTGCCGCGCTGGCGGGGCGCCGCGCCCATCCAGCGGGCCATCGAGGCAGGCGATGCCGAAACCGGCGTGGCCATCATGCGTATGGAGGCGGGCCTGGATACCGGCCCGGTGTTGCTCGAACGCCGGATCGAGATTGGCGAGCGGGAGACCGCCGGTGAGCTGCACGACCGCCTCGCCGCCCTGGGCGGCAACGCCATCCTGGATGCCGTGGACGGCCTGGCCACCGGGCGGGTGAAAGCCCGGGCCCAGCCCGAATCCGGTGTCACCTACGCCCGCAAGCTGCACAAGTCCGAAGCCGATATCGACTGGCAGCAGTCTGCGTTGACCATCGACCGCCGTGTGCGCGCCTTCAGCCCCTGGCCGGTTGCCCAGACCCGCTGGCAGGACAAGCAGCTGCGGGTGCACGCCGCCCGGCCGGTGATGGAGGCTTCCGGTACCGCCGGAGAAGTCCTGAAGGTGGATCGCGACGGTGTGCTGGTGGCCTGCGGCGAAGGCGCCCTTCGCCTGGAGCGGGTTCAGCTGCCGGGCAAGCGGCCCATCAGCGGCAGCGATTTCGCCAATGCCGGCGTGCAGCCGGGGCAGCGACTGGGCAACGCCGCGTGAAGGGCCTGTCCACCCGCGCCCGGGCCGCCGCCCTCATCGATGACGTGGTCAGCGGCCGTGGCAGCCTGTCCGATCGCCTGCCGGCCGCCCGCGAGGGGCTCTCCGCCCGTGACGGCGCCCTCCTGCAGGCTCTGGTCTATGGCACCCTGCGTTATCTGCCTCGCCTGCAGTTCTGGCAGGGTCGCCTGCTGGATCGTCCGGTCAAGGCCCGGGATTCCATCGTCGGCGCCGCCATTCTGCTGGGTCTCTACCAGCTGGCCTATTCCCGGGTGCCCACCCACGCAGCCGTCTCCGAATCGGTGGAAGCCGTGCGCGCCCACCGTCGTCCGCGCGCGGCCGGTCTGGTCAATGCCGTGCTGCGCCGCTTCGACCGGGAGCGTGACAGTCACCTGGCCGCGGCAGACGCGCATCCCCCGGCCCGCTGGCTGCACCCGGAATGGCTGATGCGCCGCTTCCGGGAGGACTGGCCGGATCACTGGCAGGCCATTGTCGAAGCCGGCAATGCCGAGCCCCCCCTGTGTCTGCGGGTCAATCGCCGCCGCCTGGATCGGGATGCCCTGCTGGGCCGTTTCGAGGCCGCCGGCATCGAGGCTCGCCCCGGCGATCACGCCCCGGACTCGGTCTACCTGCCCCAGGCCCAGGCGGTGGATACCCTGCCCGGCTTTGCCGACGGCGATTTCTCGGTCCAGGACGAATCCGCCCAGCTGGTGGTTTCCCTGATGGGCTTGAGCCGCGGCCAACGCGTGCTGGACGCCTGCGCGGCACCCGGTGGCAAGGCTGCCCACATGCTGGAAGCCTGCGAGGGCATTGAACTGCTGGCCCTGGACCAGGACGCCGGACGGCTGCAGCGGGTCCACGAAAACCTGGCGCGCCTGGGCCTCGAGGCCGAATGCCGTGCCGGGGATGCCGCCGCGCCCGCGGACTGGTGGGATCGGCGTCCCTTCGACCGCATTCTGCTGGACGTGCCCTGTTCCGGCACTGGCGTCATTCGCCGCCATCCGGACATCAAGGCCCTGCGTCGGGCCGCCGACATTCCCGCGCTGGCGGCCCGCCAGGCAGCCATCCTGGCATCCGCCTGGTCAATGCTGGCGCCGGGCGGCCGCCTGGTCTACTGCACCTGCTCCGTCCTGCGGGCCGAGAACGAAGCCGTGCTCGCCGCCTTCCTCCAGCGTCATCCCGAGGCCCGTGCGCGCCGACCGGAGCTGCCCGAAGGCCTGCCGGCCGGGGCCGGGCTCCAGCGCCTGTCCCGCCACCAGGGCGGTGACGGCTTCTTCTATGCCCTGATTCACCGCGCCGAGGCGTGAGCCTGCCTGACATTTTCCGGTTCCGGTGGGGAACCTCCGGCCCCGTTCGGGGTTCTCATGTTCCAGGTTGTGTGAATTGCGCAACATAATGGCTTGGAAGGCTAAATTTTCCTTGTCAGAGGCGCTCGTTTCGGCCAACCTTCCTGTATCATTGCCGCAACGGCGGAACATCGCGGGGCGCCTCCATGGGCAAGTCAACGACAAGCTGTTGGCCCGGAAGGGCCGGGCAATGGCTGCTCGGCCTTGTCGCCCTGTTCTGGATGGCCGGCCTGTCTGCCGGCTCCATCACCCTCATCACCGGTTTCACCGAGGAAGTGGATGGCATCCACTACCTCAATGCCGATATCGACTACCGTCTCAACGAAGCCGCCCTGAGCGCCCTGGAAAGCGGCCTGCCCCTGCGCCTGTCCATCGAGGTTGAGGTGCGGCGCCCGCGCTGGTATTGGGCCAATGCGGTCGAAACCCGCTTTGAAAGGCATCACATCATCCAGTTTCAGCCCCTGACCCGCCTGTATGTCATCGAGAACGAGCAGACCGGCCGACGCAAGAGCTTCCAGAGTTATGGTGCAGCCATTGCGGAACTGGGCCGCATCGAGGATCTGCCCGTGATCGAGGAATCCGCCCTCGACCCGGATACGCGTTATGATCTGCGCATGCGCGTGAGCATGGAGGTTCGCGAGCGGCCGGACGGGCTGGGTATCATCGCCCGCCTGTGGACCAATTCCAGCATTTCCAGCGGGTGGTACCAGTGGACCCTTCGCTCCTGAGAAAACTCGGCCTGACCCTGCTCGCGGCCTTCGGCCTGTTGCTCATGCTGGCCTCGCTGTGGATGCTGTCCGAGACCACCCTGCAGGCCACCGATTTCGATCGTCTCCACGACTGGCTGCTGGGCTTCAACATTCTGGGTGTGGCCCTGCTCATTGTGTTGCTGGGCTTCAACCTCACCCACCTGGTCATCCAGTATCGCGCCCGCCGGCCCGGCTCCCGGCTTACCGCCCGCCTGGTGGCCGTGTTCGCCGTGCTGGCCGTGGTGCCAGTGGTGCTGGTGTTCTATTTCTCCCTGCAGTTCATCACCCGCGGCATTGATTCCTGGTTCGACGTGCGCATCGAATCCGCCCTGGAAGATTCCCTGGCCCTCAGCCGCGCCGCCCTCGAGCAGCGCATGCGCGAGCAGGAGACCCGGACCGAACAGGCAGCGCGGGAGCTGGCGGGCCTGCGCGCGGATCTCATGCCCGCTCGCCTTGAGGATCTGCGTCGCAACATGGAAGCCAGTGAACTCAGCGTCTTCGCCAGCGATGGCCAGATCATCGCCACCAGTGTGGAGTTCGGGCGCGGCCTGTTGCCGTCCTCGCCCTCACGGGATCTCATCAGTCAGGCGCGCCGGAGCGGCTCCCATGTGGGCCTGGATTCGCCGGACAGCGAGGGAGACGTGATTCATGTGCGCGCCCTGGTGGTGCTGCCCGAACCCGAGCGACTGGCCGCACCGCGCATGGTGCAGGCCCGCTTCCCGGTGCCGGCCCGACAGAGCCAGCTGGCCGAACAGGTTCAGGCGGCCTGGCAGGATTACCGCGAACTGGTCTTCTATCGCACCCCCATCCGCATCAGCATCGTGCTGACCCTGTCGCTGGTGCTGCTGCTGAGTCTGTTGCTGGCCATCGTCGGTGCCTTTCATTTCGCTCGCCGCCTGGTGGCACCCATTCAGGATCTGGCTGCCGGTACCCGCGCCGTGGCCCGCGGCGAGCTGGATACCCGTCTGCCCCTGCGTGCCCATGACGAAGTCGGTTTCCTGGCCCTGTCCTTCAATGAAATGACACGGCGCCTGGAAGAGGCCAGGGAGCAGGCGGCCCGCAGCCGTCGTGCCGTGGAGGAAGAGCGGGCCTATCTGGAAGCCGTGCTGGCCCGCCTGACTTCCGGTGTGATCGCCCTGGACGCCGGCCTGCGCCTGCGCGCCTCCAACGCCGCGGCCGAACAGATCCTCGAGGTCAGTCTGGCGGAGCAGGAGGGGCGCCCCCTGCTGGAGATGGCCGAGGATTCGCCGCGCCTGAAGATTCTGGCCGAACGGGTGGCCGCGCATATCCTGGACGGTGATTCGGAATGGCATGAAGAGGTGGCCCTGCCGGGCCGAACCCTGCGCCGCCTTCTCATCTGCCGCTGTCAGGCCCTGCCGTTCCCGGGCGAGGACGAACCCGGCCATGTAATCGTCTTCGATGACATCACCATGCTGGTGCAGGCCCAGCGGGATTCCGCCTGGGGCGAAGTGGCTCGCCGTCTGGCCCACGAGATCCGCAATCCGCTCACGCCCATCCAGCTGGCCGCCGAGCGCATTCGTCACAAGTACCTGCAAAAGGTGGAGGACGCCAAGACACTGGATCGGGCCACCCATACCATCATTCAACAGGTGGAAGCCCTCAAGGCCATGGTCAAGGCCTTCAGTGACTATGCCCGCAGCCCGGAGCTGGAGTTCGCGCCGCTCGACATCAACGAACTCATCGGCGAAGTGGCCGACCTCTACCGCGGCATGCCGGGCAGCCCGCACATCCGCCTGGAACTGGACATGGAAATGCCCCGGGTGCGCGCCGACGCCGGCCGCATTCGCCAGGCCCTGCACAATCTCATTCGCAACGCCCAGGAAGCCAGCGACCGGGAAGGGGGCGCCAACATCGGCATCATCAGCCGCATGGCCGAGTCCGGAGGTGTCGATATGGCCGAGATTGTGGTAGAAGATGATGGCCCCGGTTTCGGCAATGACCTGGGCAACACCGTGTTCGAGCCTTACGTCACCACCAAGCCCAAGGGCACCGGCCTGGGCCTGGCCATCGTCAAGAAGCTGATCGAAGAACATGGCGGCAGCATTGATGCCGGCAACCGCGAAAGCGGGGGTGCCCGTATCGTCATGCACATTCCCATCAATGCGACACCGGAACTGACCGCCCACTAGCAATTGCAGGAGCAGGCATGAGTGCAGCCCACATTCTCGTCGTGGATGACGAATCGGACATCCGCGAGATGGTTCGGGACATCCTGGAAGACGAGGGCTATGAAGTGACCGCCGCGGCCAACGCGGAAGAAGCCCGCCGCTCCCGGGAACAGAACGAACTGGATCTGATCCTGCTCGACATCTGGATGCCGGATGTGGATGGCATCACCCTGCTGAGGGACTGGGCGCGAGGTGGCGATCTGGACTGCCCCGTGGTGATCATGTCCGGCCATGGCACCGTGGACACGGCGGTGGAGGCTACCCGCCTGGGCGCCCATGAGTTCCTGGAAAAGCCCCTGTCCATGGCCAAGCTGCTGCAGATCGTCGGCGAAGCCCTGGAAGCCGGGCGCGAGGAACGGGAACGGCGCAAGGCGCGTTCCATTCTGTCCCCGCTGGTGGAGCCGGTGGGCCGTTCCGAAGTGATGCGGGAGACCCGCCGTCGAATCGATCGGGTAGCCACCGAGGGTTCCCCCGTGCTGCTGCTGGGCGAGGCCGGCACCGGCCGCGAGACCCTCGCCCGTTATCTGCATTCAAAAAGCCCGCGATCGGATGGCCGTTTCATCAATCTGGTCCTCGGCAGTCTGCGTCCGGACGACGCCGAGGTCGTTCTGTTCGGCCGCCAGGACGGTGACAACCTGGAAGCCGGTGCCCTGGAAAAGGCCCGGGGCGGCACCCTGTTCCTGAACGAACTGGGCGACATGGATCCCGAGGTTCAGCGCCTGCTCATGTCCGCGCTGGAGGCCGGCGGCTACAGCCCCGTGGGCAGCACCCGCCGCGAGGCCCTGGACGTACGCCTGGTCGCCTCCGCCCAGCCCGACATCGCCCGCCTCGTGGAGCGCGGCCGTTTCCGCCAGGACCTGCTCAATCACCTGGACGTGCTGCCCATCCACGTCCCGCCCCTGCGCGATTACCGCGAAGACGTGCCGGATCTGATCCGCTATTACGTGGACGTGCTGGTGGATCAGGAAGGCCTGCCCTTCAAGCGCTTCTCCGTGGCCGCCCAGAACCGTCTGCGCAACTACCCCTGGCCCGGCAACATCCGCGAAGTGAAGAACATGGTGCACCGCTTCCTTGCCATGTCCGACGGGGAAGAGGTGGGCCTGGAAGAAGTGGAACGGGAACTCCGACGAGAGACGGAACGGGAAGTGGAACCACTGGTCAAGCAGGATCTGCTGGGCCTGAGCCTGCGTGAAGCCCGTGAACGCTTTGAACGCGCCTACCTGGAACAGCAACTGGAACTCTGCGGCGGCCGCGTCGGCAAACTGGCCGAACGCGTCGGCCTGGAACGCACCCACCTCTACCGTAAGCTGAAAGCCCTCGGTATCGAAATTCAGAAGAATTGATTGGCCGGGCCGGGTGAGATGCCGTGCCTGTGGGAGAGGCTTTAGCCTCGATATGCACTTGCCGGAGCCGTTAGCGGGCGGGGTGGCACCGCACGTCCACCGGCTCCGAACGTGAGGTGTGAGGCGTAAGGCGTGAGGTGAAAACCCGAAGCCTTCGGCTTCCGCGCTCCGCGCGAACCAGGCTGGCCAAAAGGCCAGCCGCCGGGCGCCAACGGCGCCCCGCTTTTCACCTCACGCCTCACCCCTCACACCTCACTGTCGAGGCCGCAACACCAGCCGCGCCCCGGCACCTTCTAACGCCCCCACTCAGCACTCAGCACTCAGCACTCAGCACTCAGCACTCAGCACTCAGCACTCAGCACTCAGCACTCAAAGCAGATGCTTGAGCGTGGTGCGAACGAGATAATTCCCGAAATACCAGCAACGGGGAATAAGAGAGAGACGCTCATGATCGCGGTAGAGGCGCCAGGTCCAGAGGATGGAACGGAGTTTGTTGTCGGAGAGTGAGCCCGCGCGTTTGCGGATGACGGTGAGGGGCTCTTCCAGGCAGTGGGCGGTGTCCAGGTGGCGCAGCAGGCGCAGCCAGAAGCCCAGGTCCTGGCGCTGTTGGATCAGGGGCAGGCGCAGTTTGTCCAGTTCGGTTTCGGGGGCCTCGCGGTCGTACATGGCCGTGGAGGTGGCGATGATGTTGGCCTTGAGCAGGCTGCGGTAGCTGGCTCGCGGGCGCGGCCGGATCATGCGCTGACTGCCGTCGGCTTCACGCCGGATGTAATAGGCGGTGTAGCTGAAGGCGGCTTCGGTATCGCGCATGAAGGCGACCTGGCGCTCAAGCTTGTCCGGCAGCCAGAGATCGTCGCTGTCGAGAAAGGCGATGTAGCGGCCCCGGGCGTTTTCCAGCGCCCGGTTGCGAGCCAGCGCCGGCCTCACGGGGCTGTCCAGGTGAATGGGGCGAATCCGCCCGTCTTCCCCGGCAGCCCGATCAATCACCGCCGCCGTGTCATCCACCGAGCCATCATTGACGATCAGATGCTCCCACTCCTGAAACGACTGCGCCCGCACCGACGCAATGGCCTCCGCCAGCCACGGGGCCGTATCACGCGCGGGGGTAACAATCGAAACCGTCGGACGCATTTGAAAACCCTAAAAACATTTGGCCGCGAAATGCACGCTAAATGGACGCTATATGTGGGGCCGTGCCGGCGGTCAGGATGGACTACAGGCCTCTGACTACTCGTCGCCACTCAAGCCTCGGCGTACTGAAATTCAAGAGCAAAGCAATCTTCAAGCGGCTTGCCGCGAGATAATTCAGACATTGAGCAATATGTTCTTCACGCAGCGCCTGGACGCATTTGAGCTCAACGATGAGGCGATCTTCGATCAGAAGGTCGGCGGTATAGTGTCCAACCGGCTCCCCTTTGTAGACCACCTCAAGCGCTGCCTGCGGCTTGACCTCCAGGCCGCGTGCGGTCAGCTCGCTGACGAGCGCACGCTCATAGACCTTTTCAAGAAACCCGGCCCCTAGCGTGTTGAGCACCTCCATGGCCGCCCCCACAGCCAGCCGGGCGAGCCGGTCCAGCTCCGGCTTTTCCGCGCATTCCATGCGTCCCCCCGAGCCCTTTTCCCCTCAATATTTTTTTGAATTTATTTCGCGTTCATTTTGCGTGCATTTCGCGGCGCTTTTCCGGTTTTAAAACGGGATGTCGTCGTCGAAGTCGGGGTCGCCGAGGTTGCTGCTTTGTTCGGCGGGTTGCTGGCCGCGGTTCTGGGCGGGGGGGCGTTGGTTGAATTCACCGCCGCCGCTGCGTCCATCGAGCATCTGCATTTCGTTGGCGACGATTTCGGTGGTGTAGCGATCCTGGCCGTCCTGGCCCTGCCATTTGCGGGTCTGGATGCGGCCTTCGACGTAGACCTTGGAGCCCTTGCGCAGGTATTCACCGGCGATTTCGGCCAGCTTGCCGAAGAAGACCACCCGGTGCCATTCGGTGCGTTCCTGCTGTTCACCGGTGTTCTTGTCGCGCCACTGCTCGGAGGTGGCGATGCGAATGTTGGTGACGGCAGCCCCGGAGGGGGTGTACTTGGTTTCCGGGTCGACGCCCAGGTTGCCGATCAGGATGGCTTTGTTGACGCCTCTGGCCATGGTGTTCCCTCATTCCTGCTGATTGAGCCTGCGACCGGGAGGTCGCGCTGAAGATGCTGGGATTCTACGGTATTCAACGGGGTGAATCACGCAGGGGACAGGCGGAGCCGTCATTTTCCGACGGGGATTGTCGGGGAAGGCTTAAATGCGCCGTGAATTGGACACTGAACCCGCGCCTACAGGGGGCTCGATATGGGGGCGTGCCAGGGGAGGGATTGTGATCGCGGATAAATCCGCTCCTACGCGGGCAGGGATTGCCGTGTGTTTTTGCTCCTTGCTCCTTGCTTCTTGCTCCTGCCGGCGAAGCCGGCTTCGCCGGCCATATCTTGGTAAACTCCGCCCCCGTGAATACGCCGAACCAACAATCCGATCGTCCCAACTGGCCTGCCGTGGGGGCCCTGTCCGGGGTGTTTGCCCTGCGCATGCTGGGCATTTTCATGGTCTTCCCGGTGCTGGCGGTGTGGGCGGCGGATCTGCCCGACGCCACGCCGGCGCTGATCGGCCTGGCCCTGGGTGTCTATGGCATCACCCAGGCCGTGTTCCAGATTCCCATGGGGGCGCTGTCGGATCGCTTCGGGCGCCGCCGCATCATCGTGCTGGGTCTGGTCATCTTTGCCGCGGGTGGTCTGGTGGCCTCCCAGGCGGAAACCATCTGGGGCGTGATCCTGGGTCGCGGCCTGCAGGGTGCCGGGGCCATTGCCGCGGCCATCACCGCCCTGGTCGCCGATATCACCCCGGCTCGATTCCGCACCCGTGCCATGGCCATGATCGGGGCCAGTATTGGCGGGGCCTTCGGGCTTTCCATGGTGCTGGGCCCGGTTCTGGAAGGGATCATGGGGGTGCCGGGGATCTTCCTGCTCACCGCCATTCTCGGGCTGGCGGCCGCCGGCTGGCTGTTGCTCACTGTTCCCCGCGTGCCGGTGAACGGGGGCGGCGGTGGCCTGGGCCTGGAGCTCTTTCGCCTGCCGGGCTTCACCGGCCTGACGGTGGGCATCTTCGTTCTGCACCTGGTGCTGACGGCGAGTTTCGTGATTCTGCCCGCCCTGCTGCGCGACACCACCGGCCTGGCCCTGGCCGCCCACTGGCAGATCTATCTGCCGGTGCTGCTGGGGGCCGTCGCCGGCATGGTGCCCATGGTGCTCAAGGCCGAACGCGGCAGCCGCGCCCATGGCATGGTGCTCCTGGCCCTGGCCCAGGTGGCGCTCGGCCAGGGTCTGATGGCCTCCTCGGGTGGCAATGCCTGGCTGCTGATCGCCGGCCTCTGGATCTTCTTCATCGGTTTCACCTTCATGGAAGCCCACCTCCCGGCCCGGGTCAGTCAGGTGGTGCCGGATGATCGTCGTGGCGCGGCCTTGGGGCTCTACTCCAGCGCCCAGTTCCTGGGTGCCTTCGTCGGCGGCGCCGGCGGCGGCCTGCTGCTCGGTTTTACCGGCGTGCCGGTGACCCTGGGCGCCGCCGCCGCGCTGGTGGCCTTGTGGTTGCTGTTGATGGCCACGGCGTGTCGGCCGCGGGAAAGTTTTGAGTGCTGAGTGCTGAGTGGGGGCGTTAGAGGGTGTCGGGGTGGCTTGGGGTGTTGCGGCTTCGAACGTGAGGCGTAAGGCGTAAGGTGTGAGGCGGCAACCCGGGCGCCTACGGCGCCCAACAGCCGGCCGCAGGCCGGCCTGATACGCGCAAAGCGCGGAAGCCGAAGGCTTCGGCCTTTCCCCTCACGCCTTACGCCTCACCAGCCAGTCGAAGCCCCACACCCCCAGGAACCCCACCCCCTCCGACCAGCACCCACTCAGCACTCAGCACTC
>NZ_JAVDDT010000014.1 GCF_030848495.1 Natronospira bacteriovora
TCGGCTTTTCCGCTGACGCTCCAAAGCCGCCCGGTTACGATGGGCGTTATAACTAAAGGACCTAGATGCTAAGCCGATTTACCATAGTCATCACGCTGCTCTTTTCTGGTGGGTGCCAGTCAATTGGCGCGTTAGGTTCAGTCGTTGGGAGTTCCGTCGCCTGCAGCAAAGCTAAATCCGACATTGACTTTCCGGAGGAAGGTTCCAGTAGGCAGTTCTTCCTCGAGTTTTCGCTGCGCAATGACGGAGAAGCCGTTGATTTCAGTGATACCGTTCAGTGTGAGTATCAAGGTAGTTTTTGCGGCGGAGGGAAGTGGTTTCATACTTGGCATGAGAAAGATGCCGAAGGGTTTGTGTGGGAGCTGGAAGGCGGTGGCAAAGTCACCCATCATTACCATTCTTGGTGCGCTTTAACCGAGCGATATCTTCGTGAATGCGAAGATGGTGAGTGCCGTAAAGGGGATTTCTTCTCCTTCGTATTGCATGTCCCAGGCTTGCCTTTTCCAAGGCTCGTAAAGGTTGATGACTTGCCCGACTGGGGTTTTGAGCTTGAATACTACCGTTTTTCATATGAAGACCTATAGTTATAACCAGTCGCTCGAGTTCGCTCCGGCCCTGATCGGGCCTCCGCCGGACGGGCTTTCCGCTCCGCTACAAGCCCGCCGCTCAGCTCGGCGTTAGGCAGTAGGGTTTAACGCCAGTTATTGGGAGAATAATGTGATACCGATTTTTGAGCAGGGCTCGGGTAAAGGTATAGGGCACAGCGCGGATTCATTCCTAGAACGTTTTCACGGCATAGCGGTAGACCACATAGAGTCTGGTAGAGCAAAAGCTTTAGCCTTTGTGTTCTATGACTTTCAAGATCGCGAATTCAAGCAAGTTCTCAAAGATCACGGTGTTTTTGCTCAACTCGATAGACTGTCCGGAAATGAGCTAAGCGTATTTTATTTGCACTCTGGAAGCGATCGGCTCCTCAAGAAATTTAACCAGACGCTTATGGCTGCTCTCGGCGTGAGTGAACAGGCGAAAACGCCATGCGTCGTATTCTGCAGAACCTCACCTGATGGATTTACTGATATATCTGTTGCAAGGCTAGATAGCGCCGACCTTATTCATGGATTCCATGAGTTGTATGGAGTTATTGATGACTACATTTCAGGTAATAAGGTTCAAACCGAACCTAGGTACATTTCTTGGGTAAAGGGGTCGCTAAGGTTTGTATCCTTAGAGTCAATAAAAGCTTTGGTGAGGGAGTTGCTCAAAGGTGGAATCTTCTAAGTCCTTGAAAATGCCTAACAATCGGCTGCACGGCGACCGATTTTCCGCCGCTCTGCGGCTCCAAACCGGCGCGTGAGCCGGGCGTTAAGTGTTATGGAAATCTCTGAGTCGAAAATATTCTCGCTTTTTACGACGACCGGCGTTGTCTGCGCCTTCGGTCTGCTGATTGTATTTGGCCCAACTCCAGAGGATGAGGTTCAGGTTGTATCCGGGATACACCCTTGGGAGAACTTCATAATCGGTTATGGCCTGCTCGCCATGTTCCTGAACATTTTTGTGGCGGCATTTGATGCGTTTTCTCTCGGTTATAAGTGGTGGGGATGGCTTAGTATATTGGCTTGGCCCGTTTCATTCGTGTTCGTCTGGCTATCTGTTTTCGGCTATTTTCGTAAACGAGGCTCGCATGAAAACACTTAACAAGTCGCTCGAGTTCGCTCCGGCCCTGGCCGGGCCTGCGCCGGACGGGTTTTCCGCTCCGCTACAAACCCGCCGCTCAGCTCGGCGTTGAGGCTGTATGAAGCTAGAGTCGGACTTTGTCGAAAAACTTTCCGCAGTCGACCCGCGGAAGTTGATCGAGCAACTTCGGTCAGATGACCGGCCCCACTTCAATACTTATTGGAAACTCGCGAACGAGATTAAGCCGGGTGATTTATACTGTTACCTGTACGGTAGATTTGGCCCCCCAAATGGGATTCAGAATATTCTGCGTGGTGATCATTCTGAAAACCTAATTCATTGGGAATGGGCTCTAGAGGCTCAAGGTCGCATCGTCCTGGTGCAAGGGCACAATTTTCGGACTGAGATATGGGTTTCGGGCGAGGAGCTACCGCCCGCTGCCATTGATCAACTGGTCGAAGGCATCAAGGCAACCTTCCCCAAGTATGGCCAAGCCATGGGAAGGATTCGCAGGGCCTTGGAGCATTGGGTGGAGTTTATCAATCCGTACCATCGGATTCGAAGGTCCGTTGAATGCCTAATATCTGAGCTCGATGCACTCGATGTTGCAGCCCAAACTTCCCAGCTTGGTGGCGTTGGGGATTACGAAAGCACCAAAGAATGGTCAAAGGAGTGGCAGCGGCAAGCCGAAATTATCACGAAGGCGACAGGCTTGTGCTTCGGTGTGCGATCGATGTTGCCGGTAATGGCTGAAGCGTTCGTTAATCTTCTGATGTACTTGCTAATGAAGCCAGCCTTGAAGCGGGATGATAGGTTAAGGGAGAATCTTATCAGGCAACCTATTGACGTCCGCATCAAGAGCCTTTCACACAACTGCGTGGGGTTTCAGTCCGATGTCGATTACAGCCATGATTCCTGCAGGCGTTACCACTCGCTCGTAAATGAAAGAAACGACCTGCTTCACGGCAACGTCGTCATCGAGAAGCTTAAGTTCAACGAGCTTTACTTTAACGGCAGGGTGCCAGTTTTTGATTCTTATGCGTCAATGTGGGAGAGAGCATTCGGCGTTTCGAAGAAGTCGGTAGGATTGGATCTCTTTCATGATGAACGGCAAATCGTTGAAGATTTCATCGAGTATGTGATTTCCTGCCTCGAAGAGAAGAAGCAGGAGGAGGTCCGTGTTTTCTGCGCTTGCCGTGATTTAGGGATGTCTGTCGATGATGGGCATTTGGGAATTCTGTTTTCCGGACAATTAGTCGATACGGTTCCCGGGCCAAAAGTACCAAGATGAGGCGTTGGCTCAACAAGCTGCTGTTGTCGGACAATTTTTCCACCGCTGCGCGGTTCCAAAATTGCCGCAAAGCTTTGCGTTAGGCTCATCAACTATGAAGCCTCTACTCGCCGCACTAATCTTCTCCATTGGACTTTCTGGCTGTTCCTCCAGCTGGAAGGAAAGCACGGAGATTGAAGGCTTGTTCCGAGACGCTGAAGTCACGGGTACCTTTGTCCTACTTGACGCAGCTACCGGCAGTTTCTCGGGCTATAACCAGTCAAGAGCCAAAACACGCTTTGTGCCTGCCTCCACTTTCAAGATTCCCAACAGTCTTATCGGGCTTTCCGTCGGAGCCGTTGAAAGTGTGGACGAAGTGCTACCATACGGCGGCCAGCCACAGGTCATCAAGGCGTGGGAAAAGGACATGGGGCTGAGGGAGGCCATCACCGCTTCCAATGTCCCCGTGTATCAGGAGCTGGCCCGGCGCATCGGCACCGAGTCAATGCGCAAGAATCTCGCCAGTCTGGATTTCGGCAACAACGATATTGGCGCTAGTGTCGATAGGTTCTGGCTAGATGGCCCCCTTGAGATCAGTGCCATCGAACAAACCGAGTTTCTGCTGCGATTGGCGCGGAATCAGCTCCCAATCTCCGCAAAGCTTCAGTCTGCCGTCCGAGAAATCGTGCTCCTTGAGCAGGGGGAGGGCTGGAAGCTCTATGGCAAGACGGGCTGGGAAAACGCGCCGGAACCTGGCATCGGGTGGTGGGTTGGCTGGGTCGAGAAAGAGGATAGCTTGTTCACCTTTGCGATGAACATGGATATTCATCAACCATCTGATGCTGGTAAACGTGTCCAACTAGGCATGGCAAGCCTGAAGGCACTGGGCGTGCTGTGAGTACCTTCGAGCCTAACAAATCCATCAACT
>NZ_JAVDDT010000015.1 GCF_030848495.1 Natronospira bacteriovora
TGTAGTTCCTCGACTTTAGTGGACACCTTCTCCAAACGAGGAGGTGTAGGATGGGAAGGTATCAGAATCCGAAAAAGACTTGGCGGTATTCTGACGAATTCAAGATTAAGGCGGTGGAGATGAGCCTCCACGAGGGAATCCAGGTCCAGCATGTGGCTGAGGGGCTTGGAATCCACCCATTTATGCTCTCGCGATGGCGGAAGGAGTATCGGGAGGGCAAGTTCCGGCAAGACCGGAGGAGGCGGATTGGCGTGGGGAAAGGGAAGGATTCGCCTTCGACCCGGGAGCTTTCCAGGCTGAAGAAGCTTGAGAAGGAGAATGCCCGGCTGAAGAAGGAGAATGACATCTTAAAAAAGTGGCAACGGTATCTGGCGGAACAGCATCAGAACGATTTGGATTCATCCAAGTCCACGGACGAGAGCTAGGCGTCAGGTACCTTTGCAACTGGCTGGGCGTCTCACGGAGTGGTTATTACGCCTGGTTGAAGCGCCCGGAGTCACAGCGGGTCCGGGAAGATCGCCGATTGGTGCGCCGGATCCGTCGGATCCACCAGGACAGCCGGGGCTGCTACGGCAGTCCGAGAGTGCATAAAACCCTGCTGAGGCAGGGTGTTTCGATTGGGAAAGGCCGTGTGGAGCGGCTTATGCGGGAAGCCTCTATTGTCGGAAAAGCGGCGACGATCTATCGGCGAACCCCATGGGTAGACAAGTTCTATGCTCGCTACCGGAATCTGCGGTTGAAGGAGCCAGCGCCCCGAGGCCCGGATGAGCAGTGGGTCGCAGATCTCACTTATATCCGTGTTGGCCGGGACTGGCGGTATCTTGCGGTGGTGATGGATGTGTATTCCCGACGGGTGATCGGCTGGTCGCTGGGTGAGCGAAAGACAGCGGAGCTTACGCTTCGGGCACTGAAGCAGGCGCTCCGGGTGAGGAGCCCAAAACCGGGGCTTATCTTCCATACTGATCGCGGTGTCGAATACGGCGCCCATTTGATTCAGAACGAGCTGGAGCGGCGAGGGATACGGCCGAGCATGAATCGACCAGGCATGTGTACCGATAATGCCCACATGGAGTCCTTTTTTCACAGCCTGAAGGCAGAACGCATTCATGGCCAGACATTTAAATCAGAGCGAGAACTACGGCTGGCACTGGCCGGATACATCACGCAGTTCTACAATCAGACCAGGTTGCACTCTGGGATCGATTACATGAGTCCAGCGGAGTATGAGAAGCAGGCTGCCTGAAAACGAAGCGTGTCCACTTTTATCGGGGAGCATCA